>CAZNIP010000009.1:0-50107 GCA_964573115.1 uncultured Desulfohalobiaceae bacterium | reverse complement strand
TCATGATGATGGCCGTCATGTCCATGTTCCGCCGGCAGGCATGAATGAAGTGGTTCCCGCCTATGGCCAGGGCGTCGCCGTCGCCCATGGGGATGAGGACATTGAGCTCCGGCTGGCTCATCTTCACCCCGGTGGCGAAAGCCAGAGCCCGGCCATGGATGGTGTGCAGGGTGTGGAAGTCGACATACCCGGAGATCCTTGACGAACAGCCGATTCCGGAGACCATGACCATGGACTTCTTCTTCAGACCCAGCTCCTCCACAGCCCGGAGCAGATTGTTCAGGACAATGCCATGTCCGCAACCAGGGCACCAGATATGGGGAAAGAACCGCTCGCGAACGTACTCCTTGATCGACATGACTAGACCCCCCTGCCCTGAATCAGCCTGAGCATGTTTTTGATATCGAAGTCGGAAATGAACTCGCCATCCACTCTGTTGGCCAGAAAGACCCGGTCCGGATCCTCGACCACATTCTTCACTTCCTGAACCACCTGGCCCATGTTCATCTCCACAACAACCACGTACTGGGCACCGGCGCATTTCTCCCGGACCAGATCCCGTGGGAATGGCCACAGGGACTGCAGCTCCAGCAGTCCCAGCTTCTCACCCCTGCTGCGGCGGTTTTTGACGATGTGCAGAGCCGACCGGACGGAAGAGCCGTAGGAAATGAGGATGCAGTTTGCGTCCTCCAGGAAATATTCTTTGTGTCTGGTGATCTGGTGAACGTTGTTCTCGATCTTGTCCACCAGGTGGTGGATCAGCCCATGGATGACCTGAGGATCCTGGGTGGGAAACCCCCACATGTCGTGATACAGGCCGGTCACGTTGTAGCGGTGCTTGCCCCCGAAATCGGACATGGGCAACCGCCCGTCCTCCCTGGGCAGATAGGGATGATAATCGACACCTTCAGGCACCGAGGTCCGCAGGCGGCCGACGACTGGGATCGCATCAGGCTCTGGAATTTCGACCCGCTCGCGCATGTGGCCGACCATTTCGTCGAGGAGCAGAATGACCGGAGTCCGGTAGGTTTCGGCCATATTGAAGGCCTCGACCGTCATTTTGAACACTTCCTGATGATTTGAAGCCGTCAGGGCGATGATGGAGTGATCCCCGTGGGTCCCCCACCTGGCCTGATAGATGTCGCCCTGGCTTCCATGGGTCGGCAGTCCGGTGGACGGGCCGCCGCGCTGGACATCCACGATCACGCTGGGGATCTCGGCCATGATGGCGAAGCCCAGGGCCTCCTGCATCAGGGAAAAGCCGGGCCCGCTGGTGGCGGTCATGACCTTGTGGCCTGTGAGCGAGGCCCCGATGATGGCGCACAGGGAGGAAATCTCATCCTCCATCTGCAGAAACTTGCCCCCGATACCCGGGAGTCTGGAGGCCATGTGCTCGGTGATCTCGGAAGACGGGGTGATCGGATAGCCGGCAAAAAAATCCAGGCCGGCATACAGCGCGGCCTCGACACAGACTTCGTTCCCCTGGATGAATTTCACGTTTCTGTTGCTCATGCTGCTTCCTGCTCCTCTTCGATCTCCACTTCAATGGCCAGATCCGGGCACCGCCGCTCGCACAGCTGGCACCCGATGCAGTCCTCCGGACGGACGGCGACGGCCACCCCTTTCGCGTCCAGTTCGAGCACGTTTTTGGGGCAGAAATGCACACATATCCCACAGCCCTTGCACCATTCGCTGTTCACATGGTGACCCAGCACGCGTTTCTTAGCCATAACAGTCCCTGTTCATAGGTGAGTTTGAGGAGACAGCCCTGTCCGGATGACCCTGTCCAGTCCGGACAGGGATGTGCGTTCGCATCGAACGCCCCCCAAGAGATCGCCCTTTGGCTACACGACTTGGGAGGAAAAGTGAACCGTTATAGGACAAAATTCTGGAACCTGTCCCGAAGGGCCTGAATTGTTTTATCATCCACAGGGACAGGCTGGTGCTCCTGCAGAATCCTCCTGGCCTCCTCCTGGCAACGCTTGAAGGTATCCTTCTTGCCCTCCATCTCCCAGATCTCCCTCTGGTTCCGGTCCGCGATCCTGGGCACAAAGTGCTCGTGGCGCATGTGATTCAGGGTGTGGTCGGTCAGCAGGTAGTTGCCCTCATCCCTGATTCCGGCTGTGACCTCAACGGCAAGGGTCTCCTCGTCCACGTCGACGCCCTTGAGGACCCGCATCACCTCGCCGATGATCTCATTGTCCATGACGTATTTTTCGTAGCTGGCCGTCATGCAGAACTCCAGGAGCCCCACAGCGTCATGGATGAAATTGGCCCCGGACATTCCCACCAGGAGGTTGGTGATCGCTCCCTCGAAACCGGCCTGGGCATCCATGATTTTGGAATCAGACTGCCCGGCCGTACCGTAGAAGGGCAGCTGATAGTATTGGGCCATCTGGGCGGCGCAGGAATTGATGAGGCCCTCTTCCACCGAGCCGGAGGCATAGCTCATGTCCCGCAGGTCGGACGAAGTCGAGGTGCAGGCCATGAGCACCGGGGTGCCGGGGTTCACGAGCTGGGCCAGACAGAGCCCGGCCAGGGTCTCCACGCAGATGTTGGCCACGTTGCCGGCAATGGTCACCGGACCCGTGGACCCGGTCAGCGGCTCCGAGGGCATGGACAGGGGCAGCCCCGACTCGGCGCAGGTCATGAGCAGGTCGCCGTAGTGCTTGTCGATCTGCAGGGGGCTGATGACGCAGGTGATGAAGGAGATGAAGGGCTCCTGCCGGAGCTTCTCCTTGCTTCCAGCGATCATGGAGCACATCTCGACCACTTCGCGCACGCCATCCGTGGTGTAGACTCCGCCCTGGACGTGCTTGTTGGTGTTGTTGATGGCGGCGAAGAAGCGGTTGATGTCCACTTTTTCCGTGGGCAGCTCGTTGGGGAAGACCGGAATGACCTGAAAGTGGACGTTGTCCAGGCCGTCCAGGAGCCTGGACACGTTCTGGACGTCCTCCAGGGTGGAGGGCCGCTTCTCGCCGCTGTCCAGATCCAGGACATTCAGGGCTGTCCCCCCGCTGCCGAAGTGGACCCGCCGGCCCCCGACATAGATGTTGTTCTCAGGTTTCTCCCTGGCGTGCAGGATCAGCTCGGACGGGGCCGCATCAATGCAGTCTTCGAGAAAGCCTTCGGGGATGAAGACGAGCTGCTGCTCGTCGTCAGTGGGGATTCCCCTGTCCTTGAACAGCTTGAAGGCCCGCTCGTTGTGCACGGTCACGCCGACCTCGGACATGATCCGGACCACGGCCCGGTGAACCTTGCGGATATCTGATGCATCAAATGGCCTGTACAGACCGCCGTCCAATCCGCCCAATCGTCCTCTCTTGAACATCGCACACTCCCTTGTTTCTCCAGCCTGCCAGAGCCGGAGGTGATTTAGATTTCGAGGTGACCTTCCCGGTAGGCGTCCAGATATTCCATGCAGTATTCCTGGCGCCCGGCCAGAGCTTCGGCCGCCTGGATCGTGGCCATCATCTGCCTGTCCAGAGGGTTGACAATGGCCCCGTCCAGTCCCGAGGCCACTGCCATGGCCATGAAGGTCCGGTTCAGAAGGCCCCGCTTGGGCAGGCCGTAGGAGATGTTGGACAGGCCGCACACGGTGTGCACACCGTCCAGCCTGGTCATGATCATCCGAATGGCCTTGAGGAACTCCATCCCGTAGCGGTCGTCGGTGGACACCGGCTGGACCAGGGGATCGACATAGATGTCGCCCTGTTGCAGACCCTGCTGGACGAGCTTGTTCACCAGCTCCTCGGCGATGGCGAACCTGTCCTCAGCCGTCTCCGGCATGCCTGAATCGCTCATGCACAGGGCCACGACCTTGCACTTCCCTTTGGAGATCACCGGGAGCATGGCCTCGTAGCGCTCTTTTTCCAGGGAGATGGAGTTGATCATGGGCGGGCCCTGGTGCACGGCCAGGGCCTGGTCCACAACCTGGGGATCCGGGCTGTCGATGCAGCACGGTCGGTCCACAGCCTGCTGAACAGTCTCGATGAGCCAGTTCATGTAGGCCGACTCCTCGCCCACAAAGATCCCGGCATTGACATCAATGAAATCGGCCCCTCTCTCCTGCTGCTGAATGGCCACGTCCTGGATGGCTTTCGCATCCGCGGCCTTGATGGCTTCGCCAATGGCCTTGCGGCTGGCGTTGATGAGTTCTCCGACAACGAGCATAGCGCCTCCGTAGGTTTTCGGTCTGTCTTGGTCTGTCAGCGGGCCTGCACCCAGGCGGTCCGCACGGTCATGTGGCCTGCAAACCGGAAAGGGGCCGGTCTTCTGTCTCGCACGACGGCTCCAGGGCCGGTTCGGGAAATTCCATGTTCTGGACGAAACGGTCCATGAACTCGGTCTTTTCGGCTATCGGGAGGTGGCGGACATGGTTGACTTCCTGTTCCAGAAAGCGCCGCCTGGCCACGCTGACCAGCAGCTCTGCACACCCCCTCCAGCTGGTGTTGCCCCCAAAGGAGACCTTGTGGGCCGTGTTCGGCGGCAGCATGCCAATGGCCTCCAGGCTCGGGGGACGGAGATAGTTGCCGAACCCCCCCCCGATGACCACCCGGTCCAGGGCTTCCGGTTCGAGTCCGGCCTCCTCCAGCAGCAGGTCCATCCCGGTCCTGATCGCGGACTTGGCCAGCTGAAGCTGCCTGATGTCGTTCTGCCTGAGGACCACATTCGGATTGATCCGAAACACGGGGTGCTCATCCTCCTCATCCAGATGGCGCCTCAGCCCCTCAGGGACGTCAGGACACTCCTCGGCCCGGTGCAGACGTCCGGAGGGATCCAGAATCCCGGTGGACAGCAGCATGGTCAAAAGGTCGATCAGTCCGCTGCCGCAGATGCCCCGTGGCTCGGCATCACCGATGGTCCCGAACTGGAGTTCGTCGCCCCAGCGGGTGACCGTCTCCACCGCACCCCGGGCGGCCCGCATCCCGCTGGACAGCCCGGCGCCCTCAAAAGCCGGACCGGCCGCCGTGGAGGTCACCAGGCGCTGTGGACCGTTGCTGACCCCCATCTCTCCGTTGGTCCCCACATCCAGAAAGAGCATCCGCCCTTCATCCTCGAAGAATCCATCGCTGACAAGGAGGCCGGAGCTGATGTCCGACCCGACAAAAGCGTGGACCACCGGGGGGATGTAGACCCTGGCCGCGGGATTGGCCTCAAAGCCGAAACTCGAGGCCGGCACCCAGCTGCCGCTGGGGATGTCCACCTGGAAGGGGATCCGGCCCAGGGGCTCGGGGTTGATTCCGGCGCACAGCTCGAGCATGGTCGTGTTTCCCCCGACCACGGCATCGAGGATCTCCAGGGGATCTGAGGATGAGGCCTGGCAGGCTTCGCGGATCAGGTCGTTCACCCCTCCCCGGACGGCGGAGGCCAGGTCGTTGAGGCCTTCAGGGGACGAACCCTTCTGGACCCTGGTCAGGACATCGTGCCCGAAACGGATCTGAGGATTGAGGCTGGAGGCGTTGGCCAGCTCCTGCCCGGTGATCAGGGAGATCAGCGACACCACCAGGGTGGTCGTCCCGATGTCCACTGCCAGCCCCTTGGGCTCGAACTGGTCGGCCCACTGGCCCAGAGGCTCTGCCGAGCCGTGCTCGTAGGACACCGTCCAGCCATCCTTGGCCGGCATGACCTTCACCGCGGGATCGAGCACCTGGGAACGGCTGAAGTCTCCAACCAGAATCGGGCCGGACTCGTCCCTGAAATGGGCCTCGAGGGTGTAGTTGCCATGAAGCTCCAGCTCCATGTCCTGATCTGCCCTGAGCTGACAGGACAGGCGGAGCCCCCTGTCCATCTGGGTCCTGGAGATGGACTCGTGGGGCGTCTCCGGAACAGGACCCTGAGCAGAGGCCCAGACCGTGCATTGCCCGCAGACCCCAAGTCCGTCACAGGCCCCGTCAATATGGATGCCTCCTCTCTGCAGGGCCTCCCGAACCGTTTCTCCCCGGCTGGCCTCAATCGTCTGATTCAGGGGCTTGACCCTGAGCTCGACCATGTCTGTCTCCAATGTCAGCCCGGCCGCTGGCCGCGCTGACAGGTCGATGGTTGAGGGTGGATGGTTGAGGGAAGAAAAGATTCCCTCCGTGTCGACAAAGAGTTCGACTCGGCCGGGTTGATCAGAGAAGAAACTCTGCCCGAGGGCTTCACTTGAAGGCTCTCTTCCTGAACACCGACACCTGAAAACCTGTGATTGAGTTTGTTACGAGCACAGCCGCTGGATGCGCAAGCACAGTGAACGTCTTGGAATGCTCTGATTTCAGGTCTGACCTGAAATCAGAGCAGGATCTCGAACTTCTCCCTGATCCTGGCGTCCACATCCTCAGGAATCCAGGAGGCTTCCGGCTGCTCCAGCCTGGCCTTGACCATGGCCCTGGCCCGCATCCAGGCATCGAGCTCGCCCTCCTGGGTCCATGTGGCCCGGTCGTTGCGGTCCGTGACCCCGTTGCCGGGGTAGTACTCACTGTACATGTGGTCAAAGGTGTGGTCCGAGGTGATGAACTCACCGCCGGGGCCGACCTCTTCGATGACCTCCAGGGCCAGGTGGTCCTTGTCGATGTCGATGCCCCTCAGGACCCGCCTGGCCATGCCGATGATCTCGTCATCGATCACGAACTGCTCATAGGCGATGCCGATCATGGACTCGAGCATCCCCGCGGCATGATGGACATAGTTGGACCCGCCCATGGCCGTGAGCAGCGTGGACATCCCTTTTTCCCAGCCTGCCTGGGCATCGGGGATCTTGGAATCGGAAAGCCCCGAGGAGTTGTAGTTGGGAACCCGGACATGATGGGCCAGCTGGTGAATGGCTGCATTCATGATCCCGCACTCCACGGCTCCGCCGCAGTAGCCCATGGTCCTCAGGTCGGCCCGCCCCGGAATGCCCCCATAGAGCACCTTGGCCCCTGGATGGGCCAGCTGGCAGAGGGCGATCCCGGCCAGCTGCTCCGCATGGGTCTGGGCCAGGGCCCCGGCCATGGTCAGGGGGGCGGTGGAGCCGGCCATCGGAGCTCCGGACAGGGCCACCGGGATGCCGTTCTTGACACACTCGAGCATGATCCTGACCGGATGGGTGCTCAACTTGAGAGGGCTGATGATGAAGGAGGTGATGATGGAGAAGAAGGGCTTCTCCATGACCGCCTCTCTGCTCCCGGCGAGCATGGAGGCCATCTCCATGACCTTGTGCAGCTGCTGCACATCGTTGACCCCGCCCATGATGTGCTTGGCCGTGGACCTGAAGCAGGTGTAGTAGATGTTCACATCGTAGGCCTCTTCCGGGATGTCCGTCGGGATACAGGGCCGGAGAAAGAAATGGATGTTCTCCAGCTGATCCACGAGCCGGCCAAGCTGATGCAGGTCATTGAGCGTGGTCGAGCGGGCCTTGCCTGTCTCCAGGTCCAGGATCTTGACCGCCGCGCCCCCGGTGCCCAGATGCACG
The DNA here is from genome assembly GCA_964573115.1 of uncultured Desulfohalobiaceae bacterium. GTDB lineage: Bacteria > Desulfobacterota > Desulfovibrionia > Desulfovibrionales > Desulfothermaceae > CAYOID01. The sequence goes on along the minus strand of CAZNIP010000009.1, from coordinate 42,675 downwards.
ATGTGCTCCTGCAGGTCCAGGTCGTTCCGGCCGTCCCGGCTGTAGAGGACCACCTGGCTGGGGGCCTCGTCGCAGCACCGGGAGACCAGGTCCCGGGGAATGACCACCCGGTCCCGCTCCCAGTCAACCGAAGCCCCCCCCTGCTCGAGAATGCGAGCGGCCTCTTCCAGTCCCGGCTCAAAGCCCACCCCAACTGTTTCCAGCAGGGTCAGGGCTGCCTCATGGATGGTCGTGATGTCCCTGTCTGACAGCGGTCGATACATCCCTCCAGAGAGAGTTGGCAGTGTCATAGTCACTCCAGGTGTTCTTATTGGAGATACTCTTTGGCCCTGTCCACAGCAGTGGCGGCATTGGGAGCATATCCATCGGCTCCAATCTTTTTGGCAAAGTCTTCAGTGACCGGCGCTCCGCCGACCATGATCCGCATCCCGTCGCGCACGCCCGCTTCCTTGAGGGCGTTGATGGTCTCTTCCATCTTGGGCATGGTCGTGGTCAACAGGGCTGACAGGCCGAGAATATCCGGCTGATGCGTCTTGACCGCGTCGACAATGGCCTGGGACTTCTGGTCGATGCCCAGATTGATGACCTCGAACCCGGCCCCTTCAAACATCATGGCCACCAGATTCTTGCCGATGTCGTGGAGGTCGCCTTCAACGGTGGCGATCATGAATTTCCCGGCAGCCTTGATGTCGGCTTGAGCCAGGATGGGCCTGAGGATCTCCATGGCCTTGTGCATGGTCTTGGCACTGCGCAGGACCTCGGGGATGAACATCTCCCCGGACTTGAAGCGCTGCCCGACCACGTCCATGCCCGCCAGCAACCCTTTCTGCAGAATGTCCTCGGCAGACAGGCCGCTGTCCAGGGCCTGCTGGGTCAGACCGGCCATCTCGTTCATTTTTCCCTTGATCAGTGTTTCAGCAAGCGAATTGAGCATCTCTGTCATGGCACGCCTCCAGAATGTTGGTTTGCAGAATCGATTCCCACGCCGGGATGGACGACACCCCCCGTCTTCCACCGTCACTCCGCCCTGATGCGCCTCTTGTGCCCGTCAGCCGTTCCTGATGCGGTCCATGTGATGAGGACACCAGCCCACAGGTGAGGGACAGAAAAAATCGCATCATGGTGGAGACTTCCAAAATGAAATATTTTTGTCAACATGAAAGTTCTATAACAATCCAATTCATCTCCAGTCCAGAGCTCCAGAAACCTCTCATCTCTTGGAAAAAGACCTCAAATATTTGCCTTACCCCATTTTCACCTCAGCAGCTTCTCGTGACCCCGGACAACTGCTCTGTCCTGAACAGGGCCCGAATGGTTGACAAAGAGGACCGTGCATGAAATATTTATTTCACTTTTGAAACAAATGCTGAAAACAGGCCCCTCACGTTTCAGCGAGCCAGACCCTCTCCTCTCCAGGAGGTCAGCCATGTCCGCTCCAGCTGCCACATCTCTGACCAAGAAGCTGCGGGAAATCCATCCCTCCCTGACCATCAAGGGACAGCGGGTCAGCGAATTCATCCTGGCCAACCCCAAAAAGGTGGTCTTCATGACCATCAAGGAACTGGCCTCAGCCTCGGGGGTCAGTGAAGCCAGCGTGGTCCGCTTCGTCCAGCGCCTGGGGTACTCGGGCTACCATCGCTTCCTCCATGATCTTCGTGACCTCGTGGACACCGAAGTCAGCTTTCTGGACAGAGTGGACATCTCCAACGCCAGAGACAAATCCATGGACAGGCTGCAGCAGGTCGTGTTCGAGGGCATAGAGAACCTGAAGCACTTCTACAAGTCCATCGCCCTGGAAGACATCATCGGCCTGGTGGACATGATCGAGGAGTATCCTGAAATCCTCGTCGTCGGCTCCCGCCTGTCCTATGCCCCGGCCTACTTCATGGGCTGGTGCCTGTCCAAGCTCCGACACGGGATTCACATCCTCCAGGGCAGCGACTCCACCTCTCTGGACTGGCTGGTGAACTCCTCCTCCCGCAGCCTGGTGATCATCTTTTCCACCACCAGGTACCCCAACGAGCTCCTCCGTCTGGGCAAGACGGCCAAGAGGCAGAACAAGGACCTGGCGGTCGTCGCCGACAGCGCCCTCTGCCCCCTGCTCTCCTTTGCCGACCATTCTGTCGTGGCCGCCTCCAAGAACATTCCCCTGTTCGGGGACATCACCATCTTCAACTCCCTGATCCGGGTCGTGACCCTGGAGCTGGCCAAGAGGTCCAACATCAGCCTGCACCAGTTTCAAAGCCAGCTTGAACAGGTGTACCTGGAAAACGACATCTTTTTCAATCTCTCCTCCAACCTCTGACCATCCCAAAAAAGCAGCAGCGTTGACTCAGCCTGACCCACAGCCTCTCACCAATCACCACGGATTTCGGAGCACCTCCATGAACGCGTCCTCACAGCCTCAACGCATCGGTCTGGGCATCGATGCCGGAGGCACCTTCACCGACCTGGCCCTCTACGACTTTGCCGCCAATGTGCTTCTGGACAAGGGCAAGACCCCGACCACCCACTGGGATTATGCCGTCGGCGTGAGCAAGGGGCTGTCGCTTCTCAACCAGGATCTGCTCGGACACGTTCAGCTGGTGTCCGTGTCCACCACCCTGGCCACCAATGCCGTGGTCGAAGGCCGGGGCCAGAAGGTCGGGCTGCTGATCATGCCCCAGCAGGGCCTCTTCGACCCGCAAGAGATCGGTCACCACCCCCAGGCGGTGGTCCAGGGCAGGATGGACATCAACGGACGGGAGCTGGAGCCGGTCTGCCCGGACGAGATCCGCCAAACGGCCCGGGCCCTGGTCTCTGACCAGGAGATCACCGCCTTTGCCGTCTCGGGCTTCGCCGGCTCGGTCAACCCCATGCACGAAATCCAGGTCAAAGAGCTCCTCAGGGCCTCCACCGGGCTCAGCGTCACCTGCGGGCACGAACTGTCCTCCATGCTCAACTTCATCGCCCGGGCCAGGACTGCGGTCATCAATGCCAGGATCATTCCCTACCTGGAGTCGTTCCTCTCCAGCCTGAACACCATTCTGGACAGCTTCTCCATTCATGCCCCCATCGCTGTGGTCAAGGGGGACGGCTCCCTGATGTCCCTGTCCACCGCCCTGGAGAGACCGGTGGAGACCGTGCTTTCAGGACCTGCTGCCAGTGTGGCCGGAGGCCGGAAGCTGACCGGGATCGAGAACGCTCTGGTCGTGGACATGGGCGGGACGACCACTGACGTGGCTTCCATCAGACAGGGCCAGGTCAGCCTGTGCGAGTCCGGGGCCCTGCTGGGGACATTGAGGACCCATGTCAGGGCCATTGATGTCACCACCAGCGGATTGGGAGGAGACAGCCGTATTGCCCTGCACAAGGGGGACATCGCCTTTGGCCCCGAACGGGTGACCCCCCTGAGCAGGGTCCAGGCCCAATGGCCTGCAGTCCTGAAGGCCATTGACTTCCTGGAGTTCAGGCTGAACAGCTCTCAGGGGGATCCCAGGTGGACGGACATCCTGTGCCTGGCCGATGCCCCTCCACCCCTTTCCCAGCTCAGCCCGGAGGAAGGGGCCATTGTCAAGGCCCTCAAGGAACGCCCCCGCAGCCTTCCTGAACTGGCCGAGCAATGCCGGTCCCTGCACTGGAACCTGCTCAAAGTGGACAGGCTGGAACAGCAGGGGGTTGTGGCCCGCTGCGGCCTCACACCCACAGACCTGCTCCGGATCAAGGGAGAGATCAATCTGGGCAGGCCGGAAGCCCCGCAGAGAATGGCCGGACTTCTGGCCAGGCTGAACGGGTTTCCCGACAAGGGGCTGGTGGATCGCCTGCTGGAGCTCATCGTTCAGAGCCTGGCCAGAGACCTCTTCCTGGCCAGCCTGCCCGGGCAGCGGGACATCTCGACGCAGAGGCCATGCCCGCTCTGCACAACCCTTTTTGAGGCCGCTTTTGAAAAGACGAACCCCGACTTTGCCGTTCAGTTGACCCTGTCCCGCCCCCTGGTGGGCATCGGCGCCCCGGCCCGCTCGTTCCTGACCAGGGCCGGAGCGCTGTTGAACGCGAGGACTCTGGTCCCGGACCATGCCGAGGTGGCCAACGCCATTGGGGCCATCACCAGCTCAGTGCACCTGGAAAAGGAGGTCCAGATCAAGCCCGGCCCTGAAGGGGCCTTGGTGATCGTCGGCCTTCCCGCCCCGGACACCTTTGAAGATCTCGCTGCTGCGACGGAATGGGTCATGGACAGGCTTGACAGGGACTTGAGGGGCATCGCCAGGACCAACGGGGCCTCAGGGGCTCAAACCGAGTTTGATTTTCAGGACAGGGAAGCCTCGATCGGCGAAGGCAGCAGCCTCTTTCTGGGCCGGGTGGTCAAGGCCACTGTCAGGGGAGATCCCGGGGCGCTGCACCAGCTCGGGAACGGGTGCAGCCTCTCCCAGGCCCCATGCGGAACTGGAGCCTGGTGCAGCCCATCCTGATGAGGCGCTGCCCGGCGAGGCTCAACCCGGTATCCCGTTTTTGAAGATCGTGGCGGTCAACCGGGCCAATCGGTGGAGATGATGCCGGTTTTCCTCCTCTGACTTGCCTTCGTCATGGCGAAAAGCCATGATCAGCCCGAGCATGGAGGCAAAAAAGGCGTGGGAAAAGAGGCGCACGTTCGCCGGGGCGGCCCCGGAATCGATCATGATGCGGTCAAAATGATTGAGGTAGTAATCTCTGGTCTCCAGAAAGCGGTCCATGGTTTCGTGGTCGACGTCCTCCTTGAGCATGAAGTGGCTCAGGAGATGGAGAGTGGAGTCCTTGTCCAGAAAGAAATCGACGATTCCGGTAGCGATCTCCTCAATACTCGCAGTCCCGTCGGCCAGCCGCTTTTTCTGCTTTTCCTGTCCTTCCTGAATGTCCTGTCCCAGGACCTCCATCAGGATCGTGTCCCGGCTTGGGTAGTACCGGTAGATGGAGGCCGGGGAGATCCCGGCTTCCTTGGCGATGTCGCGCATGCCGATCTCCGAAAACGGCCGCTCGGAAAAGAGTTTCATGGCAGCGTCCAGAATGAGCTCCCGCCGGTACTCCCGCTCAGTCTCCTTGAGCTGGAGAAAGGTCGATTTCTTTTCCACGACGTCTGACCTCCGGATGGTGTGGTGTGCTCCGCCTTGGCCGGAAAAAGCAATGAACAGGTTATCATACATATATTAAAGAAATAAACTTGTTTCAAGAAAAAAAATGATGTTCAACAAAAAAAACAGACTGCCCTGCCTGGCTTTCAAGGCTTTGATCAAGACAGCCGATTGGGCTACACTCCCCTCGGGCGTGTCCCAGGAAACCGCTCCATTGCCTGATTCCGGTCGTGGATCCTGCTCTGCGCGGAGTTGAAACCATTTTCGGGCGCAGACAGCCAAGCCCTGCCAGGGACAGGGCTGCTGCGAGACATCAACAACCAAGGCCTTGACCATGTCCATTCTGATCAAAAACGTCCTCTGCCAGGGAAGAGAACAGGACGTCCTCATCCAGGGAAGCAGGTTCTCGCGCATCGGCCCCAATCTGGCCTTTGAAGCCGATCAGATCCTCGACGGTTCGCATCAGGCCATCCTGCCGTCTTTTGTCAACGGACACACCCATGCCGCCATGACCCTGCTCAGGGGCTATGCCGACGACATGGAGCTCCACACCTGGCTCAACAACTACATCTGGCCCATGGAAGCCAGGCTGAAGCCGGAGGACGTGACCATCGGGGCCAGGCTGGCCTGCCTGGAGATGATCAAGACCGGGACGACCTTCTTCAACGACATGTACTGGCACTACGGGGCCACCGCCAGGGCGGTGGAAGACATGGGCATCCGGGCGGCCCTGTCCTCGGTCTTCATCGACTTCAACGATCCGGGGACAGCCCGCAAACGCTGGCAGGAATGTCTGGAACTCTATGAACAGGACAGCCAGACCTCGGATCGGATCACCTTTGCTCTGGGCCCCCACGCCATCTATTCCGTGGGACAGGCCTCCCTGATCAAGGCCCGGGACTTCGCCCTCCAGCACGGTGTCCTCATCCACCTGCACCTCGGGGAGACGGAAAAGGAGTTCCAGGACGCCAGAGACATGTGGGGCATGACCCCGGTCGAATACCTGAACAGCCTGGGCATGCTCGGCCCCCAGCTCTGCGCCTGCCACGCCATCTGGCTCACGGAATCGGACATGGACCTCCTGGCAGAGCACGATGTCAGCGTCATCCACAACCCGGCCTCAAACCTGAAGCTCTGCTCCGGCTTCTTTCCCTATGCCCGGCTCAGGTCCAGGGGCATCCGCATCGGTCTGGGAACTGACGGGTGCTCGTCGAACAACAATCTGGACATGCTGGAGGAGATGAAGATCGCCTCGCTCGCGGCCAAGGCTCAGGCCAAGGACCCGACCCTCATGCCGGCTCAGGAGATCTTTGAGGCGGCCACGAGGTCCGGGGCCCGCATCTTCGGCCTGGACTGCGGAGAAATCAGGGAGGGCAGGCTGGCAGACTGCATCCTGGTGGATCTGAACCACCCCCAGCTGGTTCCCAATCACACCTTGATCTCCAACCTCGTCTATGCGGCCAACGGGGATTGCGTGACGACCACGATCTGCGACGGTCGCCTGCTCATGCACAACCGGCGGGTGGAGGGGGAAGAGACCATCCTGGACCAGGCCAGGGAGGCGGCCCAGAGACTGGCCCGGAACTCAGGGGCCTGAGCCCGCGGGACCGCAGCAGGGCTGACCTCAACAGCTGGTCAGGGTCTTTGCCCCCCGGCTCCCGCCTTTCTTCAATTCCTTGGCGCACTGCTTGGCCAGCTTCTGGAAATGGTAGCCGTATATGGCCAGCTCAATCGCCGCAGGCAGTGACCTGATCCGGGTTGCGGCCGTGACCAGGACCAGCCTCCAGTAGAGCAGGCAGGACTTGGAAAAGAGACCGATTCTCCAGATGCTCCTGAGCAGGGCCTTGAGCTCGTCCTTGGAAAAGCGGCCCTTGGCTGTTGGCCTGTAGCTCTTGAGAAAGGTGTGGATCCTTTTGTAGTAGAAGCGGGGCGTGTAGATGGTGCTGACCACGCTGCGGTAGCCCTCCAGGAGCTGGTGGGTGCCCATCTTGGGGATGAAGTTCAAGCTGCCGTCAGTGTTGTCGCCGCTCGTTTCGGTGAGCAGCCTGCCTTCGGCCCTGAGGCGGTGCCAGAGCCTGGTCTGGGGAATGGCCCCCAGGATGCCGACCATGGCCGTGACCACACCGATCTGCTGAATGAACCTGATCTGGCTCTCGAAGATCGATTCGGTGTCGCTGTCGAAACCGACGATGAACCCCCCCATGACCTGCATGCCGTGCTGATGGATGATGCGGACGACGTCCACCAGATCGGTGGAGGTGTTCTGGGTCTTGCCGCACTCTCTGAGACTCTCCAGACACGGTGTTTCCAGACCGAGGAAGACCTTGTTGAAGTTGGCCGCACTCATGAGGTTCATGAGGTGCTCGTCTTCAGCCAGATTCACGCTGGCCTCGGTCAGCAGGGTGAAGGGGAAGTCGTGCTCACGCTGCCAGGCGATGATTTCCGGAAGCATGGCCTTGACGTTTTTCTTGTTCCCGATGAAGTTGTCGTCGACGATAAAGACGCTGGCCCGCCATCCCTGATCGTAGAGAGCCTGAAGCTCGGCCTTCATCTGCTCCGGAGACTTGGTCCTGGTCTTTTTTCCGTTCAGCAGGTCGATGTCGCAGAACTCGCAGTTGAAGGGACAGCCCCTGGAGTACTGGATGGGCATGGTCGCGTACTTTTTGATCTTGATCAGGGACCAGTCCGGGATCGGAGTCCTGGAGAGCTCCGGGCGCTCCTTCGAGGAGTAGATCCGTTTCGCCCTGCCCCTGGCCAGATCCTCCAGAAAGAGGGGCAGCGTGACCTCGCCCTCGTCGAGGACAAAATGATCCACGTCCGGGAACTGATCGTACTGGGTCAGAAAGACCGGCCCCCCGGCCACGATGGTTTTGCCCCAGGCCTTGCTCCGGGCGATGACCTCCCTGGCGCTCTCTTTCTGAACGAGCATGGCGCTGATGAAGACCATCTCGGCCCAGGCCAGATCCTCGTCATGCAGGTCCTCGACATTGAGGTCCACGAGGCGCTTGTTCCAGTCCTGCGGCAGGAGCGAAGCCACGGTGAGCAGTCCAAGGGGGGGGAAAGCCGCTTTTTTGGAGATGAACTTCAAGGCGTGCTTGAAGCTCCAGAACGTATCAGGGTATTGGGGATAGACAAAGAGGATGTTCATACCCACCTCCCTTCGAGCTCATCCGGTTGCCGGATGATCTCGAATTCGCTGTTTTCAGTCCCACATGACGTCTCACAGCCCATGGTCCGATGACCTGCCGGCCTCGACTCGGGCTTGAACAACAGCTCACCCTCCATCGGGCCAGGGCGTGCACTCGCGACACGGCGCATACCCTGCGGCAAAGGCCTGCCGCAGGGAGGGAAACTCGATGTGGTTGGACCTGCTCATTCCCCGGCCATAGGGGCATTCAGGTCGATGAAAACGTCTGCTGCGTCTGTTTCCAATAAAGGTTTCCCCGGCCTCCCTCATGCTCAGAATCCTGGCCCAGAACCCCTGCCCCTCGAGCATGGCCTGCTTCTGGGCTGACAGCAGCCCTTCCGGGTCTGTGAGCTTCTGCCTGGGATGCGGATACAAGAAGGCCAGCCCCTGCCTCACCAGGACCTGATTCAGGAGTCGACCGTCAGGCAGCCAGACTTCGGCCAGAATCCTGTCAAACCGGTCCCGTGCCATCGTGGCCGTGTCCATGCGCAAGGCCGTGTCCAGAACCAGACGGCGCAGGCCCTGTCTGGCCTCCCGGGCAAAGTACTGATGTCGGCCGCCTTCATGGTCCATTTCAGGGGCATCGACCCCCTTGAGTCGAACCACCGCTCCTCGCTCCAGATGCAGGGTGTCGCCGTCAGGGACCCACCTGGCACGGACCTGCCAGGAATCTGCACCGGACGGGGCTGCTCCAGCCAGGAGGGTCAGTGCAAGGCACCAGAAGACGCAGCACAGCCCCTGGAACCTGAACCTCTCCCGGTCTGGTGCCCATCCAGGGGGCCATCTCCCCCTGTCTGACCCTGGTCTGGGTGTCCCCGCTGATTTTTTCATTGTCCTCAAATGATAAACCAATCAGAGCCGTCAGACAAGGTTGTTTCCCAAAGCCATGAAGACAGAAAACCCCGCCGGGAATCCAGCGGGGTTCGGAAGAACCTCGATCATCAAGAGGGACCGGCAGGCCGGGTTGGGCTCCGGCCGGCCGAGGTGAAGAAAGGCATGCAGGTGAAGGCCTGCTCTCCCAGGCAGCTCCATCGCATGCCGGTTGACGCTGAAGGCAGGGTCAGGACTCAGCCTTCATAGTAGGAGCGCAGGATCTGGCTCCTGGAAGGATGCTTGAGCTTGCGCAGCGCCTTGGCCTCGATCTGGCGGATCCGCTCCCGGGTGACGTTGAAGAGTTTGCCCACCTCCTCCAGGGTGTGATCCGACTTCTCCCCGAGGCCGAAACGCTTGCGCAGGACCTGCTCCTCTCTGGGCGTGAGCTCCGAGAGGAGGTGCTGAATCTGATCTCCGAGCTTGGTGTGCACGACCTCGTCCGCTGGAGCCAGGGCCCGCTTGTCCTCGATGAAATCGCCCAGGCTGGAGTCTTCCTCGTCGCCGATGGGCGTTTCCAGGGAAATGGGCTCCTTGGCGATCCTGAGAACCTTCTTGACCTTTTCCAGGGGGTAGTCCATCCGCTCGGCGATTTCCTCGGGCAGGGGGTCCCGCCCCAGTTCCTGGACCAGATATCTGGAAGTTCGAACCAGCTTGTTGATGGTCTCGATCATGTGCACCGGGATGCGGATGGTCCTGGCCTGGTCGGCGATGGCCCGGGTGATGGCCTGCCTGATCCACCAGGTGGCATAGGTGGAGAACTTGTAGCCCCGCTGGTACTCGAACTTGTCCACAGCCTTCATGAGTCCGATGTTGCCTTCCTGAATCAGATCCAGGAACTGCAGGCCGCGGTTGGTGTATTTCTTGGCAATCGAGACCACCAGCCTGAGATTGGCCCGGATGAGCTCCTGCTTGGCCCTCAGGGCCAGCCGATTGCCGTTTTCCATCCTCCACAGGATGTCTTCGAGCTCGTGCACGTCGTGACAGCACTTCTCCTCCAGCCTCTGCAGGATCTCCATCTTCCCGGTGAGCATCTCCTTGAAGGAGAACACCTCTTCCACGGTCATCCCCAGGGCATCGGCCACGACCACCGGGTTGACCTCCCTCTTCTCCAGCTTGGAGAAGAGGTCCTCGATTTCATGCTGGGTCTTGCCCACCGAGAGCACGTAGGCCGAGTAATCACGGCGGCAATTGTTCATCTGCCGGACGTAGTCGCCGATGTTCTCGATGATCTCGTCAATGAGCTTCTTTTCCAGCTTGATGTTCACCAGCCGGTTCACGATATCGTGCTTGTAGTCCAGGACCCGGTCCTGAATGCCCCGGACCCGCCTGGACAGCGTGGCTGTCTCGTTGAGCTTGGAGTAGACCGTGCATTTCTTGCGATAGATCTTCTTGATCTCGTCCAGGAGATGGATGACCCGTTCTCTCTGGTTCATCTCCTCTTCCGTGGGATCGTCCTCCTCGATGGTCTTGACCACGTCCTTGAGCTTGACATTGCCCTTTTTGAGCTCTTCGCCCACGCTGATCAGGTACTCGATGGCCACCGGGACCTCCACCAGAGCGAAGAGGACTTCCATCTCCCCGGCTTCGATCTTCTTGGCGATGTGGACCTCGCCGTCCCGGTCCAGCAATGGGACCAGTCCCATTTCATGGAGATACATCCGGACCGGATCCGAGCTCCTGGAGAGCTCTGTGGCCTCCTCTTCCTCGGAATCGTTGCTCTCGCCCTGACTGACGAGCTCCAGGCCCACCTCCTTGGGGATGACCCCGATCCGCTTGTTGCTGCTGCCGTCAATGATCGAGATTTCCAGTTGCTGGAAAATCGTGATGATCTCCTCGATCTGTTCCGGTTCATTGACCTCTGCCGGCAAAGCCTCGTTGAGTTCCTCAAACGTCAGGTACCCGCGCTGCTTGCCCCTGGCTATGAGCGTCTTGATCTGCTGAATATCCTTCACGTTGCTCATTCCGCCCCCTTCACAAGATTACTGTAATGCTCAAGCAATCTGGCCTGCTCATTCAGATCCCCCCGGATCTGGGCCTGAGACAAGGCCTCCTGGAGGGTCTTTCTGTCCTTGACCCGCCTGGTCTGGGTCACAAAATTGGTGATATCCTCAAACACACGAGATGGATCCTCATGCTCAATGTTGTGCATCCGGGCATGAATAAAGAACTGCTTCTCCCCCTGATCCAGAGAGGGCAGCACATCCCTGGGACCGTACTGCATCAGCTTGGTCCAGAACTGTCGACCGCGCTGCGTGCTCAGCACGCCTTCAATGCCGATGTCCTGCAGCTGACTCAGGAATTCGGGGTGCCTGACGGCGAATCCCAGCAGCTCCCTGTCCCTCTGGCCGGGACTGAACCCCGACAGGGAGGCGGAGAACTCTTGCCTGGACGAAGCAGTCTCGCTGAGCGCCTTGCGGAGCTCGATCTCTGACACCTTCAACCCCTCAGCCAGCCTGGGCAGGTAGTAGGCCCTGTAGGACACGTCCTGCATGGACTTGAGAAAACGCAGCGCCCAGGCCATGACCTCTTTTGGAGAGGAGAGAGAAGTAATCATGTTCAGACAAAAGGCAAGGCCCTGCTCTGCTTCCTGGATCAGCCCGTTCAGGGCTTCAGCCCCCTCCTGGCGCAGGAGGCTGTCCACATCCTCCTGGTCCGGCAGGGCAACGACCCTGACCTTGAGCCCTGCACACAGAATCATCTCCGTGCTGCGCAGGGCCGCCTCCCGGCCTGCCCGGTCCCCGTCGAAGACGAGAATGACGGTGTGGCACAAGCCGGCCAGCCTCTGAACCTGCTTTCTGGTCAGGGCCGTGCCCAGCACGCCGCAGGCATTGACAAACCCGTACTGGACCATGGAGATGACATCGGCGTAGCCCTCGGTCAGCAGGACCTGTTTCGACTGCGTGACCGCCTTCCTGGCCTGGTGCAGACCGTAGAGCAGATCCCCCTTCTTGAAGATCGGCGACTCGCTGCTGTTGAGGTACTTGGGCTCCCCATCGCCGATGACCCGGCCGCCAAAGGCCACGACCCGGCCGTTGAGGTCATGAATGGGAAAGATGACCCGGCTTCGGAACCGGTCGTAGATCCGGCCATTGGCGTTCTGGGAAAGGAGGCCCCCGGTCACCCCCTGTTCAGGGCGGTATCCCTTCTGCACCAGCTGGTTCTTGAGCCCGTTCCAGGAGTCGGGGCTCCAGCCCAGGCCGAAGTGATCGATCACTGAGCGGTCCACGCCCCTGTTGGCCAGGTACTGCCTGGCAGCCTCACCCTGACGCCCCTGGAGTCCACGCCGGAAAAACGCTTGCGCCAGTTCGTGCATCTCCAGGACGATTTTCCGCTCACCGGCCTTGTGCTGCTGGTCATCCCCGGCCTGATGATCGATAGTGACCCCGACCTCGCTGGCCAGCTCCTTGAGCCCGTCGACAAAGTCCAGGCCGTTGATCCTGCAGTAAAAATCTATCGCGTCCCCGGAAGCCTGGCAGCCAAAGCAGTAGTAAAAGCCCTGCTCTGGATTGACGCTCATGGACGGTTTGGTCTCCTGGTGAAAAGGGCAGACTCCCATGAACCGGCCGCCGGCAGGCTTGAGATCCACATAGCGCCGGATCAGCTCGATCATATCCAGCCTGGACTTGATGTCCTCGATCGTCTGGGAACTGATCCTGGGCATGATTGTCCTCAGCTCAGCTCAACCAGGGTCACGCCGTCGCCGCCCCTGTTCTCCGGGGCCAATTCGTACCTGGCGACGCCACGCGTCTCCTCCAGGGCCTCATGGACCACCTGCCTGAGGGCCCCGGTGCCCCGGCCGTGAATGATCTCCAGCTCGCTCCTCCCCTGGAGCATGGCCTGATCCAGAAACCGGTGCACGCTGCTCCGGGCTTCGTCCATTCGCTGACCGCGCAAGTCGAGGAGAAAGCTGCTCTGCTCGGAGCGGGCGGACTGGACCCTGGTGGCCGAACCAGCCTGCGTGGATGACCGGGCAGCACTGATTTCCCATGGTTCGACCCAGATATTGACCCCCCCGAGGTCGATTTTGACCTTGTGCTTTTTTTCATCCAGGTCCAGAACCGTGGCCTTCTTGTTCCACTGCGGATACCACACGGTTTTGCCCGGATGGAGCTCCTCCCAGGCAGGGGGCGGTTTTTCAGTCCCGGTATCGGTGGAATCCTGGATCCTGTGCCGGAGATCTTTCTTGGTCTGCCCCAGCTTTTTCAGGGCCTGCTTGCGGCCGAGCCGGCCCTGCTTCCACTCCTGGATGATCTCTCTGGCAGTGGCCGTGACCTGCTTTTCCATTCGGCTCAGCTCAGAGGCCATCCGCTCCTTGAGCCTTGACTTTTCCCTGGCCACAGCCTCTTTCTCAGCCTGGAGTCTTTTGAGCTCCTGCTCCCGCTCGTGAGCCAGTCGATTGAGCCTTTCGAGCAGTGTTGACGAGTCGTCTCCGTCCAGAAGGAGGTATTCCGCAGCCCGTTCGAGAATCTCCTGAGGCATGCCGTATTCCCGGGCCACGTCCAGGGCCTGGCTCGAGCCCACCTGCTCGTAGGCGATGCTGAAGAGGGGCAGCTTGGTGTCCGGGTCAAAGAGCATCGAGGCCGCCCTGACCTCATCCCTGGTCAGGGCGTAGGCCTTGAGGGCCGGAAAATGCGTGGCCGCAGCCACCCAGGCCCCCCTGTCCACCAGGCAGTCGATCACGGCCTGGGCCAGGGCCGCTCCCTGGCTTGGGTCCGTGCCGGCCCCGAACTCGTCCAGGATGACCAGAGTCGACCTGTTCATGCTGGACCAGGCCTGTTGAAAGGATTCGATCTGAGCGGTGAAGGTGCTCAGGTGCTCCTGCAGGCTCTGCTCATCCCCCAGGAAAACATGCACATGGGCCCAGAAAGGGAGGCTGCTGGAATGGCGCACCGGCACCGGAAGGCCGGTCCTGGCCATGAGGGCGATCAGTCCCAGTGTCTTCAGGCTGACGGTCTTGCCCCCGGAGTTCCCGCCGCTGATGATGAGCGCCTTTTGTCCTGGTCCAAGCTCGATATCCACTTCATGGACCGATCCCGATTCCATGGCCAGGATGGGGTGCCGGGCCCCCTTGAGCTGCAGCGGGGCCTCCTCGCTCATGTCTATGGGCCGGCCGTCGATGTCTGAAGCCAGTCGGACCTTGGCCTGGAGGACATCCATGGACACCAGCCAGGAGTACGCCCTGAAATTGGTCTCCAGCTCCTGTCTGATCAGGGAGCTGAGATGGGCCAGGACCTTCTTCCTGGCCTCCCGCTCCTCCTGTTTCAGCTCCTGCAGGGTGTTGTTCAGCTCCACCAGGACCAGGGGCTCGACATAGCAGGTCTCTCCGGTCTGGGAGTAATCGTGGATGATCCCTGACACCCGGCCCTTGAAGTTGGCCTTCAGGGCCAGAACGTAGCGGTCTGCGGAAATGGTCAGGTACTCGTCCTGGAGGTACTCGGTGATCTTTCCCTGCTGGAGATACTCGCTGACCTTTCTGGTGCACTGCCTTTGGATCTGCCGCAGCTCCTGCCGGACACTCAAGAGCTCAGGGCTGCTCTGGTCCGTGATCCCGCCTTCAGGATCAAGGCAGCGATTCAGCCCCTGCCAGGTCTTCTCAGGCCAGGCAAAGCCCTGGACAAACTCCGCCAGGTCAGGGACTGTTTCAGCAGAGAACCCGGACAACCGGGTGTGAACCCTGCGGGCCGCCTCCAGGACCGTCCGCACAGCCCACAGGCCATCCTCGTCCAGGGGCCGTTCTCCCTGCACCGTCTCTAAAACGCCTTCCAGTTCCGGAAACCACTGGCAGGATGCGATGAGCACCTGCGATTCCTGCAGGGCTTGATCCAGGACCGCTGTAGCCCTGTCCAGGGCCATGCGATCCTCAAACGGCTCCAGCACCAGACAGGCCCGCCGGCCTGGTTCTGAAAAGGCAAAGCGGCTCAGGAAGGTGAGGACGTCCGGAAAGTCGAGCAGGCGTGAGGTTCTGGTTTGCCGGACAGGGGCCTCGTCAGCCCTTTCCGGGTTCCAGTTCTCAATCCGATATCCCATGTCTGGACGATACCCTGTCGGTCATGCAGGTCAATGTTTCCCTGTCTTGCCTGGAGAGGATTGAGTCATGCACTCTCTGAGGCTTGCGCTCAAGGCAGTTGAAGTGAGAACGGGATGAGAGGTGCGGCTGCCCCTGGAGCAGGGGCAGCCGATTTAAGGCTTTGAAATCGAATGTCTGGATCAGGAATAGCGAGACTTGCGCATCTTCTTCATGAGCCTTTTCCTGGCGGCAGCTTCCTTTTTCTTCTTCTGAACGCTGGGCTTTTCATAATGCTGACGCTTCTTCAGCTCAGAAAGGATGCCCGCCTTTTCGCACTGCTTCTTGAATTTTCGCAGCGCGAAGTCGAAGTTGTCACTGTCACTGAGAATGATACCTGGCACGTTGTCTCACCTCCTTGGACCACATCATCGCCTGATGGCGCTCGGCTTTAGTTTTTGTCAAATAGAGTATCGTAATCATAAACTCTCATTCTGGCAAGAAAAAAAGCCCGGGCCACAAAAAACGGCCGGGCTCTTTTGGCTGCATGAAAAGCAACAGAGGTCAGGGAATCAGGAAACGTCCTTGTCTTTCTTGCCGAGTTTGACACTCTGCAGAAGAGATTTGACGAAGACCACACCCAGCCCGGAACCCAAGCCGATCAGGACGGCATAGAGGACTCCAAAAAAGATTGCGTGATCTGGCCTCCACCAGGGAAGGTCCTGCGGAAGCAAGCTGTCGATGGACTCGCCAGGAATCATGGTTCCCCCAGATGGCTATTTGACGGCGTCTTTGAGCAGTTTGCCGGGACGGAACTTGACCACTTTTGCAGCCGGAATCGTGATCTCAGCTCCAGTTTGAGGATTGCGGCCCTTGCGCTCTTTTCTCTGGTCCACCAGGAAGGTGCCGAATCCGGTCAGGGTCAGCTTGCCCTCTTTGACCAGAATGTCCTCAACAGCATTCAGGCATGCGTTCAGGGCACGCTCGGAATCAGCCTTGGTCAAGGACGATTTCTCGGCGATCTTGGCGATGAGGTCTGCTTTCGTTGTCATTCTTCCTTCCTCCTTTTGAAGTGTGAAACCACAAGAGCCTGGCTGCCACGATGAGAGCCACAGTGATTGAGGCCCGGAAAATGACATTGAACCAAACTCTTCACAACCACATTGAAGTGCTGGCGATTCCGCTCAACATGCCGCAACCTGCCAACATATGGATATAGGCCTAAACTTTATGAAAGCCATGTGTCAAGCATATTTTTGGGCATGGAAGCCGAAATTTTCCCAACTGGCAAGGGTTTCAGGAAAAGATAAATGATGACAGCATGTTAAATTGCCGAACCGACAGCTGTTCAGGCCTGACACGGGCTCCCAGGCCCTGGCCTTCGAGCCATTCCTGGACCTGGCTGCTCCAGACCGGTTTGAGGATGGTACCCAGCTGCTTTCGCCTCTGCTGAAAGCACATCCTGATCAGCCTCACGAGCTGATCAGGGTTGTGGGGCTCCTCTCCGGCCGCCAGGCGTTCGAAGATCACCAGCGCAGACTCGACCCGGGGCCTGGGCCTGAAGACCTTCGGGCCGACCTTGAAGGCCAGCCTGGTCCTGGCAAAGCTCTGGACCCAGACCGAAAGGGAGCCGAAGCTGCTGTTGCCCTCCTGAGCCGTCAGCCGCATGGCCACTTCTTTCTGGACCAGAAAGGCCATGCTGGTCCCATGCGGGACCTGGGCTACCAGGTCCCAGATCAGAGGGGAGGCGATATTATAGGGCAGGTTTCCGATGACCTTCCATCCAGGGCGGACCAGTCTGGACCAGTCCAGGCTCAGGGCATCGGCGATGATCAGCTGCAGGCCGGGGTTGAGGTTCCGGAGCTGGAAGGCCAGGTCCTGGTCCCGTTCCACAGCCACCACAGCTGCACCGCTCTGGCCGAGAATCCGGGTCAGGGCACCCCGTCCCGGACCGATCTCAACGACCGTGTCCAGGGGGCCAGGCTCCAGGCTGGCCACGATCTTTCGGCCGATATTGGGATCGATGAGAAAGTTCTGCCCCAGATGTTTCTTGGGCCGGTTGGCCTCCAGGGGCGGCCCTGTGCGGGAGCTCACGTCCACTCCGGCTCACAGGTGATCGATCTTGGACAGGTAGGTCCCGATGCCTTCGTAGGGACAGATCTTGGCCCGACCTTCGAAAGCCGCCTCCAGAAAGGAGTTCAGCCAGAAATGGATGTCGTAGGTCTTGATCTGCTCCCTGAGGCGTTTCATGCGGGTTTTCCTCTCAGCCATGTGCATGTAGAAACCGCGCCTGATGGCTTCGGCCACTCCGTTGACATCGTAGGGGTTGACCAGGATGGCGTCCTGATGGAGCTGGGAAGCCGCCCCGGCGAACTCGCTCAGGATGAGGACCCCGTTCTCCCGATAGTTGCAGGCGCAGTACTCCTTGGCCACCAGGTTCATGCCGTCCCACAGGGGGGTGATCAGGGCCATTTCCGAGGCCAGATAGAAGGACACCAGCTCTTCTTTGGCCAGGCTTCGATACAGGTAGTGAATCGGGATCCAACCCGGTTCGGTGAACTGGCCGTTGATCTGACCCACCAGACGCTCGATGTGCTTCTTGAGCTCCTGGTACTCCTGAACCTCCTCCCGGCTGGGGACCAGGACCTGCAGCAGGGCGATCTTGCCCCTGAGGTCCGGAAACCGGTTCAGGGCGCAGCGCAAGGCTTCCAGCCTCTCAGGAATGCCTTTGGTGTAATCGAGGCGGTCGACACCGAGAATGATCTGCTGATCCGGGTGAAGGAGATTGAGCTTGGCCGTCCTTCGGGAAACCTCCTTGGAAGCGGCCTGCTCGGAAAACTCATCGAAATCGATGGAGATGGGAAAGCAGCCCACCCTGACACTCTTGCCCCCGCAGGTCACCGTGATCAGGCTGTCGCTGCTCTCCCTTGCAAAGACTGCGCACAGGGACTTCAGGCAGGCCACAAAATTTTCCATGTCTTCATGGGTCTGGAAACCGAGGAGGTCGTAGTCCAGGAGGGCGCTCAGAATCTGGCGCCGCCAGGGGAGACGCAGAAACGTCTCCGGACCGGGAAAGGGAATGTGCAGGAAAAAGCCGATCTTCCTCTTTCCCCCGAATTGTTTGAGTTCCTGGGCCACGCACATGAGGTGGTAGTCGTGAACCCAGATGTAGTCGTCGTCTCCAGTGGCCTGGAGCAGGTCGCGGGCAAAGACCCGGTTGACTTTCCTGTATTTGTCCCAGTAGTCGGGCTCGAAGTTGCACCTGGTGTGAAAGCCGTGCAGGAGGGGCCAGAGGATCTCATTGGAGAAACCGTAGTAGTAGCCCTGGACATCGTCGTAGTCCAGGGTGACCGGATGCAGCCAGTAGCCCTGCTCATCGGAGAACTCGCGCAGGGGTTCCTGAACATCCTCGTCATCGTAGGTCCCGGGCCAGCCCATCCAGACTCCCCCGTTGCGGCTGAGGACAGGGGCCAGAGCCGTGACCAGCCCCCCTGATCCGGGCTTGACGCTCCAGCGTCCCTCATTCCATTTCAACACGATGGGCAGCCTGTTGGACACGACCACCAACCTGTTGAACCACTCCTTTCTCATTCGTCCTCCCATCCTGCTCGCTCCTGCCCGGGCAGGGCCGGAGCAGAGGCTTCAAAGGGCCTGTGCCGGCCGGTGTGCGGGACACACCCTGTCATGTCTGGGGATCAGGGTAGCATGGTTCAAAGTTTAATCAAGGACGTCAAACCTCTCAAAACGCATGATGAAATTGCCCCGGCCCTGGGAGACCGATCGCAGCTCGGTGGAGAACCCAAAGAGATGACGCAGGGGGGCCAGGGCCTGGACCACTTTGCCTCCCCCCCGGTCGTACATGTTCTCGATCTTGCCCCCCTTGCTTCCAATCAGGGAGACCACGTCGCCGATGAACTCCTCCGGGGCGACCATTTCCACCATCATGATCGGTTCCATGAGCAGGGGCTGGGCCTGGTGCAGAGCCTTTTTCAGGGCCGAACCGGCTGCCATGTGGTAGCCAACTTCGCTGGAACCGTCCTGGAGCCTCTGCATCCCCAGGATCCGAACTCTGACCCCCTGAACAGGATACCCTTTGATCACGCCGCTCTGAAGGCCATCCTCCACCGCCTGATAGACCGCATTGATCCAGGCCTGAGGCCACCCGTCGGTGTCCACTTCCATCTGGACCTGGTTGCTCCTGTCACGGGCCAGGGGCTCGACCTCCAGCTCCACCTTGCCGTAATGCATCTTTTCGCCGAGCTCGCGGTGAAACTCGTCCGAGACCCTGGCCGTTGACCCGATGGTCTCGCGGTAGACCACCTGTGGTCTGCCAGACCTCAGTTCGATCTTGTTCCCCCTCCGCAACCGATCCAGGATCACCTCCAGGTGGAGTTCCCCCATCCCGGAGAGGATGATCTGCTCTGTGTCTTCATCCCGGTGCAGGGACAGGGTTGGATCCTCCTGAAGCATCTTGTCCAGAGCCTCCAGGAGCTTCTCCTCTTCCGAACTGTTCCTGGGCTCCAGGGCCAGGGAGATGACTGGCTTGTACTTGCTGATCTGCTCCAGAATGATCGAGTCATCCTTGGAGCAGAAGGTGTCCCCGGTCCTGGCCTGCTTCAATCCGGCCGCAGCCACGATCTCTCCGGCCTTGGCCCTGTCCAGCCTGTCCTTCTGGCCGGCATGGAGGGTAAAGAGCCTGGCGACCCGCTGCATCTGGTCCTGTGCCGAGTTGTAGACCGTCGCCCCTGCCTCCAGGACGCCCGAATAGAGGCGCATCAGGGTCAGCAGCCGCCCCCCTTCGATGGTCACCTTGAACACCAGGGCCGAGAGCGGCGCCCTGGGGGAGACCGGAAAGGACTTCTTCTTTCTGGTTTTGGGATCGATCCCCTCGACCTGGACCACTTCAAGCGGTGAGGGCAGAAAATCGCAGATTCCGTCCAGGACCGGCTGGACACCGATGTTCTTCAGGGCCGACCCGCAAAAGACAGGCACGCCTTTGAGGGACAGCACCCCCCTGCGCAGGGCCTCCTTGAGCTCCTGCGTCTCAGGGACCTCTCCGGAGACATACCTCTCCAGCAGGGCCTCATCCACCTCTGCCAGGTCTTCGATCAGCCGCTCTCGAGCCTGCTCGGCCTTTTCCCGCTGCTCCGGGCTGAGCTCAGAGCGTTCCATGTTGGCCCCCAGGGACTCGGGGTCGAAACTGAGGTACTCCATGTTCAGCAGATCAATGATCCCGGAAAACTCGCTCCCCTGACCATCCGGGAGCTGCAGGACCAGGGGATGGACATTGAGCTTGTCCTTCAGGTCCTGGACCACGGCTTCAAAATCGGCCCCGAGGCGGTCCAGCTTGTTCACGAAGGCCAGCTTGGGGACCTTGTAGTGTTCAGACTGTCGCCACACGGTCTCGCTCTGGGGCTCGACCCCGCCCACAGCGCAAAAGACGCCCACAGCTCCGTCAAGCACCCTCAGGGACCGCTCCACTTCAATCGTGAAGTCAACATGGCCCGGCGTGTCGATGATGTTGACCTGCTTGTCCTTCCAGTGACAGGTGGTGCAGGCCGAGGTGATGGTGATCCCCCGTTCCTGCTCTTCAGGCATGTAATCCATCGTGGCTGTGCCCTCGTGGACCTCGCCGATGCGATGGATTTTCTTGGTGTAGTAGAGAATCCGTTCTGTCAGGGTGGTCTTGCCGGCGTCGATGTGAGCGATGATCCCAATGTTCCTGATGTGGTTCAGGTACTTGTCGCTTTGGGCGCTGCTGGACATAGGAGCTCCTGCATACACGTTTCCGGGTCAGCGCAGCCTCTGGCTGCGCTGAATATGTGGGCTTGAACTGAAGAAAGAGCCGTACTTTAAAGCAGAACAGGCCATGGTGTTGCAGCCGGTTTCATCCCTGATCAGACTGGCCGAGTCGAAGCCCTTCCCGACACCTCGGGCATCTTTTCTTCCCTCAACCCTCAACCATCGACCTGTCAGCCCGGCCAAAGTCCGGGCTGACACCCGAAACCTCCCAGGACGGCCGGATCAGCCCTCCTGGATCCACCCCAGGCGATCGACGAAGCACATCTGCCAGGGGTAATCGGGCCAGATCCAGGTCACCTCGTGCCCCGGACTGAGGACCACAGGGAATCGACGCAGGGCCTCCTCTGCCCTGCCCTTGCCAACAAGGGCCAGATCGAAATCCGAGTTCAGGAACTCTCCCCAGCTTCCCTGGATCACTGACCATTGAGATGGCAAACGCTCATCCACAGCGTTCCAGACCTGAACGGCGAGCCCGGGATGGGCCAGCTGCAGGGCATCGAAATCACAAAGATCCTGTTCATCGACAAAAATGCCGGCCGTTTGGGGAACCGTCAGTTCAGACTCCACACGCCTCTTCCCGGGTCCCCCAGAAAAACGTTCCCCCTGGGACTGGCCAAGCCGGAGCACCCATCCCCGTGGTCCCTCAAAGAGTCGGCTCAGCTCCTCGATTCCCGCTTCCATCTGCTCCGGCCGACAGCTGTAGACCCGCTCAATGCCGGACAGCTCCAGGGCCAAAAGCGATGAGTCCAGGAGCCGGCCTGCTCCGCCCAGCCACAGGACGGCCACCTCGCGAACCCCGGACAGCACAGGTGGCAGCACCGCCCCCAGGATCGCCCCGGGCCCGACCTCGGCTCCGGCCGCCACGAGGCACCAGTCCCTTGGCTGGCGCAGGTGCAGGACCTGTGTCCCGGAAGGAAAGCCAGTCTGTCTGCAGTCCTGATTCCAGGCGACCGACCCGGACCAGGACCAGACGTCGGCGACCGCCTTCTTCAGCCTGGCTCTGGCCCAGCCGGGCACAGAATCGTAAGCGTCGGCAAATCTGGAATCGGCAATGGCCTGGAGAACAGACATCGTGTCCACGCCTCCACAGGGTCATCTGAGCTGACAAGGGGTTGCAGCCGCGCCCTGGTATGAGAAGCCCCCATTTCTGGGGGCGTTTCCTGGATAATCAGGTCCCGGCAGGGACAGAGAGGGGTGAGAAACGTCACTGACCCAGGTCAGAGCCAGTCAAACCATTGCTTCCAGCTTCCCCGCTGTGATGCCCGTTCAGCCTCGGAACGGTGCTGCTGATACTTGAAGTAGGCCAGCCGACTCCGCCTGGAGGCGTAGTCGTGGACCCGTTCGAGCTCCTTGAAGTTCTGGACCACGAACTGGTATCGCTTCCAGGCTGAAAGATAGTCTTGGGTCCTCCAGTAGAAATCGGCCACAAAGATTTCATGTTCAGCCTGGAACTGCTTGCACTCCAAGACATAGTTCGACGCCTCAGCACCCGATGCCGTATCAGGGAAATTTTCGCTGACCCGCTGGAAGTACTGCAGGGCCTCAGTGATGTTGTCCTGGGGAAGATCTATGGATTTGAACTGCTTGAAGTTGCTGAGCCCGATCTGAAACAGGACATAGGCAATGTCCGGATGTCCCGGGTGCAGGGCCTCGAACTCCTTGTAGGCATCCTCAGCAGCCAGGAACCGCCCGTCCAGGTAATAGGCGTCGGCCAGCCGCAGCTCGGCCTGGGGGGTGTAAGGGCTGAAAGGGTACCGTTCCTTGAGCTTGGTGTAATAGTCGGCCGCGTCGTCGTAGTCCTTTTCTTCCATGGCCAGGTTGCCGGCCTCCATGAGCTCCTGAGCCGTATCCTGGGGTGGCTTCAGAAAGACCATGTCCACCACTCCGCACCCCGGGAGGCCAAGCATCAGGGTCACCCCCAGCAGGAGACAGCCTGCCCTGAGGCCGCACCTCTTCAGCAGCGGCGTCGGCTTCTTGTTGAGGCCGGAGCCGACAGCACATCGACCTGATTCGCCCGGCCACGGGATCCTGTCCCCCTGACCCAGCCCCGGCAGGGATCGGCTTGCACAGGCTGACCTGAAATCAGTCATCGGGCATCTCGTTCAGGAAGAGGTGAGCTGAATGTCCTGCTGCAGCCCCATCACCCACAGCGGTGCTGATCTGCCAGCAGCGCTTGGAGCGAATGTCCCCGGCTGCGAAAACACCTTCCAGGTTAGTCCGCATTTCAGTGTCCGTGATCACGAACCCCGCCTGATCCTGCTCAATGCTCTCCGGCAGAAAGGACACCTGGGGGGTGATGCCCACAAACACAAAAACCCCTTGAACATCCAGGGTTTGTGGCTCCCCGGTCTGCACATTCTCGACCTGCAGTCCGTGAACCTGCTGATCCCCGAGGATCTCCCTGGGTACGGTATCAAAGAGGACTTCGATGTTGGGCTGGGCCATGACCTTGTCCTGATAGACCTTGCTGCCCCTGAAGGCATCCCGCCTGTGGACGAGGTAGACCTTCTTGACCACTCCGGAGAGATACAGGGAGTCCTCAAGGGCCGTGTCGCCTCCGCCGATGCAGGCCACATCCTGATTACGGAAAAACTGGCCATCGCAGACCCCGCAGTACGAGACCCCCCGACCGGCATATTCGATCTCCCCGGGCAGGCCCAGCTTGCGATGCTCTGCCCCGGAACAGATGACCAGGGTCTTGCCGACGATCCAATCGCCGCCCACCTGGACCCGGTTGCGTCCATAGGCCGGCTCGATGGCCTGGACTTCGTCCATGATCTTGTCATAGCTGAAGCCCTCGAGATGCCTGGCCATGAGGTCAACGAGCTCGTAGCCTTTGACACCTTCGGGGAACCCGGGATAATTGTCGACCCTGTCCGTGAGCAGAACCTGACCGCCGGGGGCCATCTTCTCCACCCAGGCGATGGATGCCCCTGACCTGAGAAGGTACAGGGCCGCCGTGATTCCAGCCGGCCCGCCGCCAATGACAATGCTGTCGTACTCTTTCATCTACAAAGCCTTGTCGTTGATCATGTCCTTCAAATTGCTCTTGGACACCGCACCTGTGACCTGGCCGGCCACGTCCCCATTCTTGAAGAGGATCAGGGTCGGAATGGCTCTGATGCCATACTTGCTCGGCGTGCTCGGGTTTTCGTCCACGTTCATCTTGACCACCGTGATCTGGCCGTCATACTCCTTGGCCAGCTCTTCCAGCACAGGGGCGATAGCCCGGCAGGGACCGCACCACGGAGCCCAGAAGTCGACCAGAACAGGCTGTTCGTTTTTGAGGACATCGGCTTCAAAGCTGCTGTCTGTAACAGGATGAGGCATACTTTTTCTCCTTGATTTGGATTGCGGGGGCACCCTGGGGCAGGGGCCACGACAGATTTCCGGTCATCTGGAAAAGCAAATGATGATCATAAGAAGCATGGTAGAGGGTGTCAAGAAACGTCTCGCTCATAGTCCCAGGGAATCGGCTTTCCGCGGGGGACGGCGTCCAGTGACAGGGGGTGATGATAGCCCTTCTGGAGCAGGAGGGAGCCGCAGTAGGCGATCATAGCCCCATTGTCGGTGCACAGGCCGGGACTCGGGATGACCAGGTCAAGGCCCAGCTCCCGGGCCACATCTGCCAGGCTCTGCCTGATCATGGCATTGGCGGCCACGCCTCCGGCCACGATGAGAGAACTGACCCGGTCGCAAGCCTGAGCGGCCCGTTGAACCTTGATGGCCAGGGTCCTGGCCAGGGTCCAGTTCAATGAAGCGCAAAACCTGGGAAGCTCCGGGTTGGCTGCTGCCAGGGCGCGGGCGTCCAGGTCCCGGGCCATCTTTGGCTGCACGAGATGGGGCCGCTGGGCGATGTGGTTGGCCACGGCGGTCTTCAGGCCGCTGAAGCTGAAGTCGCAATTCGTGTTCTCGCAATAGGGACACGAGAAGAGCGATGGGTCGGGCTCCGCCAGTTGCGCCAGCTGATCGAGGTGATGACCGCCAGGATAGGGCAGGTTCAGCAGCTTGGCCGACTTGTCAAAAGCCTCTCCAACGGCATCGTCCAGGGTTCGCCCCAGCAGCTCGAAGTCGAGCTCTGATTCGATCCGGTAGAGCTGCGTGTGGCCCCCTGAAATGAGCAGCCCCAGGGCTGGAAAGGTCAAAGCTCGTTCCAGGCCGGGACCGAGAAGATGGGCCCTCAGATGATCGACGCCCACGAGCCGGACTCCCAGGCCCATGGCCAGCCCCTTGGCCATACCCAGTCCGACGAGGAGACTCCCGAGCAGGCCCGGCCCCCGGGCTACAGCGATGCCATCGATCTGCTCCAGCCTGGACCCGCCCTCGGCGAGCAGAGATGACATCAGGGACCACAGGGCCCTGATGTGCTCCCTGGAGGCCAGTTCAGGAACCACCCCGCCAAAGACGGCGTGTTTCCTGACCTGGCTGGTCAGCTGCTCGGCTATCACCTGCCCGTCACGGACCAGTGCGAGCCCGGTCTCGTCGCAGGAGGTCTCAATCCCCAGACAGAGCATCTCAGCAGACCCGAGCCTTTCCCAGACCGAAGCTCAGGCCGCCTTGCCCGGATGGTGGCTGGCCCTCAGCTCTCCTGCTCGTAAATTTCCTTGACCTTGAGCACATCCCGTTTGGACCCGATGAAGAGCGGAGTTCGCTGGTGCAGTTCTTCCGGTTCGATGTCCAGGATGGAACGCATCCCATCGGTGGCCATACCCCCGGCCTGTTCGACAATCATGGCCAGAGGGGCCGCTTCGCAGAGCAGACGGAGTTTGCCCCGGGGCTTCTTCGGATCCCTGTAGTCGATGGGATACATGAAGACCCCTCCATAGAGCAGGTTGCGATGGAAGTCGGCCACGAGAGAGCCGATATAGCGCAGGCTGTACAACCGGCCCAGGTCGCTGTTGGGGTCCTTGAACTCGGAAACCACCTTCTGCGTCCGCCGGTCCCAGTAGTTCCAGTAGGCCTCGTTCACGGAGTAGAGTCGTCCCTGTTCCGGGGTGGTGATGTCAGGATGGGACAGGAGAAACTCGCCCACACTTGGATCCAGGGTGAATCCGTGAACACCCTTGCCGGTGGTGTAGATCATGACCGTGGACGAGCCGTAGATGATGTACCCGGCCGCGACCTGTTCGCTGCCCTTCTGCAGGACGTCGTTCAGTTCAACCTGAGAGTGCTTGCTGTCTTTGCTGCGGTAAATGGAGAAGATGGTTCCGATGCTGACATTGGCATCGATGTTGGATGACCCGTCCAGGGGATCGAAGACCAGGAAGTACTCCCCTTTGGGGAACCGGTCCGGAACCTGGATCAGGTCAGCGTGCTCCTCTGAGGCCATGGCGCAGAGCACTCCAGCCCGCTCCATCCTGTGGACCAGGATGCGGTGGGCGTAATCATCCAGCCGCTGGACCTCCTCGCCCTGCACATTGACTTTTCCCGTGTATCCGAGGACATCGACAAGACCGGCCTTCTTCACTTCACGGGACACGATCTTGGCTGCAAAGATGATCTCATTCAACAGCCTGGTCAGCTGTCCCGTTGCCAGGGGGGCCTGCTTTTGATGCAACAGCAAATGTTCGGTCACCGTGATCTGCCGCATGCCAACCTCCTTTGTTCCTGTCATGACTCACCCCCGTTGTGTCTTTCCATGATTGAGCACTTCGTCATGCGTCCCTGGCCCGATGCAGGGGCTGCCCGCTTTCATGGCCTGGCTTCAACCGCATAAAAAAGAGGCTTGTCGCCAATGTAGCGGGCCATCCAGTAAACGGCCCTGTCCTCAATCTCAACTCGTCCTGCCGCCCTGTTCTCGAGCTCCTGGTTCCAGTCGATGCCGGCCAGTTTTTCGGACATCGTTTCATGGTGACCATCCCAGAGCATATGCTCAGGGGTGAACAGAAGCAACCTGCCGGGCTCATCGCTCAGGGAAGCCAGAGATCTGGGGTCAAAATGGGCAGCGATGCTTCCGTTCGGGGCCGCAGCCTGATACAGGGGCCGGATGATGAAGAGCTCCGGGCCGAGATCACTGGACTGGACCTGGAAGGTCAGCGATCTCAGGTTCTGAATCGAGGTTGAGTTGGTGGTCTGCAGCCCCTGCAGGTCGGGCTGTTTGATGGAGTGCTCAGGGAATTTGGCCACCAGACGGCCATCCCTGTGCCAGGCCATGATCCCGTTCAGCCAGGGGAACTGCGAGGTCTGGGACTGCATCCACTCCTGATCCGGCAAGCCCTCCTGGACCAGAAGCTCTCTGGAGAGATCTTCAATGTGCTGATCGATCTCCTTGAAGAGACGGGCCATGAGCTGTTCGGTTTCACTGAGCCCCGACTCCTGGTCCAGATCGACCTCAGCCGGCAGGATGGCCCCCTTGTAAATTTTTTTTGTCGATTCCCACAGGCCGCATCCGGCAGCTCCGACCAGCAGGGAAAGGCAGAGAGCGACAAGCGCCCCCCTGGTGAGCAGATTGAGCTTCATTGTTGACCTCAGCTCCTGTCGTGATCCATAGTTCTTGACACGTCGTGTTCAAGGGAGGTTCTAACTCCTGCACCCTGGCAAGTCAAACGGTGCCCCGCCGCCTCTGGCGGCATGCACAGCCGCTCCAGCCTTCACGATGCAAAGTAGAAATGGTTCAAAATTTGCAAGGGACCCAGCACCGGGCAGTGCCCGCCTGAGCATTGATTTTCAGCCCTGACTCTACGAGAGAGCCTCTCGAACCCTTGAGGAAACACCATGCAGCTTCTCCTGATCATCACCTTCATCCTGATCTTCGCTGTCCTTGACGCCTTCATCCATTCCCATCTCAAATCAAGAGCCGAAACGGCCATTGACCGCATGGACAGTGATCGGAAAGCCCTGCAGGCTCAGCTTGCCGGGCTCCAGGAAGAGATTCAGGAACTGAAGAAGACAGAGGCGGGGCTCAAGCAGGAACAGCTCGACCTGGAGAAGGAACAGGAGAGTCCGGAAGGACGAAGCCTGGACATGGCCCACAAGCCGGAAGAGCTCCTCCTCTTCGACAAGACCATCACTCCGAGACAGCTGTCCAGGGCCAAAAAGTACATCCAGGAAAACGCCTCCAGACTGTCCATCCTGGAGGCCTTGCTCCTGCTGAACATCATCGACGCGGACACGGCCTCGTCTGTCAGAACGCGCCTCCAGCATCACAGGGAGAGCCCGGCATGACCTTTGTGATCGTGACCCTTTTCCTCTTGGCCCTGATCTCGTTCTGGGTCCTCGGCTACTCCCACATGCGCTTCCAGAATCAGGTCCGCCTCGAATCCAGGCGGTTCAGGTCGGAACAAATGACGCTCAAGCAGAAAATCGAGGCCCTGTCCAGGGAAAAAAAGGCCTGCGAAGAGAGCATCGCAGCTCTTGAGGAGACGATTCGATCTCTGCGGACAGACGACGTCCACTGATCAACCACCCCTGTCGCGACCAGCAGACAGAACGCTTCCCGCAGCAGCCCATGCGAGCTGAACACCGCCCTTATTCAGTGCCCCTCTCGTCCAGGGCAGACAATGACCCTCAACCCTGGCATCAGGCCCAGGACAGCACAGAATCAGGCCCGCCCGCTCCTGGATTCCAGCCTCTGAGCCAGCCTTTCCAGGCGCGAAACCAAAGCCGCCTTGTGCCCATGCTTTGAGGGCTCGTCTTCGCCCCCTGGCGTTTCGGGCGGACCGGCCGAATCCTCGATCTTCTCCTGCATGGACGAGATCGCTGCCTGCAGGTCATCGATCTCGTCCTGGGACTGCGCCCTCTGCTGCAGCTCAACATAGATGTCCAAAGCCTGGGAAAAATCACCCTGCTCTGCCAGAATATCGGCCATGGTTCTGGTCCGATAGGAGGCCAGCGAGTCATCTGCCCCGGACTCATCAGTCCCTTCAGACGCGTCCTCCGGCGAGGGCGCACCCTCTGCGTCTGCGGCTTCCAGGGCGTCCCGGTCTGTCACAGAACCAGCATCAGGGTGAATCAGATCAGCCTCGACGGCTTCGCCGGCCTCTGACTCATCCATGAGCATGGTGCCGGGACCGGATTCAGAGGACATGTCCGGAGTCACGAAATCGAGGCCGCTCCAGTGGGAGCCTGACGAGGAACCTCCGCCACCGCTGGACTGTGGGGTTTCAGCCTGGCCGGAAAGGGCCTGGAAGCCTCTCTGCACGATCGCGGACCATGACAGGTCAGTGCCCTTCAGGTGGGCCCCGACAAACCTCAGGGCCACGCCCAGGTCCCCGAGCCCGGCTTTCTCACGCTCTCTGGCCCAGGCGGTCCAGACCTCGGGGTACTGCTCCAGAACGGCTGTCAGGCCTTCCAGAAGGCCTTCCTCCTGATCAATGTCCCGATCCTGCTTGATGAGGAGGGAGAGCAGGAACATCTTGGCTTCAAAATGCCGGGGGTCCTTCTCCAGTCCTGAACGCAGGGTCTGGATGGCTTTTTCCGGATCGTTGTTCTGGGCATAGAGTCGAGCCAGGGGGAAAAACAGTCTGGCCGGATCCAGATGCAGAATCTCTTCATACCATTTGATCTTTTCTTCCATAGCAGCCTCTCCCTTTTCAGCGCAGCCCGGGGCTGCGCTGACAGCTGACGATTCTTGTCTGTTCACTGCCCGTCCTGGGCTGGACGATTCCCTTCCCTCTGGTCTGGAAAGAGGTAGAGGGTCTCCCCGGGCTGGACAAAATGCATCTCGCTCCTGATGACCTTCTCCATGTACTCCGGGTCCCGCTTCAGCAGGCGTATCTTTCGGCTCAAATCAAGATTGGCTTCCCTGACCTCTTTGAGCTGCTCCTCCATGGACTGTTTGGTCTTCTTCAGTTCCATGGTGGCCAGCAGGCCGTTTTCCCCCCAGATGAAATGGAAGACCAGCAGTCCATTCAGGATCAGGAGGACGATGAGCACGATTTTCCAAAACATGTCTCTTCAGCGCCCGGATCCACGCTGCTGCTGGATCGTCGCCGTCTGCCCCGCTCTGTGACCGGGGCTCCCCTGCCTGGCCCGGATGAAGCTCGATGTCGGGGTCACGTTTCTTCCTTGATCACACTGGCTGAGTTATCGACATTCTTTTCCTGCCTCGACCTTCGGCCTGTCATCCAGGCACCGACTCAGCAAAAGCATTCCGCGAGCCATTCCGGACCAGGGTTCATGCCCTGCCCCCCCCTTCCCTGACCGCTTTCCAGGGCTCCAGGACCTGCTCGAATTCGCCTTTGGCCTGATCCAGGACCTGTTCTGCACTGTCCTCATCAGACAGGGCAATGTAGGCGTTCACCCCCAGGAGAAAGGCCTGCCTGGGGTCAAAGCTGGGGGCCTCGCTTCCCAGGAGGACAACATTGACCTCCCGTCTCTGCTGACCGGGCCAGCGGGCCATCTCCTCCAGCAAGGCCTTCTGGCCGGGCCCCTCCTGGAGGATCACCCACTGATAGCTGTTCAGCCTGAGCTTCTGCACCGCCTCGCTCTGGCTCTCCGCGCTGCTGACATGAAAGCCGGTGTTCAGAAGATAGCTTTCGATCCTTTCCCACCATGACTGATCCTGAACAAAGACAAAAGCCACCTCCGAACCAGGGGGAAACATCTCCGGCTCCGGGCCGGAGTTCAGTTCTTCGACCAGGGGATCAGCTTCAGTCCCCGGCCCGGCATCGGTTGCCCTGCCCTGCTTGGGGAACTGGACAACATTCTTGCCCCCGCAACCTGGACAGGTAAAGCGAAATCTGCCCTGGCCAGGGAGCTTGTCCTCAGGGACATCAAAATGCTTTCCGCACTGTTCACAGGTCAGTCGCTGCACGCTCATCCTCATCAGCTCCGTAGTTGGTATTAAGCGGGCCTGTGGTCACCAGTCTTCGCTGCCATAGTCGAGATCGAGCTCGAGATGTTCGATATCGGTCACCTTCTCGCCCCGTTCGGCTTTGATCTTGTCGATCATCTGGCCCAGCCTGGACTTGTCTGACCCGTTGAGCATGGCGATGTCTTCAGAGACCACCCGGGTGGCGAACAGGTCGGCGATGCAGGTGTCGAACGTCATCATGCCGTAGGTGGAGCTGGTGGCCAGAACGTTGTAAAAGGTCTTGTCCCCCTCCTCGCCGTCAAGGATCAGTTCGCGAATCCTGATGTTGTTGGTCAGGATTTCAAAAGCGGCCACCCGCCCTCCATTCATTTTGGGCATCAGCCGCTGCGACACGACATATTTCAGGCTTTCAGCCAGCCTGCCCCTGATGAGCTGCTCCTCGCTGAGCTCAAACATGCCGATGATCCTGTTGATGGTCTGGGCAGCGTCAGAGGTGTGCAGGGTTCCCAGAACCAGATGGCCGGTCTCGGCAGCTTCCAGGGCAATGGTCATGGTCTCGCGGTCCCTGATCTCCCCCACCAGGATGACTTTCGGGGCCTGGCGCAGGGCCGCTCTCAAGCCCGAGGAAAAATGGTCAAAATCATGGCCCAGCTCACGCTGATTCACAGTGGCCTGCTTGTGCTCATGCACGAATTCGATCGGGTCCTCCAGGGTCACGATGTGGTAGGGATTGAGATTGTTGACGGCGTCCACCAGGGCCGCCAGGGATGTCGACTTGCCGCTTCCTGTAGCTCCGGTGACCAGGATGAGCCCATACTGCTCCCTGGCCATTTTGTGAAAGATCCTGGGCAGCTTGAGCTCGTCCACCGATGGGATGGCGGTGGGAAGGCGGCGCATGACCACGGCCAGGGAACCTTTCTGGCTGAAGACATTGACCCTGAACCTGGCGAAGCCCTGAACCTGATAGGACAGGTCGCAGGAACCGGTGTGCTCCAGGTCATGGTAGAGACGCATGTTCCGTCCGAGCAGGCATTGAGCCATGGACTCCACCTGCCAGGGAATGAGCGGCCCGATGTCGGGGTTGAGGCGAACGGTCTTCAGCTCCCCGTGTTCTTCTGCCTGGACCGGCTTGCCCACAGTGAGGATGATGTCCGAGAGGCTCGGGGCCTGGGACATGGTCTGCTTGAGCACATGGTCGAATTGGGCGCGCAGCATACTCAGACCTCGGTAAAGTCCTGGGGAGGCTCGGTCAGAAACTCCCTGAATTTGGATTTGTTGACCGCCTTGTTGTAAGCCTGATCCGGATCGATCATGTTCTTCTCCAGAAGGCGGATGATCGCATCGTCCAGGGCCTGCATGCCGTATTTACGGCCGGTTTCGATGACTGAATTGATTTGAAAGATCTTGTTCTCCCGGATCAGGTTCCGGACCGCAGGGGTGGCAATGAGGATTTCCAGGGCAGCCACACGGCCTTTGACGTCCGAACGTTTGAACAGGTTCTGCGCCACCACGGCCCGCAGAGATTCTGACAGCCCGGAACGGATCTGACCCTGCTGATCGGCTGGAAAGACGTCAATGATCCGGTCGATGGTCTTGGAGGCCGAAATCGTGTGCAGGGTCCCGAAGACGAGATGCCCGGTCTCGGCTGCCTCGAGGGCCAGCTGGATGGTTTCCAGGTCTCGCATTTCACCCACCAGGATGATGTCCGGATCCTCACGCAGGGCGCCGCGCAGGGCGGCCTTGAAGCTCTGGGTGTCCCGGCCGACTTCCCGCTGGTTGATCAAGCAGTTGATGGGTTCGTGGACAAACTCGATGGGATCTTCAATGGTCAGGATGTGGTCTTTGCGGATCTGGTTGGCGTAATGGATGATGGCCGCCAGCGATGTGGATTTGCCGCTGCCTGTGGGGCCGGTGACCACGACCAGTCCCTTGGGCAGGGTCGCCAGGTTCTTGAGGATGGAGGGCAGGCCCAGATCTTCGATGGTCAGGATTTCCTGGGGGATTTCTCGAAAGACGGCAGCCACGCCCCGGCGCTGCATGAAGAAATTGACCCTGTACCTGGCCATGTTCGGGACTTCGTAGGAAAAATCAACGTCCCCGCTCTCTTCGAATTCCTTGATCTTCTGTTCCGGGGTGATCTCGTAGAGCATGGTCTTGAGGGCCTCATGCTCCAGGAGCTTGAACTTGACCCGCTGCATGTCCCCGTGCAGCCTGATCAGGGGCTGGGACCCAGATGTCAGGTGCAGGTCTGAGGCTCCCAGCTCGTTCATCATTTTAAAAAAGGCGTCAATCTGGGCCATAGGACCTCCGTTGGCATGGTTGCTCAGGCAGCTGGTGCGCGAGGACACACCCGGGACGACAGGCCTCTGCACTGATTGGATCAGGTGACCTGGACATCACTCCAGTGCCCACCTCTCGAGGCAGCAGGGCCGGGACGGATCCTTTCCTCACGTTCGAGACCTGTCAGGATCGGACCTGAGCGAAGAAGCGGTACAGATAGTTGCCCCCGGAAAAAATGGTCAGGATGAGGGCGATCCAAATCAGGACCATCCCCAGGGGGTTGGGGTCAAATCCCCACCAGGAATAGTGGAGGATCAGGGGACACAGGGCCACCACCTGGACGATGGTCTTCAACTTGCCATACCTGTCGGCGGCAATGACATGGCCCTGATCGGCGGCCACGGCCCTGAGGCCGGTCACGGTCATTTCCCGGCCGATGATCAGGATGATGATCCAGGCCTGAAGCCACCCCAGATGCACGAGCATGATCAGGACCGAGATGACCAGCAGCTTGTCGGCCAGAGGGTCCAGGAATTTCCCGATATTGGTCACCAGGCCGTAACGCCTGGCCAGAAGTCCGTCAAAGAGATCTGTCAGGGAGGACAGGATGAAGACGAGCATGGCCAGCAGACAGGTTCCCCTGTTGGGAAAGTACATGAGCACCACGATCACCGGGACCGTGAGGATGCGCAAAAGGGTCAGGTTGTTGGCCACATTGAACATGCTGGTCTCCTCAACAAGGGATGTCGAACCCTGTGACTCCAACTCAGTGAAGGCGGAACAAGAAAGGGCACACGCAGTCAGTTCCGCTTCAGGCCTTGATAAATCGAAAGCACCCGCTGGACATACTGTTGTGTTTCAGGGAACGGCGGCAGCCCCTGGTAGCGCCTCACATTGCCCGGTCCGGCGTTGTAGGCGGCCAGAGCCGTCTCCACACTGGTGAAGGTGTCCATCATCTTCTTCAGATACCGAACTCCAGCCTCGATGTTGGCCTCGGGGTCAAAGGGATCCCTGAGGCCGAGATCGTTCTGGGTCTCCGGCATGATCTGCATCAGCCCCTGGGCCCCTTTGGAGGACACGGCCCGGGGTTCGAAGTCGGATTCCACCTCCATCACGGCCTGAACCAGGTCTGCGTCGACTTTGTAATGGCTGCAGTACCTCCTGATCAGACCGAGGATTTCCCCCCGGTCGACCTCCGGACCGCTGTTGAAGCAGAAGTAGGGCCGGTACTCCGGTGAGTCAGGAATATCTGTGAAGTGAAGGACGCCCCGGGCATCCTGGTAATAGTAGATCTCTCCGGCGAGCGACGATGTCCCGGCCGCAGCGACAAGACCAGCCACCAGAGCTGTCCAGATCAGGGAGGAGAATACGTTCATGTGCACCATGTCGGGGCTAAGCAGGAGAGAGCATCGCTTCAGGCTGGAGCGTCCTCCCAGCCGTGGGTCCCCACGAGATCAACGAATTGAGCCGGCCCAAGATCCTGCTTGTACCATTTGCCTTTGTCCTTGCGGATCCTGATCAGCCTTTGAGCCCGCTTCCGGGACCCAAGGGGCATGACGAGCATTCCGTTTGCTCCAAGCTGGGCCAGCAGGGGTCGGGGCACCTCCGGTCCCCCGGCCGTGACCACTACACGGTCAAAGGGGGCTTCGTCCTTCCATCCCAGGGTTCCGTCAGTCAACCTGACCTTGACCTGGAAGTAGCGCAGGTCGGTCAAGCGTTTGACGGCAGAGAGGTAGAGCGGCTTGATCCGCTCCACGGTGAAGACCTCAACACCGATGTGGGCCAGCACAGCAGCCTGGTATCCCGAACCGGTCCCGATCTCCAGGACGCGCATTCCGGGCTGGACCTGCAGGGCGGAGGTCATTC
This sequence comes from uncultured Desulfohalobiaceae bacterium, assembly GCA_964573115.1. Taxonomy (GTDB): domain Bacteria; phylum Desulfobacterota; class Desulfovibrionia; order Desulfovibrionales; family Desulfothermaceae; genus CAYOID01. The sequence continues at coordinate 7,825 of CAZNIP010000009.1, read as the reverse complement.
GGGCCACGCTGTAAGGCTGGGATATGGTCTGCCCGTGCCCGATGGGCAGGGCGTTGTCCCCATAGGCCTGAGACTGCAGGGCCTCGTCCACGAACTCGTGCCGCTTGACCTCTCCCATGGCCCTGAGCACCGCAGGATCTGTGATGCCCCTGGCCACGAGCTGTTCCTGGACCATGGAGGTCCGGCGTACCCTGAGATCAACCCCCACCTTGCTTCCCACATCAGACTCAGTGGTCGTACCTGGTCACAGCCCTGTCCATCCCCTTGAGCAGGGCCTCCATTTCGCAGCGGACAGAGTGCAGAAAGTCTGGATAGACGTCGTTCACCGACGAGGACAGGCTCAGGTCCCAGCCTGTCTGCTCCGGAACCACCCCCAGCAGGGCCACCTCGATGTCCTGGCCGCTCAACTCTGCCAGGGTCAAGGCCTCCCAGAAACAGATCGAGCAGAAGAGTTCCTTTTGTCCAAGCAGATCCTCCAGGGTGAACCTGAACATGGTTCCTGGAGCCCGGCCTATCTCAAAGCCGCCCAAAACGAGCAGAGAGTCGTAACCTCGGAGGGAAAGAGACCCATTGATCTGGCTCTCGTCAACAAAGTCAACCTGATTAGACCAACCTTCCCGGTACAAGTCCCGGACTGCGTAGATGCCAAGACCTCTATCGCACTTCAAGATATCGCCAACCCCGAGCACCATGAGCCTGGGCATCATTCTTCTCCTTGCAACATTTGACGTTTCATCCCTGTTCACCACTTTTTCTGACGCTGTTGTTCCAGAGCCTGTTCCTGTTCTTCAAAAGTCTCAAAACCTGCCTGATGCAGTGCGTCCTCCACTGTTCTGTTCCAGTCCCAATTGGCATAAATGACCGGTTTATGCAACCTGTTGCGGAAAGATTCCAGCTCCTGACGGTAAAAGTCCTCCTTGGGCGTCCCAAGATTGTTCTGAACCTGTTCATGGAGTCGTCCCAGTTCTCCTTCATACCAGTCCAGGAGCTCTTCAGCTGAGTTGTTGTGTTTGATGATGTGTCCGTAACGCTCTTTTTCCAGCATGGACACCAGTCTGGAGAAGTGCTGCTTCTTCAGCCATTCTCCGAGCTCCCGCACCTGAATGGTCTCATTCTCCAGCTCGCTGATGTCCTGTTTGGTCTGGGCATAGGTGTCAGCCACCACCGAGGCGGAGACAATGCCCGCAATGCACACCAGACCGCGAATGATGGTGCTGTTGGAGACACCCTGTCCGCAGAACCCCACTTTTTTGCCGTATTTCTGGCCCGTGAAGATCGTGGCCAGGATGGCCCAGACCACGGCCGGGTCCTCCTCGTCATAGATGGCGCTCAACCGGGCATTGTCCCGGTCAGTCCCGAGCACGAGCTGGGTCATGTCATTGGAGCCGATGGAAAACCCGTCGAACTCCTGGATGAACTCCTTGGCCAGGACCGCATTGCTCGGTATCTCGGACATCTGGATGACCTTCAGCCCGTCCTCCCCGGAGCGCAGATTGTGGACCTGGGCCATGTACCGTTTCATGCTCCTGGCCTCTTCCAGGGTCCGCACAAAGGGAAGCATGATGTGCAGGTTCTGACCCCCGAAAGCGCCCCTGGCCAGCTTGAAGGCCTCGATCTCCCAGTCATGGAGATTCCTCGACACCCCGCGGTAGCCGAGCATGGGGTTGTCCTCATGGGTCTCATAGAGCACCCCGCCCACCAGATTCCGGTATTCGTTGCTCTTGTAATCCGTGGTCCGGTAGACGATCTCCCGGCCGTAAAACGCCATGGCGAACAGGGCCAGCCCCTGGGACAGGGTCTGGACGTAGAGTTCCTTACCGGTTCGATAGCCCTTGGACCGGATGATGGACCGGATTTTCTCCGGCAGCTCGGCCACGTCAGCCATGGCCTGGGCCAGGCCAACCTTCTGGGCCACATCCCGACGCAGCTTGCGGATTCGTTCCAGGACCTGGTTGACCTCGGGGTCATCCTGAATCCGGCTGACCTGTCGGGAGATCTGCTCTTCGATTTCCGCCCGCCGCTGCTTGTCTTCAGGATCTTTGTCGCTCAACTGGGCCAGTTCGTCGGCATAGCCCATGATCTGGCTGATATGCTCCCGGATGTTCGTCGACGTCTTGAGGATGTCCAGCCTCTGGGTGGCTTTTTCCAGGAGGTCGTCCAGCCTGTAGTCCAGCTCTCGGATGCGTCGCTGCTGGGCCAGGACCTCTTCGGTCCCCCGGGCGGAGACCTGTTCGCTCAGCCGCTCGATGTCCTCGCCCAGGCCGCTGACAATGCCGACGTACTTCCGGAGGTTGAGGTCGAAGGTCAGGATGCCGAAATCGAGCTGGTCCCTGATGATCTTGGTCAGCCGGTCCTCGAGATCCCGAACCTTGTCCTCGACCTTCTGCTGCAGCGTGCCCCGGTCAAATGCATCCAGGGCCAGAGGGTGAACCCCGATGTTGCCGAGCATGAACTCGGCCCGCAGGAGGCCGACCTCAAAGTCGGACGACTCCCGGAGTCTGGACAGGAACAGGGCCTGGCCCACGTCTGCCAGAATCAGCCCGACCTTGGTCTGTGTCTTGGGCAGCCCGGAGACGTCGACCTCCCCGCCGACCTCGATCAGCGGCTGAAGCCCCCTGTAGACCTGCCCCCTGGACCCGTCCACCGTGATGTCCTGCCCGTCCAGGGCCCGAAGGATCTCCACCCTGTTGATCCCGATGACCGAGGGGATGCCCAGCTCCCGGGACGTGATGGCGGCATGGCTCGTGTCCCCGCCGGCGCTGGCCAGGACTGCCGAAGCGATGCGCATCCCCGGGACCATGTCCGGATCGGTCCGTTCGGCGGCCAGGATATCGCCCTTGTTGATCTTGTTCAGCTCCAGAGCGGAGCGCAGGAAACGAACCTTGCCCCGGCCGGCTCCTCTGGACGCCCCGTTGCCAGTCAGGACCACATCGGCCCTGGCCAGGGCCTGGGGGTCGACCTCCTGGCGGCGCATGAAAATCGTGTGCGGGTGCTTTTCAAACTCGGCATTCCATCTCGTCTCCGGCCTGGCCTGGACAAACCACAGCCGGTCCCAGCGGTCGATGCAGAACTCGGTGTCCATGATCATGCCGCCATAGGCCCTGCTGATGGCCCGGACTCCCTTGGCCACATCCTCGGCCTGGGCCAGGGAGAGGGCCCACCGGGTGACCTCCTCTTCAGACACGGACATGACCCTGGTGCCGCTGCTGTCCTGGCTGTAGTCGATCTTTTTGTCCTTGAGCCCCATCTGCCGGATGACGACTTCTGAGCCATCATCACGTTGATAGACATAGAACTTGTCCGGGGTGACCATCCCGGAGACCACGGCCTCCCCGAGCCCGTAGCTGGCATCGATGGACACGAGGTCATTGCGGTCCGTACCCCGGCACCCTGTGGCCGTGTCCGCACTGAAGGCCGTCCCCGAAATCACGGGCTTGATCATCCGCATGATGCACACTGAGAGGGAGGTGTTCTCAATGGACCACTCCTTCTTGGCCTGCTCGGCGATGACATCGTCGCCCGTCTTTTCGGCCTGGGCCACAGCATCCAGAATGGCCTCCCGCCTGTAGGTCATGGATCTGAGGTTGTAGGCCGAGGCACAGTCCCACTGGTAGGCCTCGACGCAGTCGGCCTCAGTGGTGATGTTCAGATAGGTGTCCTGGAGCCCGGCAAAGGCCTTCTTGCGGCTGTCTTCCCCGGCAGCTGAAGAGCGCACGGCCACCGGCAGGTTGTCCACGCCGGCTTCCTTGCAGATGCCGCGGTACCCCTGACGAACGGCCTCGTCGACCTCAGCCGGCATGCTGACCGAGAGGATGGCCACCTGGACCAGGACGGAGCGTTTCCGAAGCTGATCGATGCCTTCAGGGGACACGGCAAACCCTTCAACCACATTGTTGATGAATTTGCGCAACTGAATGAGCTGTCCCTGTTCTGCGGAGGACTGCAGCTCCTTGACCTTCAGCGCGGTCCTGCGGACAAACGTCTTCAGGAAGTCCGGATCGGCGTTGGCCTCTGCACCGCTCCAGTTGACCCTCCCATAGGCCTCGTCCACCTCGGACCTGATCAGGGTCGCATTGACCCGGGTCTCGTCCAGGAGCTTGTGAAAGGCCTTGGAGGACACGGCACGAAACTGGGGAGCCCGAATGTTTTCGATCTCATTGATGATGGCCGTGTTGTAGTTCTTGCCCCCGACCAGGAGTTCGGCGTCCTCCCCCATCTTGACGATATCCGTGCTGTTGAGCAGGAGCTTCTGGGTCTCCCGGCCGGATTTGCCGCCACCCCCCTTTTGGGATGAGGGGTCCTTTTTCTGGCTCTTGCCCTGTCCTTTGGCCTCGACCATTTCCTTGTCCTCCTTATGACTTTGCCAGCCTGGCCCCGCTGCAGGATGCCGCCGAAAGGCGGCTCCTTCCTGACTACCAAAGGCGACCCCGGCGCACAAGATCGATCCGTGCCTTTTCCTGCTCCGGATCCGAGGATTCCTGAGCAGATGCAAGGATGATTCCAGAGCAGGATGGTCACTTCAGATTGTCGACAGAAACCCCTCTGGCATCAAGGTCCGCGATCTCCGACTCCAACAGCTCCAAGTCGGCCAGGATGTCTTCATTCCTGGCCACGATCCGGGCATATTCCCTGTTCATGTCCTCGACCCTCTGACTGTCCTCGTAGGTCGAAGGGTCGGCCAGCCGCAATTCCAGGTCTTCCTGTCTGGCCATGAGGGCCTCGAGTTCGCTTTCCAGAGAGTGATAGCGCTCTTTCTTCGGCTTGAGCTCCCTGTAGAGCTGATTCCGGCGTTCAGCCTCCCGGCGCTTGCGGTCCTTGACCATGTCCCGCTTGGGGGCGCTGTCCTGTGTCTGCCCGGCGTCAGCCCTGTCCGGGGTCATGAGGCTCTGGGCATAGGCTTCGAACCCACCGTTCTGGACTTCCATGCCGTTCCTGCCCAGGACCCAGATTTCCTCGGCCACCTCCTGCAGAAGCGTTCGATCATGGGCCACCATGAGGATGGTCCCGCTGAACTGCTGCAGGGCCAGGGACAGGGCCTGCCTGCTCTCGAGGTCGAGGTGGTTGGTGGGTTCGTCCAGGATCAGGAAGTTGGCCCGGGACAGAAAGAGGGAGGCCAGCATGAGCCTGTTCTTTTCCCCGCCGCTCAAATCCCCCACAGGTCGCTCCCAGGTGGATTCACCCAGCAGGAACAGGCCCAGCACGCTGCGGACCTCTTCTTCCCTGATCCCTTCCGGACACAGGCGGCGGATCTCCTGAAGCACCTTGGCCCTGGGGTCCAGCTGCTCATTGAGGTGCTGGCTGAAGTATCCAGGGGCCACCAGGCTGCCCATGGAAATTCGTCCGGACTGCGGTCTGAGATCTCTGTTGACCAGCTTGAGCAGGGTGGTCTTGCCGCAGCCATTGGGTCCCACCAGACCGATCTTCTGCCCCCTGAAGACGGAGAACTCCAGCCCGGACCACAGCTCAGCCCCATGGTCGAAGGAAAAGCGCAGACCATGGACACTGAGCACGGTCTGGTTGGATCGCTTCGGCTCAGGCCAGGCAAAGGAGAGGGTTTTCGAAGGCTGGCCCAGCTCCAGGGACCGTTTTTCCTGCTCCAGCTGAGCGATCTGCTTCAGCCTGGACTGGGCCTGCCTGGCCTTGTCGGCCTTGTAGCGGAAACGGTCCACATAGTGTTTCCGGTGCCGGATCTCCTGGTCCAGCTTGTCCTGCTGCTTGAGGGCAAAGGCGTCCTGCTCCTCTTTCCAGGCCATGAAGGCGCTCAGGTTCCCCGGGCGATGGACCGGCTTCGAACCTCCAAGCATCAGGACCTGATTGCAGACCCGGTCCAGAAAGATCCGCTCATGGGCGACAAAGACGAGGACCCCTGGAAACTGGCTCAGAAAGGACTCCAGCCACATGACACCTTCCAGGTCAAGGTGATTGGTCGGTTCATCCAGGAGCAGGACATCTGTGCCCTGAAAGAGAACCCTGGCCAGTTTGGCCCGCTCTCGCCAGCCCCCGCTGAGGGTCTGGACCGGCTGCTCCCACTGGTGGTCCCTGAAGCCGAGGCCATGGAGAACGGCCCGGGCCCGGTGCTCTGGATTGTAGCCGAGCTTGTATTCCAGCTCGTTCTGCTCCCGGGCCAGACCCTCCAGAGCGGAACCTGAATGCTCTTTGGCCGAGGACCACCGGTCCCAGAAGGCCGCCCAGGAAGGGAGCCCGTCAAGGACCCACCGCAGCAGGGGCCTTTGCAGGTCAGTGGCCTCGAACTCCTGGCTGGAATAGCCAAGACCGGTCTCTGCAGGCTGGAGGGAGACGTTCCCGGTGTCGGGCCGCTCCTCCCCGGCGATGATCCGCAGCAAGGTCGACTTGCCGGTCCCGTTGCTCCCGGCCAGGGCAACGCGATGACCGGGACTGAGCTTGAGGCTGACCCCCTGAAAAAGGGTCCGGCTCCCAAACGACTTGCTCAGATTGCTCAGAATGAGAGAGGACATGAGTGACGGAAAAGTGACACTTCAAGACTCACGCATCGACATTTTCTGCCACCAGATCGCCCATGGCGGCACAGCCCACCAGCGTGGTCCCGGGTTGCACGATGTCTGCGGTTCGGTACCCCTGGCCCAGGACCTGGACAACAGCCCCCTCCAGAACTTCGGCTTCCCTGTTCAGCCCCAGGGAATGGCGAAGCAGCATGGCCGTGGACAGGATCGTGGCCAGGGGGTTGGCCTTGTCCTGTCCGGCGATATCCGGCGCTGAGCCGTGTACAGGCTCAAAAAGACCGGCAGACCCCGTGCCCAGTGAGGCCGATGGCAGCAGGCCGATGGAGCCGGTGATGGTCGCAGCCTCGTCAGACAGGATGTCCCCGAAGAGATTCCCGGTCAGGATGACGTCGAACTGGCCTGGATCCCGAACCAGCTGCATGGCGGCATTGTCCACATACATGTGAGAGAGCTCGACATCTTTATACTCCCTGCCGACGTCGACAACCACCTCCCGCCACATTCTGGAGACGTCGAGCACATTGGCCTTGTCCACGGAACACAGCCTCCCCTGGCGTTTCCTGGCTGTGGAAAAACCGACGTGGGCGATCCGTCTGACCTCGCTCTCGGTGTAGACCATGGTGTTGGTGCCCACCAGCTGGCCGTCCACGCTCTCCACGCCCTTGGGAGTCCCGAAGTAGATGCCCCCGGTCAATTCCCTGATGACCATGACGTCGATGCCCGAACCAACGATGTCCGGCCTGAGGCAGGAGGCCTCCTTGAGCTCCTGGTAAATCACGGCCGGCCTGAGGTTGGCGAACAGCTCCAGTTCCTTTCTGATGCCCAGCAACCCCTTTTCCGGACGAAGCTCAGGCTCGTTGCCGTCCCACTTCGGTCCGCCCACTGCTCCCAGAAGGACGGCGTCCGCTTCCCGGCAGACTCGAACGGTTTCCCCCGGCAGAGGCTGGCCAGCCTCATCGATGGCCGCACCGCCGATCAAGCCGTGCTGAAAGGTCACCCTGTGTCCGAACCTCGAGGCGATCTTCACCAGGACCTTTCTGGCCTGAGCCACAATCTCCGGGCCGATGCCGTCTCCGGGCAGAAGAGCGATGCTGATGTCCATGCAACACACCTTGTTAGATCTCATGGTTCCAGGTTGCGGCTCGTATGAAACTCACTTCCAGGTGATCAGGTGTCAGCCCTGCCTCTGGCTAGGCTGACAGGTTCAAGGTTCAGGGTTCAAGGTTGAGGAAAGAAAAGATTCCCGACTTGCCGAAAAAAGCGTCGCTTCGGCCAGTTTGATCAAAGAAGAAACTTTGGAGGATGCTCCTCTGACTGCTCCCCTTTTCCAAGGGGAGCTGCCC
>CAZNIP010000008.1:2925-53326 GCA_964573115.1 uncultured Desulfohalobiaceae bacterium | reverse complement strand
TCTGAACTCTGCGGGCTCTGCGCCTCGAGCGAGTCCGCGAGCGGGCGAGAGATATTTCTTTTCTGTGTGCTTCTGCTTCGAGCCAGTCCCCCCTGTGCCCTGTGTGGGTAAAGACTAGGCCAGAGGCCGGGCTGACCCCTGGTCTCCTTTACAAGGAAGGCAATCCCTTCTAATCTGATCCATTGCTGTCGAGTCGGACAAAGAACCAGGATTTCAGCCAGCCGGAATTCCAGGTCGGCATTCCGCCATCGTGAGGAGCCTTGTATGCCCGATATCGTTGCGATTTACGGAAGTCCCAGACGGAAGGGCAACACGTCCTCCCTGCTTGGGCGTTCCGTGGCCGGAGCCCGCTCAGTCGGAGCCGATGTCCAGGAGTTCGTCCTCAGGGACCTGAAGATCAGTCCCTGCCTGGAGCTGTATCACTGCAAAAAGGCGGGCGAGTGCAGCATCAAGGACGATTTTCAGACTGTCAGGGATGCCACGCTCCAGGCCGGAGCCCTCATGCTGGCCTCCCCGATCTTTTTTTATTCGGTCACGGCCCACACCAAGATGTTCATGGACAGGTTCCAGTCCCTGTGGGTCAAGAAATACCTCATCGACGAGGTCCCGTTCGGTCAGTGGACGCCGACCCGAAAGGGGCTGTTCATCTCTGTGGGGGCGACCAAGGGGAAAAAGCTCTTCGAAGGCACGCTGCTGTCCATCAAATACTTCTTTGACACCCTGGATATGGAGCTCTGGAAATCCCTGCTCTACCGAGGCCTGGACGAGGCCGAAGATGTCCAGCAACATTCCGATTATCTGGACGAGGCCTTTGCCGCCGGTCGGGAGTTGGCTGAGGACGTGACCGGCTCTGACCGCGGGGAGACAAAGTGAAGCGCGTTGCCGTCATCGGGGGAGGGCTGGCAGGGTGTGAGGCTGCCTGGCAGCTGCAGTCCCTCGGGGTTCAAGCCGTCATCTTCGAGATGAAGCCCCATGTCTTTTCCCCGGCCCACAGCAGTCCCATGCTGGCTGAGCTGGTCTGCTCCAATTCTCTGCGATCCGAAAGTCCGACCAGCGCGGTCGGGCTCCTCAAGGAAGAGATGTCCCGGGCCTCCAGTCTGGTCATGGCCATGGCCGGCCGGACCCGGGTGCCGGCTGGCAAGGCCCTGGCTGTGGACAGGGAGGAGTTCGCCGCTCTGGTGACCGCCAGTCTGGAGCAGTCAGCAGGCGTGGAAATCAGGAGGCAGGAGGTCAGAGGCCTGTCCGACCCAAACCTGACCGGTTTCGACCATGTGCTCATCGCTGCCGGCCCCCTGGCCAGCCACGCCCTGACCTCGAGCCTCCTGGACCGGATCGGATCCCAGGAGCTCTATTTCTACGACGCCATTGCCCCGATCGTCAGTGCCGAGTCCATCAACTGGGATCGGGTCTTTCTGGGGGCCAGGTATGAGCCGGAGAGCACCGACTACGTGAACTGCCCCATGGACGAAGAGCAGTATCATCAGTTTCTTCAGGCCCTTCTGGAAGGACAGCGAGTCAAGACCAGGGAGTTTGAATCCCTGGTCCATTTTGAGGGCTGCCTCCCGGTGGAGACCCTGGCCGAACGGGGAGAAATGACCCTGGCCTTCGGACCGCTCAAACCGGTCGGGCTCACAGATCCCAGAACAGGGCAGCGTCCCTTTGCCGTGGTTCAGCTCCGGGCTGAGAACCGGGGCCAGACCATGTTCAACATGGTCGGCTTTCAGACCAAACTGACCCATCCTGAACAGAAGAGAATCTTCAGGATGATTCCAGGGCTGGAAGAGGCCAGGTTTGAGAGGCTGGGGTCCATCCACAGGAACACGTTTGTCAACTCCCCTCAGGTGCTGACCCCGGAGCTGGAGCTCAGGAACGCGAGCGGGATCTCCCTGGCCGGGCAGATCACGGGAGTTGAGGGATATGTGGAATCAGCGGCCTGCGGGCTCTGGGCCGGGACCCATCTGGCTGCCAGACTGCAGGGCAGGCAGAGCAGTCTCCCCCCTCTGGAAACGGCCCTTGGAGGACTGCTGGGCCACCTTCGGACTCCGGCCAAGACCTTTCAGCCCATGAATGTGACCTTCGGGCTCATGAAGCCGCTGGACCGCAAGGCCAAGAAGCAGAAGAGAAAAGAGCTCCTGGTTGATCGGGCCCGGGAGGCCTGGTCACAGTGGAGCCAGGCCTCAGGCTGACTGGATGGAATGCAGGCATTTGGCCGCCATGACGGCCGCGCCGAAGCCGTTGTCGATGTTCACGACGGCAATGCCGGGAGCGCAGCTGCTGAGCATGCCCATGAGGGCGGCCTGCCCCCCCTGGCTGACCCCGTAGCCGACAGAGGTGGGGACAGCCAGCGTGGGTTTGCCCAGCATGCCGGCCAGAACGCTGGGCAGGGCGCCCTCCATGCCGGCGACCACGATGAGGATCTTTGCCCTCTGCAGGTCGGCCAGCTTGGGTGTGATCCTGTGCAGGCCGGCCACCCCGACGTCGGGGATGAGGCCCGGGTTCAGGCCGTAGAACTGGGCAGTTCCCAGGGCCTCCAGGGCTACAGGCAGATCAGAGGACCCGGCAGTGACGATGATCAACTCCCCTGTAGAGGACCAGGGCGGGTTGAGATCCACGGCAGCGCCAAGGGCAAAGATGCCTGAGTCAGGCCATCCGGTCCCGTGGGGGAAGTGTTCCAGGAGAAGCCGGGATTGAGCCTGAGAAGCCCGGGTGACCAGGACCGTCGAAGCGTTCTCAGTGAGGCCGGAGACAGCCTGGAGAAGCTGCTGATCGCTCTTGCCAGGGGCGAAGACCACCTCCCCCTGTCCGGTCCGAAGCTGCCGGTGCGTGTCCAGAGTCAGGCCGTGATGGAGCTCCTGGTACGGGGAGAACTGGAGTTTGGTCAGGGCTTCATCCGCACTCAGGTCTCCGGCGGCCACAGCATCCAGCAGTAGTTTGACGTCCATGAAGGCCTCGTCCTCGTGATGTCGGAGTGTTCGCGAGTTTGTCAGGGGGCTTGAGGGCATTTTTTTTGAAAACAATTCACAAAGTCCAGGTGTTTGTCAATCTCAGTGGTCGGGGCAGCGGTCGGCCGGTCTGACAGGATCAGGGGAGCAGCCGGCCCAGGGTCTTGCCCCTGATCACACCGGCTGACCTCGGCCGGTGGCCGAGCCGGCATCGTCAGCAGCTGCGAAACAGGTCATGCAACGTCTGGAGGAGGATTGACGAAAAGGTGACCCATGTCTGACGCCTCTCTTGTGTTTATCGCCCGACCAGAAGCGGTCAGCCATCTCTTTACCCAGCTGAAGGAGGCCGGGTACCGGATCGCTTTGGCTGAAAACCTTCCGGGGGCCATGAAGATCATCTCCGAGTCCGCACCTGCGGCTGTTTTCAGTCAGCCGAGGATCAATGCCTACCGGGTCGAAGACCTGCTGGACAAGGCCGGGAACGGGGAGGTCCAGCTCCCCCCCGTGGTCGTGTTCAGCGATCAGGGCACGGCTGCGGAAGCCCGGGCCGTGATGGAAAAGGGGGCGGCCGACTATTGGCTGACCCTGAGCGTGGACAAGATCGTCACGATGACCGGAAGGTCCCGCCAGGACAGCAGGAATGGCCCAAAGAGGGCATCCGGTGGCCAGAGCAAGGAGATCGTCGGGGACGACGGATCCATGCAGCGGGTGCTGGCCCTGGCCCGACAGGTGGCCAGGTCCAAGGCGACCGTTCTCATAGCCGGGGAGTCCGGGACGGGGAAAGAGTTGATGGCCAGGTACATCCACAACCAGAGCGAACGCAGGGCCAGGCCTTTTGTGGCCGTGAACTGTGCCGCCCTCCCGGAGCACCTCCTTGAGAGCGAGCTCTTCGGGCATGAAAAAGGGGCCTTCACCGGGGCCATCCAGCGTAAGCCCGGCCGTTTTGAGCTGGCTCACGGCGGGACGATCCTCCTGGACGAGATTTCCGAGATGGACCTGGCCCTGCAGGCCAAGCTGCTGCGGGTCCTGCAGGAGGGGGAGATCGACCGGGTCGGAGGGACGGAGACGATCAGGGTCGACGTCCGGGTCCTGGCGACCACGAACCGGGATATGCAGGCCCAGGTTGAGCAGGGCAGGTTTCGGGAGGACCTGTTCTACCGGCTCAACGTCATCCCTTTGAACCTGCCGCCTCTCAGGGAACGGGGACGTGACGTCCTCCGCCTGACCCGTTTTTTTCTGCACAGGTTTGCCGGGATCTACTCCGTGCCGGAACAGGACCTCTCCCCCGAGGCTGAGGAGTGGCTCCTGAAGCATGAGTGGCCGGGCAATGTCAGGGAGCTGCAGAACCTCATGGAACGTGCGGTTCTGCTCTCCGGTGCCGGGCCGGTCAGGCCGGGGCACTTCCTCCTGGACACGGAAGAGGTGATCCTGGAGGGCCATCAGGAGCAGGCCACTCCCGGTCGCGCTGACCCGGTTCCCTCGGCACATTCGGAGTCCGAGCCTGGTGGGGACAGCCAGCCGATCATGCCCTTGCAGGAGATGGAGAAAAGGATGATTTTGAAGAGCCTGGACCAGACGGCCGGGAACAGGACCAGGGCGGCAGAGCTGCTGGGGATCTCGGTCCGCACCCTGAGGAACAAGCTCAACGAGTACCGCCGGGACGGAATGACGATCTGATCAGAGCAGTCCGACTGCTCCCGAATGAAAAAGGATGGATGTATGCGCGTGCTGACTGAAGAGATCTCCACCTACCTGGAGAAGGCCTCCTGGATCAGGAGGATGTTCGAGGCCGGTATCGAGTTGAAGCACAAGTACGGCCAGGACAGGGTCTATGATTTCAGCCTGGGCAACCCGGACCTGCCGCCCCCGGAAGCAGTGGCCACAGGGCTGCGCCGTATTGCGGACAGGGCTTCGACCCCTTATGCCCTGGGCTACATGCCCAATGCCGGCTACCCGGAGACCAGGGCCCTGGTGGCCGAAAGGTTGAGTCATGAGCAGGGGGTTGGCCTCCAGGCCGAAGACGTCATCATGACCTGCGGTGCTGCCGGCGGTTTGAACAGCCTCTTCCGGGCCGTGCTCGAACCGGGTGAGGACGTGGTCTGCCCGGCCCCATACTTTGTCGAGTACGGGTTCTATGCCGGCAATCATCGGGCTTCCCTCAAGCCGGTTCCGTGTCAGCCCCACGACTTCAGGCTCGATCTCGAGGCCATTGAGCAGGCCATCACCGCGAGGACCAGGGTTGTCCTGGTGAACTCTCCGAACAACCCCAGCGGGCGGGTGTACAGCCAGGAGGAGCTTCAGGGCCTGGTCCGGATTCTGGAGCGCAAGCGGGACGAGCACAAGCGGCCCATCTTCCTGGTCTCGGATGAGCCTTACAGGTTTTTGACCTATGACGGCGCTGAGGTCGCTCCGATACTGCCCATGTATGAACACAGCGTGGTGGTCAGTTCCTTTTCCAAAAACCTGTCCATGGCTGGTGAAAGGGTCGGCTATGTCCTGGTCAATCCAGCCATGCCAGAAAAAGAGGAGCTCCTGAACGGCCTGGTGTTCACCAATCGGATCCTCGGTTTTGTCAATGCTCCGGCCATTGGTCAGCAGGTGCTCAACCATGCCCTGGATTCCACTGTTGACGTCAGCGTGTACGAGCAACGGCGGGCCCTGATGCAGGACATCCTGGACCAGTCCGGGTACAGGGTCGCTCCGCCCCAGGGCGGCTTCTATTTCTTTCCTCAGGCCCCGGGAGGCGACGACCTCTCCTTTGTCCAGAAGCTGCAGGATGAAAGGGTCCTGGCGGTCCCTGGAACAGGATTCGGTTTTCCCGGTTACTTCAGGTTGACCTTTTGCGTCTCTGGAGAGGTCATCGAAAATTCGAGACAGAGCATGGCCGCGGCCTTGAAAAAGGCCACGGACGAGGCTGCCGGGAGATGATCCTTCCCGCCGTGTTTTCGTGAAGCCCCCCTTGAGGCAGGATTTCCGGCCCTGCCGCCAGTCAGCCCGGCCAGAGGACGGGCTGACCCAGCCGAGTTTGTGATTGACACATCTCATGAACAAAGCTAAATGGATTCTTTTCTTTTTTGCCGGATGAGTGGCACCCTATGTTCGACAGCCTATCAGAACGACTCGACAGCGTTTTCAAGAAAATCAAGGGCCAGGGCCGACTGGATGAAAAAAACATCCAGGACGGCCTGCGCGAGGTTCGTCTGGCTCTGCTCGAGGCAGACGTCAACTATCGGGTGGTCAAGGATTTTGTTGAGCGGATCCGGGAGAGGGCCCTGGGGCAGGACGTCCTCAAGAGCCTGACTCCGGGACAGCAGGTCATCAAGATCGTTCACGAGGAGCTGGTTCAGCTCCTGGGCGGAACGTACGAGCCCTTGAACATCCACCAGGCCGCGCCGTCGGTGATCATGCTCGTTGGGCTGCAGGGCTCTGGAAAGACGACCACTTCGGCCAAGCTGGCCTTTCATCTCCAGCAGCAGGATCGCCGGCCGTACCTCGTCCCGGCGGACGTCTACAGGCCTGCAGCCATCGATCAACTGCACAAGCTGGCCCACGACCTCCAGGTCCCTGCCTTTGCCACCACTTCGGACATGAACCCGGTTGACGTCTGCCGTCAGGCCATCGAACAGGCCAGTTCGGACGGGGCTGATGTGGTCCTGCTGGACACAGCCGGGCGGCTGCATGTCGATCAGGCCCTGATGGAGGAGCTGGAGAGGATCAAAGCCGAGTGCCGGCCCCAGGAGATCCTCTTCGTGGCCGACGCCATGACCGGTCAGGATGCGGTGAACGTGGCCGAGAAGTTCAACGAGCTCCTGGGCATCAGCGGCGTGGTTCTGACCAAGCTCGAAGGCGACGCCAGGGGCGGAGCAGCCCTGTCCATCCGTTCCATCACCGACAAGCCGATCAAATTCGTCGGGGTCGGGGAAAAGCTCAAGGACCTCGAAGCCTTTCACCCTGATCGGGTGGCCTCCCGAATCCTGGGCATGGGCGACATGCTGACCCTGATCGAGAAGGCCCAGCAGGAGTTTGACGACAGCGAGTCGGCGGACCTGGAACAGAAGCTGCGCAAGGCGGAGTTCGATCTGGAGGACTTTCGAAGCCAGATGCGCAAGATCCGCAAGCTGGGGTCCATCGAGAGCCTCCTCAAGCTCATTCCGGGCATGGGCCAGGTCAAGGACCAGCTCAAGAACGCCCAGATGCCTGAAAAGGAGCTCTCCAAGGTCGAGGCGATCATCAATTCCATGACCCCTTATGAGCGCAGCAGGCCCGCGGCCATCAACGCCAGCAGGAAGGAGCGCATTGCCGGGGGGAGCGGAACCACCGTGACCGACATCAACCAGCTCCTCAAGAATTTCACCCAGATGCAGAAGATGCTCAAGAAGTTCAGCTCCAAAGGGGGGAAAGCAGCCCCAGCCATGCCTGGCGGAGGAGCCGGCATGCCGGGCATGGGCCTCCCGGGAATGGGTGAATCTGCTGGAGGCTCGAAATCAGGGTTCACCAAAAAGAAAAAGGATCGGAAGAAAAAAAAGCCGGTCCACAAACAGAAAAAGAAAAAGAAGAAGTAGTTGATCATTTGTGTCATTATGGTTAAGAAAAAAGATAGACATTTGACTGTATTCTTCAAATTCAATGGAGGGAATGAAAAAACATGGCTTTGAGACTCAGATTGACCAGGATGGGTTCCAAAAAACGACCGTTTTATCGAATTGTGGCCATGAACAGTGAAACTCGGCGGGATGGCCGGGCTCTCGAGTTTCTTGGCTACTACAACCCCATGGTCGAACCGAACGAAATCAAGATCGATCCGGACAAGGTTCAGAAGTGGCTGGACAGAGGTGCCAAACCGACTGACACGGTCCGCTCGCTGCTCAAGAAAGCCGGTCAGGAAGTTCAGGGCTGATCTTTTTCCCACCCGAGTTTGTCACCAACCCTGAAGTCCTCGTGGAGGTGGATTATGTTCAAGGAACTGATCGAGTACATAGCCAAGTCTCTGGTTGATAATCCAGATGCGGTCGATGTGGCTGAAATTGAGGGGGAACAGACATCGGTGATCGAACTGCGGGTGGCAAAAGAGGATCTGGGGAAGGTCATCGGCAGGCAGGGCCGGACTGCCCGGGCCATGCGAACCATCTTGGGAGCCGTGTCCACCAAGGCCAAGAAGAGAGTCGTCCTGGAGATCCTGGAGTAAAGGTCCACAACGTTTTTGAAGAACATGTCACCGTCCGGCTTTGTGACCATCGCCAAAGTCGTGAAAGCTCATGGGCTTCAAGGGGAGGTCTGCATCACCAGCTTTGCAGACTCCCCTTTTCTTTTGGCTGACGTGGCCAGGCTCTATGTCGCAGAGAAAGGCCGTCACCCCAGAAAAGTCACCCTGGACAGCCTTCGTCCTCATGGGAACGGCCTGCTCCTTCAGCTTCATGAGGTCAAGGGACGGGAGCAGGCCAGAGAGCTGGTGGGCAGGGAGCTGATGGTCCGCAGGCGGGACCTGCCCGAGCTGGAACCGGAGGAGGTCCTGATAGCCGATGTGATCGGCCTTGAGGTCCTGTTGCCTGACAGGCGGCCCGTTGGCCGGGTGGCGGCCGCGGACGTGGTCAGCGGCCGGGAGATCTGGACCATTCAGGGCCCTGGAGGCCAAGAGATCCTCTTTCCGGTCGTGGACCAGTTTGTTCTGGAGATCAGTCTGGAAACACGACAAGCAGTGATCGACCCTCCCCCAGGTCTCCTGGAAACCTACGGCTGGAGCGGATAAGGGCTCTCCCCTATGAACATCATCACCGGTGATGACGATTCATCCAGGCGCTGCCACTGGCTGCACCGAGGGGAGGGGCTGACGACGCCAATGCAGGGGGCACAGGTGCTCCTTGAGCACTCATCCACATCTTCAGCGCAGCCGGAGGCTGCGCTGACTGGCAGGCCATGCTCACATTTCAACTCCTGACCCTCTTTCCGGAATACTTCACCTCGCCCCTGGGCTGCGGCCTGATGGGCAAGGCCCTGGAGAATGAGGTCATCAAGGTCTCCCTGACAAACCCCCGGGATTTCGCCCGGGACCGCCACCGCAGCGTGGACGACCGGCCCTATGGCGGGGGACCCGGGATGGTCATGTCTCTGGAGCCCCTGCTGCGGGCCATGCAGAGCCTGCCCGACCCGGGCAGGGTGATCACCCTCTCCCCCCAGGGTCGGCCCCTGAACCAGTCCAGGGCGGCCGAGCTGGCGGGTGAGGACCGGTTGACGGTTGTCTGCGGGAGGTACGAGGGCATCGATGCCAGGTTCCAGGACCTGGTTGGAGCGGAAGACCTGTCCATCGGCGATGTCGTCCTTGGGGGCGGGGAGAGCGCCTCCCTGTGCCTCATGGAGGCCGTGTCCCGACTCCTCCCGGACTTTATGGGCTCTGAAGCCTCGCTGGACGAGGAGAGCTTCAGCAGCGGGATTCTGGAATACCCCCACTACACCAGGCCGCCGGATTTTGGTGGGCTCGGGGTCCCGGAGGTCCTGCTCTCCGGGGATCACGGCCGAATCGCGGCCTGGAGGCGTGAGCAGGCCTTGAAGTCCACGCTCGAGAACCGGCCGGACCTCCTGGAGCAGGCCGATCTCTCGGCTCATGATGTCCGCTTTGTGCAGAGACAGGGGCGTTCCCGCAGGGGGCTGCGCCTCTATCTGGCCCTGCTCCACGCCCCAGTGGTCAACAAGCGGGGACAGATCACGAGTGTTTCTTTGACTAATCTGGACATCCATGATATTGCACGAGTTTGTTGCTCGTACGGATTGGGGGGCTCTTTTTTTGTCACGCCGATTCAGGATCAACGGAATCTGGCCAGGCGTCTCCTGAACCACTGGCATTCCGGCCATGGCCGGGAGGCCAATCCGGACCGCTTCCAGGCGATCCAGACCGTGCGCGTCGTTGCCGGACTGAACGACTGTCTGGATCAGATTCGGGAAAGGACCGGAACAGATCCTTACGTTCTGGCCACAAGCGCCAGGATTCAGGGCGGGGTGTCCCCGGGGCGGATCAGGGAGATGCTCCAGGACAAGCCGGTCCTGCTCCTTTTCGGGACCGGATCAGGGCTCGCTCCAGAGGTTTTTGACCAGGTGGACGGGACAGTTCGTCCTGTCCGTTTGTTTGACAGCTACAACCATCTCTCGGTCCGCTCTGCAGCGGCCATCACCGTGGACCGCATCCTCGGGGACATGCTGTAGCCAGAGCACAGACAACGCGAGAATTCAGGAAAGGAGTCACAATATGGACGTGATGCAGAAAATCGAACAGGAGCACATGCGGATCGACATTCCCCAGTTTCGGGCCGGGGACACCGTGAATGTGCACATCCGGATCATCGAAGGCGAAAAGGAGCGGATCCAGGTCTTCAAGGGCACGGTCATCAAGGTCCACCGGGGCGGCACCAGCGGTTCCTTCACCGTGCGCAAGGTTTCCGGGGGGATTGGCGTGGAGAGGGTTTTCCCCTTGCATTCCCCGTCAATCGAAAAGATCGAAGTGGTCACCAGGGGCAAGGTTCGCCAGGGACGGATCTTCTATCTGCGTAAACTCAAGGGCAAAGCTGCCCGGATCAAACCCCGGGACACCAGGGGCTGATTTCGGACCCCGAAATGGACGAGCCCGCGGCAGCGGGGTCAGGCCCCCCGTCCCGGGCTTGTCCTTCGGAGACCGCCCCTGGACGCGCCTTTCAAGGCTGTCATGTTCTTCCTGAATGCCCTTCAATGAGCAGAATCCGGTGCTGTCGGGAGGATGATTTTCCCGCTCCCCTGGCTGGCGTTGACGAAGCGGGCCGGGGCTGCCTGGCGGGCCCGGTTGTGGCTGCGGCAGTGATCCTGCCGGAGGGCTGCTCCCTTTCTGGTCTGACTGATTCCAAGCAACTTTCCCCTGTCAAACGCTCTCAGCTGGAACTGGACATCAAGGCTGTCGCTGTTACCTGGTCCCTGGGACTGAGCTGGCCGCAGGAGATCGATCGGATCAACATCCTGCAGGCCTCTCTGGCGGCCATGGCCCGGGCCCTGGACAAGCTGCGCATCATTCCCGCCCTGGCGCTCATCGACGGCAATCAGGTCCCGGTCACAGCTGTACCCTGTCAGTGCTTCCCTGGAGCCGACGCCAGGTATCAGTCGGTATCGGCTGCCTCTGTCCTGGCCAAGACCTTCAGGGATCATTTGATGGGACATCTGGACAGACGGTATCCTGGGTACAGGTTCGGGACCCACAAGGGGTATGGAACCAGAATGCATCTGGAGTGTTTGAAACGTCTCGGACCCAGCCCCCAGCATCGGATGAGCTTCAAGCCTCTTCAGAAGGGCAGGGAATCCAGGAAATGGCTGCCAGGCATCTGAGGAAGGGCCGGGCAGGTGAGGAGATCGCCCGGGCCTTTCTGCTGGGGCATGGCTTCGAAATCCTGGATGTCAACTGGCGAAGCCGTTACGGCGAGCTGGACCTGGTCTGCTCCAAGAACAGCCTGGTCATCTTTGTCGAGGTCAAAACCCGGCAGGGACAGTCCAGAGAACTGCCCGGGGAAGCCCTGACGGTCAGGAAGAGGCAGCGGCTGGTCAAGGCAGCCGGTGCCTACCTGAGCAAGAACAGGCTCTGGAATCGCAGCTGCCGGATCGACCTGGTTTCGGTCACCCTGGACACGCACCATTGTCAGCTTGAGCACGTGGAGAATGTCGTCGACTACAGCGAAGCTTCTGGTGGTGGGAACACCTATTGGCAACCTTGGTGATCTCTCCCCGCGGGGCAGGGAGGCCCTGTCGGCAGCCGACCTCATTCTGGCCGAAGACACCAGGGTTGCCCGGCACCTCTGCCAGCTGGCCGATATTCGGGCCGGCAGGATGTTGAGCCTGTTCGAGCACAATGAGTCCCAGCGGTGCGGCCAGGTTCTCGACGAGATCCACGCTGGCATGAGCGTGGCCCTGATCTCCAGTGCCGGGACTCCACTCATGTCCGACCCGGGCTTTCGAATCGTCAGGGCCTGTCGGGAGGCAGGGATCGATGTGGTTCCGGTTCCCGGTCCGAGCGCTGTGACCACGGCCCTGATGGCCAGCGGTTTGCCTCCGTATCCATTCACCTTTCTGGGCTTTCTGCCCCGAAAGAGGGGGGATCGGCGGCAGACCCTGCTGCCTTTTGCCGAGCTCAAGACCACGCTCGTCTTTTTTGAGCGCAAGTCCAGGCTGAGAGAGACCCTTGAGGTGGCCGCAGGCGTTTTGAAGGACCGCGAGGCTTGTCTGGCCCGGGAACTGACAAAGCAGCACGAAGAGTTTATCCTCTTCAGACTCGGGGGCAGCATTTCGGACAGCCTCGAGCTGCGAGGGGAGTTCACCGTGCTCATCGGGCCTCCGGACGAGGCCTCTTCAGTCACCGGCTCTGCTGAAGTCAGGGAGCTCATTGTCCGGGAGCTGGGCCAGGGAGGGAGGCCGAAGGACATCGTTTCCAGAGTTCAGAGCAGGGTCCAGGGCTGGGCTTCGAAAGAGCTCTACGCCATGGTCCTCGAGCTCAGGGGGCACAGCGGCTAGCTTCATCATCAGCACTATGTCACGCAGCACCTCTTCAGACCCAGGGACGTTCAAAACCCTGATGCGCTGTTTCGCCCGGACGTATCTGGTCGGGGCCAGCTTCAATCCGCACGGGCTTCAGAACATGGGATTGATCTACGCCATGGACCCGGGGCTGAAGATGTTGTATCCCGACCTGGATGATTTGACCGCTGCCCGGAAGCGCTACCTGGGGACCTACAACACGCACCCGTACTGGACACCGCTGCTTGTCGGCTACTTCCTCTTTCTGGAAGCCAGAATCGCTCAAAAACTGCTTCCGTCCGAGTCGTTCCAGGATGTGAAAAAAACGGCCACATACACCTTCTCTGCCCTTGGGGATTCCTTCTTCGGCGGGTCCCTCATGGTCTCCTGGTCCCTGATCTGCATCATCCTCCTGGTTCTGGGGGCCACAGGCGCGGCAGCGATCTGGCTCATGGTGTCCCTTGTGGCCCTCCAGGCCATCAAACTTTCGACTTTCTGGCTGGGGTGGCGCAAGGGGTTGACCTTTTTGAAGCAGCTCAAGCGACTGGATCTGATCGGCTGGGGGCAGCGGATCAAACTCGTCAATGCCCTGCTGCTCGTCCTTTTTTGGTATGTTGTTTTTCCCTTCACCTCCAACTGGCTGGCCTTCGGGGCCAGCACGATTGTTGTGGCGGGACTGGCCTGGACTGTGTCCAGACGGCTCCTCCCCAGGGAGCTCGTGATCCTGGGTGCGATCGGGGCCTGGCTGATGTGGTCCGCTTTTTGAATGGTGGTGGCTTCCGGGGCCCCTCTCTCTGGCAAGGATGACAATGGATGATCATGGTGGACGACATTTTGACACAAGAGGTCTATATTCGAAATGAACTCGGCCTGCACGCCAGACCTGCGGCGTTGCTGGCCCAGGAAGCCGCCCGCTTCAAGTCCCAGATCCGGCTGGTCTCGCCCGAGACCGAGGTCGATGCCAAGAGCGTGCTGGATATTCTCAGCCTGGCAGCGTCAAAAGGGCAGACCCTGACCCTGAAGGTTTCCGGGGCTGATGCCCGTGAAGCCCTGGAGTCTCTGGGAAAGATCTTTCAGGACGGTTTCAGGGAAAACTGATCATGGCCAAGAAAAAGCTCAGCGGCATCCCCGTCTCGGTCGGCATCTCCATTGGCAGGGCCTTTCGACTGTCCAGGGAGCATTACTGCCTGGCCTCGATGCAGACGATTTCCGAGGACTTGATTCAGCACGAGATTCAACGTCTGAACAACGCCTTTGAAAGCGCTTTGGAGGGATTGCGGCAGATCCGGTCCAGGATCCCGAGCGAGCAGACTGAGCACGCCGCCATCATCGACACCCACATCGTCATCCTCCAGGATCCGAAGCTGAGGAGTGCCACTGAACGCTACATCCGGGACATGAAGCTCAATGCCGAATGGGCCCTGGAAAAGGGGGTGGCCGAGATCGAGGGCGCCTTCCAGGGGGTCGAGGACGAGTACTTCCAGGCCAGGGTGGAGGAGGTCAGGCTGCTGGCCCAGAGGGTCATGAGCCACCTCCTGGGCAACCACGACATCGTCAAGCCGATCACCACCAGGGTCATTCTCATCGCCCACAACCTGACCCCGGCTGACACTGTGGAGCTGGACGTGAGCAAGATCATGGCCTTTGCCACCGAGCAGGGGGGCAAGACGTCCCATGTGGCCATTCTGGCCCGGACCCTTGAAATCCCTGCTGTGGTCGGTGTTGAAGGCCTGGAAGAGCTCGTTGAAGACGACGAGTTCCTCATTGTGGACGGGTTTCGGGGGCAGATCGTCATCGATCCCACTGAAAAGGAGCTGACGCACTACACTGATCTGAAGTATCAGTTCGAGGCCTATCGCAAGGAAGTCATGCGTCACCGGCATCTGCCTTCCGAAACCGTGGAAGGGTATCAGATCAACCTGCTGGCCAACATCGAGCTCTTTGAAGAGGTCAGCGCCGTGATCGACTATGCCGGGAACGGCATCGGCCTGTTCAGGACAGAATACAGCTACCTGCACCGCTCAATCCTGCCCACGGAGCAGGAGCTGTTCGAGGAGTATCGGGACATGGCCTCGATCATGTACCCCCGCCGGGTGGTCATCCGGACCCTGGATGCCGGGGGGGACAAGATCGGCAAGGGGTTCGAAGTCCTGGAGGAGGCCAACCCTGTCCTGGGACTCAGAGCAGTCAGGTTCTGCCTGCGGAACAGAGAGATGTTCAAGGTCCAGCTGCGGGCCATTCTCAGGGCCGGCGTGGTCGGCAACATCTCCCTCATGTTCCCCATGATCTCCGGGGCCGGAGAGCTCCGGGAGGCCAAGAAAGCCCTGGAGGAGGCCAAACAGGAGCTCCTTGACCGCAACGCGGTCTTCGCTCCCGATCTTGCTGTGGGCATCATGATCGAGCTTCCATCCGCGGTCATGATCGCCGATATTCTGGCCAGGGAGGTCGACTTTTTCAGCATCGGGACCAACGATCTCATTCAGTACTCTCTGGGCATCGACCGCACGAACAGGTATGTCTCCCAGCTCTACCAGCCGCTGCACCCGGCGCTGATCAGGAGCATCAAGTACGTGGTCGACGCCGGGCATCGAGCCGGAATCGAGGTGTCCATGTGCGGGGAGATGGCCTCTGACCCCTACTGCCTGCCGGTGCTCATCGGGATGCAGGTGGACAGCTTGAGCCTCAATCCCCAATCCATCCCCGGGATCAAGCGGATCATGCGCAAGCTGACCATGGAGGAGTGTCTGGCCCTGCTCAAACACGTTCTGGAGAGCGATTCGGTCACCAGGAGCAACAAGCTGGTCCGAAGCACGATCTTCGAACGTTTTCCAGAGGAGCTCATGTTCTACACCTCCATGCTCGAGTCTGAAGAGGAATGACCAGGGAAGGGGACCAGCCATGAGCGCTCAGAAATCAGGGATCAAGATTGTGGCGGTCAACAGGAAGATCGGTCGGCTGTACGAGCTCCTCGATCGGCTGGAGGCCGGGATGGTCCTGACCGGATCGGAGATCAAGTCCATCCGGGCCGGGAAGGTCAGCTTTCAGGACGCCCATGTGAACTTTGCCCAGGGCGAGGCCTTCCTTGTGGGCATGCACATCGCTCCGTACGACCATGCCGGGTATGCTGGTCACGATCCCGACCGGGCCAGAAAGCTCCTGCTGCACAAGAGGGAGATCGACGCCTTACGCGGCAAGGTGGAGCAGAAGGGTCTGACCATTGTCCCGACCCAGGTCTACTTGAAACAGGCCAAGGCCAAGGTGGAAATCGCCCTGGCCAGGGGCAAGAAGGTCCATGACCGCAGGGAAGAGCTCAAGCAGAGGGCCGTTCAGCGGGATATGGCCCGGGAAATGAGAAAATTCAAGGTCTGAGCAGCACCTCAGCCGTGCCAGCCGGACAGTTCATAGATTCGAGGAGAGACCATGTTTGGATTTGTGGCCAAAAGATTCTTGGGATCCAAGAACGAACGGTACTTGAAGACACTGCAGCCTTTGGTGGACCAGATCAACAGCCTGGAACCGGAGATGGAGGCCCTGCAGGACTCCGACTTTCCCCAAAAAATCAGCCAGTGGCGAGGCGAAGTTGAGGAGGGCCGCGAGCTCGATGACCTTCTGCCCGAAGTCTACGCCCTGGTTCGCGAGGCCTCCAGGCGAACACTGGGCATGCGCCCCTTCGATGTCCAGCTCCTGGGGGGTGTTGTCCTCCATCAGGGCCGGATTGCCGAGATGAAGACCGGTGAGGGCAAGACCCTGGTGGCCACCATGCCCATCGTGCTCAACGCCCTGACCGGAAAAGGGGTTCACCTGGTCACGGTCAACGACTACCTGGCCAGGCGGGACGCCGAGTGGATGGGGTCGATCTACTCCTTTCTCGGGCTCAGTGTCGGGAACATCGAGCACGGTCTGGACGACGAGCAGCGCAAGGCCATCTACAACTCGGACATCGTCTACGGGACCAACAACGAGTTCGGGTTCGACTACCTCCGGGACCACATGAAGTTCTACCCCAACCAGCTCGTGCAGCGGGACCTGCACTACGCCATTGTGGACGAAGTCGACTCGGTCCTCATCGACGAAGCCAGGACGCCGCTGATCATCTCCGGTCCAGCTGAGGATTCGACCAGTCAGTACAAGAAGATCAACTCCATCATCCCTCAGCTCAAGAGGGACCACGACTTCACTGTGGATGAGAAGGCCAAGACCGTGCTCCTGACCGAGGAGGGAGTGCTTCACTGCGAGAGCATTCTCGGCCTGGACAACCTCTTCGACCCCAAGAACATCACCTACCAGCATCATATTCTCCAGGCCTTGAAAGCCCATCACCTCTTTCAGAAGGATGTGGACTACATCGTCAAGGACGGTCAGGTCATGATCGTGGACGAGTTCACGGGGCGGGTCATGCCCGGGCGAAGGTACAGCGACGGCCTGCACCAGGCCCTGGAGGCCAAGGAGCGGGTCAAGGTCGAGGCCGAAAATCAGACCCTGGCCACGATCACCTTTCAGAACTTTTTCAGGATCTACGACAAGCTGGCGGGGATGACCGGAACGGCCGACACCGAGGCAGTGGAGTTCAAGGAGATCTACAACCTCGATGTCAGCGTCATTCCCACGCACAAGCCCATGATTCGCGAAGACAACTCCGATGTGGTCTACATGTCCCAGAAAGAGAAGTATGAGGCCATCATCCAGGAGCTCAAGAATCTGCACCACAAGGGGCAGCCGGTCCTCGTGGGGACGACATCCATCGAGAAGTCCGAGTTCATCGCCCGCGGCCTGAAGAAGATCAACGTGCCCCACGAGGTCCTCAATGCCAAGCATCATGAGAAGGAGGCCCAGATCATCGCCAGTGCCGGAGAAGCCGGCCGGGTGACCATTGCCACCAACATGGCCGGACGGGGGACCGACATTGTCCTGGGGGAGGGGGTCCGCGAGCTTGGCGGACTGCACATCCTTGGCACTGAGCGGCACGAAAGCCGGCGGATCGACAATCAGCTCCGGGGCCGTTCCGGTCGTCAGGGCGACCCGGGTTCGTCCCGCTTCTATCTGGCCCTGGACGACGATCTGCTGCGGCTCTTCGGATCGGACCGGATTTCCGGTCTCATGGACAGGGTCGGGGTCGAAGAGGGGCAGGCCATCGAGAACAGGTTCATCTCCAGGGCCATTGAAAATGCCCAGCACCGGGTGGAAGAGCACAACTTCGACATCCGGAAGCAGCTCCTGGAGTTCGACGACGTCATGAACCAGCAGCGGGAGGTCATTTACGCCCGCAGACGCGAGATCATGGTTCAGGACGACCTGGAATCCAGTATCCACGTCTATCTGGACGACGTGCTCGAGGTCATGTACGACGATCTGCCCAAGGTCAAGGCTGGTGAGGACATTGACCCTGAGCTCAAGGAGGTCCACCTGGCCAAGCTCAGGGATGTCTTTGCCCTGGACAGGGTCATGTCCCTGAACGAGCAGCTGCCATCCCAGGACGAGGCCAGGCAGGGCGTTCTGAACATCCTGGGCAACCTCAAGGAAAACGCCCCTGATCACTATCACGAGATTCTCCGCTTTTTCCTTCTGGAAAGCCTGGACCGGTTCTGGAAAGAGCATCTTCTGAACATGGATCACCTCAAGGAGGGTATCGGCCTTCGAGGCTACGGGCAGAAGGATCCCAAACAGGAGTACAAGAGGGAGGGTTTCGAGCTCTTTCAGGAGCTGCTCTACCTGATCAAGGAGAGCACGCTGAAGGCTCTCTGCCACATCCGTCTGCGCGAGGTCTCCGAGGAGCAGCTCCAGCATCAGGACCAGACCAAGGATCTTCAGCTCCAGGGCGCGGACGAGACGGCGGCCTCCCAGGAACCGGTCAAGCGATCCGAGCCCAAAGTGGGCCGGAACGACCCCTGTCCCTGCGGAAGCGGCAGGAAATACAAGAAATGCTGCGGCAGGTGAGCCATGTCCACGAGTGATTCGACGGCCATACCTGTCCCCCTGGGGTTTCGATTCGCCACCTGTCGGGCCGGTTTCAAGTATCAGGACCGCGATGATCTGGGGCTGATCTGGAGCACTGCTGACTGCGCGGCTGGCGGGACCTTCACCAGGAACAGATTCCAGGCCGCTCCTGTTGTGGTGGCCAGGGAAATCCTGTCCAGGCAGGAGAATGTCAGAGGCGTGGTGGTCAATGCCGGCCAGGCCAATGCCTGCACCGGGCAGACCGGGCTGGACACCTGCCGGGCCAGCCTGAGGATCACGGCCCGGAGCCTGGGGCTCGGGCCTGAGCAGCTCCTTCCGGCCTCGACCGGGGTCATCGGGGCTCAGTTGGATGTGCACCGCTGGCAGGAGGCTATGGAGCAGATGGAGGTGACCGGCCCGACGCAGCCCCCTCTGGATGTGGCCCGGGCCATGTGCACCACGGACACCTTCCCCAAGCTGGTCTGGAGGACGTTCGGAGAGGGACCCGATCAGATCAGCCTGCTGGGCATGGCCAAGGGGGCGGGCATGATCTGCCCTGACATGGCCACCATGCTCTGCTTTATCCTCTGCGATGCCGCCGTGGACAGGGACCTCTGGCAGGACAGCCTGGCCCTGGCCGTGGACCAGAGCTTCAACCGGATCACGGTCGATGGCGACACGAGCACCAACGACTGTGTTCTGGCCCTGGCCAACGCCATGAGCGGGGTTGCGGTCACCGAAGCGAACAGGAGGTCTTTCCAGGCTGTGCTGAAGGACCTCTGTCAGGACCTGGCCAGGCTCATTGTCCTGGATGCCGAGGGTGGGACCAAGGTCGTGACCATTCGGGTCCAGGGGGCCCGAGAGCAGGCCCAGGCCGAGGCTGCCGCCAGGACGGTGGCTCATTCCCCGCTGGTCAAGACAGCCCTGTTCGGGTGCGACCCGAACTGGGGACGGATTGTGGCCGCTCTGGGACGGAGTGGAGCCGAGTTCGACCCGTCAGAGGTGTCGGTGTCCATGGGCGGACGGCCGATTTTTGTGCAGGGAAACCCGGTCGCGGATGACATCGACGACCTCTTTGCCCCTGTCTTGAAGCGTCAGGAGATCGACATCTCGATCCTTCTCGGCCGGGGGCCCGGGCAGGCGGAGATCGTGACCTCCGATCTGAGCCTCGACTATGTCCGGATCAATGCCTCCTACCGCTCCTGAAGGAAGAGTGACCGTGAGCGATTCAGCGCAGAAGGCTGCAGATTCCGCAGGCCTGAAGAGAGTGGCCGATTTCCTCTTTGAAGTGGGCATGCTCCGCAAGACGCCGCGAACCGGGTACCAGTTTCTGGGCAGCGGCCGGGAGAATGTTGCCGAGCACTGCTTTCGAACCTCGGTGATCGGGTACGTCCTGGCGGTTCTTTCCGGGGCGGACTGGGCAAGGGTGGTTCAGATGTGTCTGTTCCACGACCTGCACGAGGCCAGGACCGGCGATTTCAATTACGTCAACAGGATGTACAACACCTCCGACGTCAGGGCCGCCATGGAGGACTGCCTGCAGCAGACCGGACTCAGAGAGCAGATCATGGAATCCATGCACGAACTGGAGCTGGCTGCGAGCACCGAGGCTGTCCTGGCCCAGGATGCCGATCAGCTGGACCTCATCCTCAGCTTGAAGGAAGAGCAGGACCTGGGCAATCCCTATGCCCCGAAATGGCTGCATTATGCCTTGAAAAGGCTCAGGTCCGAGCTTGGCGTTCAACTGGCCGGGGCCATTTGCGCAACCGACCATACGGACTGGTGGTTCACGGCCGCGGACAGCACATGGTGGGCCAGGGGAAATGGGCAGGAATGACAGGCAGGGTCACCTTCAGCGGCTTCCTGTGATCGGTGGCCTGAACGGGATGATCCTGGCTTCGATCATCCTGTCCTTCGTCTTTCACACGATGACCACTGCCCTGCTTTTCGTTTCTGAACGCTCTGACCTCAAGCCTCAGCAGGAGAAGCTGGTCCTCGACCTCGAGCTTGATCCCCTGCCGACAGAAAAGAAGAGGCCTCAAGCCCGGGCGCAGGAGCCTCAGCCCCAGAGTCCCGGCTCAGGCCAGAAGTCCTCAGGACATGGGCAGGCTGGAAGAGCCGGGAGCGGATTCCAGGTTGTCGGAGGGCAGAACAGCGAGGTCACTGTGCCGATCCCGGTGGACAGCCCTGAGATGGAAGCGTTTCTGGCCGGGATCCGGGCTGAGATTGCTCCGCTCTGGGTTCGGGCCCAGCCACCCGGCATGGGGCAGGTCGAGCTTCGAATGGAGATCAATCCCAGGGGAGAGGTCAGCTCATTGTGGATCACCCGTCTCCAGGGTTCCCCCGAGCTGGGCGATTTTGTGGCCGGCCTGGTCCGAAAGGCCGGACCCTTCCCAGCCTCCAGGTTGACCCGGAACGGGCCCGTGGTCGTTGACTGCAGTTTTGACATCGTCGGCGGGAGCAGGGCCCAGACCAGATGATCGGCATCCGCCCTGGACCGTGAGCAAAGAGGGACGTGAGATGGCCTTTCGCATCGCAGTCTTGTCTGATACACATATGTCCACCCCGAGTTCGGCCCTGTACAGGACGTTCGAGAAGCACCTGAAGCATGTCGACACTGTCCTGCACTGCGGCGACATCACCGGGGAAGAGGTCTGGGCGCTGTTGAACAGCCACACGTCCTTCTTTGCTGTGGCCGGAAACATGGATATGGGCTGTTGGGCCTCGGACCTGCCGGCTCAGCTGACCGTCCGGGCTCACGGGCTGAAGATCGGGCTGCTCCACGGTCACGGCCTGGGGTCTGGCAGGCTGAGCGCACAGGTGCGTGAGGTCTTTGAGCCGGATGTGGATGTGATTTGTTTCGGGCACACCCATGTGCGGGAATGGCGGTCTGAACCGGACGGAACGAGCCTCCTCAACCCGGGGAGCTTCACTCTGCCCAAGAAGAGCCCTCCGGGCTATGCGGTGATCCATGTGAATGAAGAGAACGAACTCAGTCCAGAGTGGATTGACCTCTGAAGGAACGCGCTGTCTGGAACTGGTCCGTTGTTCACGGACGTGATCGAAGAAAGCACAACAAAAGGACAGGTATGGCTAAGGAAGAATCTATAGAAGTGATGGGCGTGGTCACCGAGGCCCTGCCCAACGCCATGTTTCGGGTCGAGCTCGAAAACGGGCATGAAGTCCTGGGACACATTTCAGGCAAAATGCGCAAACACTACATTCGCATCCTGCCCGGAGACAAGGTCAAGGTTGAGCTGTCCCCCTACGACCTGACCAGGGGCCGGATTGTGTTCCGCTATAAATAGGCCAGGGATTCAGAAGCGGGTCAGCGCCGACTCGCTGGCGAAGAAGACCCGTTCGTCTTCATTCTTGCCTGTAACCCCCATGGTTTTTTGCGGCTTCCTGGCCGTCAGGACGAGCCGGTAGCCAAAAGAGACGAACACCGGGCCCGGACTTCCCATGTCATGGGGTTTGAGCGAAAATTCAAAAGCCAGGCCCTCCTCAGGGTTCAAGGTTTGGGGGGGGAGGATCTGCAGCGATTTGGCCAGCACACGCCCGTTGTTGTCGCTGAGGTACGCGCCGAGCCAGATATCGTCGATCCAGCCGGCCCAGCCGGGGATGGTGTCCTTTCTGGGGAAGGCCCTGCCCTGAACAGACAGGCTGGTTTCCCGTTGTCCGCAGGTGTAGGTGAAGGTGAGATAATTCATGGTCAGCGTCCGCGGGCTGTTGGGTGCCCACGTCTGCCGCTTCAGGTGGTGAACACTCTGATAGCTGCAGCCCAGGGTGAGAACCAGCCCTGCGAGTGCCAGGGCGGCGATCACGGCTCCGGAAGCGAACTTCATTCCTGTCACCCCGCCGGTGTTTTGAATCATCTGTTGAGGTGCCTTCATGTCCCTGGCTCCGGCGGGCCTGCAACCACCATTTCGGCCAGGGTCATGTTCACCCTTGCCTGATGGGGCTTGGGTGGGCCGGCAAACTCCCTTTCCAGTTCAGCAAGCTCGATGTAGAACCCGGTCCGGTCGAGGACCGGAGTTGTGTCCATGGCCGCGATGAGGCCCTGGCACATCTGACAGCCTGGAAAGTGCCGGACCTGGCCGTCGGGCATGCGCACCTGGTTGGGAATCCCATGCAGCCGGCAGATCATGAGCCTGTAGGTGTAGAGGCTGCACCAGCCCTGGTCATTGAGAGGGCACATGACCTGCGGGCGCTGCCCTTTTTCCATCAGGAGCCGGCAGGCGTCGACGACTTCATGTGAGCGGTCAACGATGCTCTGGAGACGGCCTGGGTCCAACTGGCTGAGGCCATGCCACAGGTAGGCCCATTCGATGGCCGTGTGGTGCTGAAAATAGCTGACGCAGCAGTTGTCCGCGCACTGGCCGCAGTCCAGGCCGATGACAGAGGCCAGTTCGTTGTATCTGCCCTCCATTCGGGAGTAGAGATCGGCCAGCCTCGCGAAGAGGTCATGTCTGTCTGCGGAGGTGTTGTCCATGAGTGTGAAACCATTCTGAGATCCGGCTGGCGCTCTCCTGAAGAGAGGAGCGGTCGGTCCGGACCAGGAGGTCGGCATAGGCCTCGTATTTCGGGGTTCGTTCCTGGTAGAGGTCCAGCAGGGACTGGTTGTTTCCGAGGATCAGCCCCCGTTCCGGGTTCAAGGCCACTCTGTCCTCGATGACCTCATAATCGGCTTGCAAATAGACCAGGACTCCTCTATTTTGGAGGGCTTGCATGGCCAGAGGGCTGTAGATCACGCTTCCTCCCGTGGCGATGACGCTTCGGTTCACGTTCAGGGAGAGGATGGCCTGCTCTTCGGCCTGAAGAAAGGATGACCGGCCGAGACGATCCCGGATGTCCTCCAGGATGAGCCCGTACCAGGCTTCCATGATATGATCGGTGTCCACGAAGGCCCAGGACAGCTTGTCAGCCACCAGGGTTCCCAGAGTGCTCTTGCCAGACCCGGGCATGCCGATCAGGCTGATGCACGGATGCCTGTGCCGGGAGTGAGCCGGACTCGTGTCGGAGTTCAGATGTTTTTTGGCTTGCAACATCGATCAAGACTTGAAATGCAGTGAGTCACGTCAATGGCTGAACACGCCCTGTCCATCATCGAAGATCATGTCTGGCAAGGTGCCAAGTTACGCACTGATTTTTTTTCCGTCAACTCACAGACCGTGCTCGACGTGGCCAGGACCATCTCCATCAGCCTGGTCCATGGAGGCAAGGTGCTCTTCTGCGGCAATGGGGGCAGTGCTGCCGATGCTCAGCATCTGGCTGCCGAGTTTGTCGGCCGCTTTCAGATGGAGCGCCCGCCATTGCCGGCCATTTCCTTGACAACCGACACGTCCATTCTTACGGCCATTGGGAACGACGACGACTTTGATCAGGTCTTCACCAAGCAGGTCAAGGCCCTGGGCTTTGAAGGCGATGTCCTCGTGGCCATCTCCACCTCCGGGAAGAGCCGGAACGTTCTTCAGGCCATGGAGTGCGCCAGGGACAAGGGTTTGATCACGGTCGGCCTCTCTGGAAGGGATGGAGGGGCGATGATGGAGCACAGCGATTTCATGCTGCTGGTGGAAAACAGCAACACGGCTCTGATCCAGGAGGTCCATATCTCGGTTGGTCACCTCGTGTGCAGGCTGGTGGACTACTACCTGTTCGAAGCTGTGGATTCCCTTCAGCCTTACCTTTAGCAGAGGCGACTTTCGAGAATCCGGTTGAAGCGCACGTCTCACCTTTGGTGGGGAGGAGTTACCATGCCATTGTATGAATACATGTGTCGGCATTGCGGTCACGCCTTTGAAGAGCTGGTCCTGGGGGCTGAGGACCAGGTCGCCTGCCCCAAATGTCAGTCCCTGGAGACCCGAAAGCTCCTCTCTGCCTGCAGGGCGAAGTTCGGGTCCTCGGACAGTCTGGGCCAGGCAACGTCACCGGGCATGTCTGGGGGCGGAGGATGTTCAGGCTGCAGCGGGGGGAGTTGCTCCACCTGCGGTTGACCCGTATGGCGTTCATCCTCTGACGGCAACAGGTCATGGCCGGCCTGTTGGGCAGCCTGGAGGAGAGAAGAGCAGACCAAGAGACACTGGCGGTGGAGTTCATGTCAGACAGGATCACGGTCGCCACCAGGGGCAGCAAGCTCGCCCTGTGGCAGGCCGAGCACATTGCCGAGCGGCTCAAATCCCAGGACCCGGCTCTCGAGGTCGAGCTGATGATCATCAAGACCTCTGGAGACAAGATTCAGGATGTCCCCCTGGCCAAGGTCGGTGGCAAGGGCCTGTTCGTCAAGGAGATCGAGGAGGCCCTGCTGGCTGGAGAGGCTGACCTGGCCGTGCACAGCATGAAGGACATGCCGGCAGCCATGGTTTCCGGCCTGACCCTGGGAGTGATCCCAAAGCGAGACGATCACACTGACGCCCTGCTCAGCACCGCGTATGACGGACTGGATGCCCTGCCCTCCGGAAGCGTGGTCGGGACGAGCAGCCTGCGCAGACAGGCCCAGATCCTGGCTCTCAGGCCTGACCTGCAGATCGAACCATTGAGAGGGAATCTGGATACCAGGCTGCGCAAGCTCGAACAGGACCAGTTCGCGGCCATCATTGTGGCCTCAGTGGGGTTGAAGCGGCTTGGCCTTTCAGCCCCTTATCAGACCCCCCTCGGTCCACCCGGTTTTCTGCCGGCCATCGGGCAGGGAGCCCTGGGGATCGAGTATCGGCAGGGAGACACGGCGATTGAAGAACGGATCCAGTTCCTCAACGATGAGGTCACCCGGGCAACGGTCACTGCCGAAAGGGCTTTCCTGCACGAGCTCGAAGGGGGGTGTCAGGTGCCCATAGGGGGCCTGGCCAGGATGGAAGGACCGGGGCGTCTCGTCCTGGAGGGGTTGGTGGCTGACGTTGACGGCACAACTGTCATCAGGCGTTCAGCCGAGGGCAAGGCCGAGGATGCCGAGGCCATTGGCCGGGACGTGGCCAGGGCCATCCTGGAAAGCGGCGGCAAGTCGATCCTGGACCGGGTCTACGGCCGCAACTGAGACGACTCACGATCTGGACGGCCCGCTGTTGCTGCCCAGGAGCTCCTTCTGGACCTCACTGAGGTCATCCGGGGTGTTGATGTTCACAAAGGACCTCAGCTCCGGATCTTCCTGATTGATCGTCAAGGCATCGACCTCCCGGGTCTTGACCCGGGAGAAGAGGTTGCTGATCTTGACCCTCTTTTCCCTCAGCAGAGCCTCGATGTGCGGCAGGCAAGACCTGGCGTAGACGGCGCACAACGGCTCAAGGTGCTCCCCCTTTCTGGGGACCACCACTTCGTCATCCTCATACCCTGCCTCAACGAGCCGCTTGACCAGAGCCCTCTGGAGCAGGGGCGTGTCGCAGGCGACCACAAAGGCGTGCTCATGCCGGGCGTGGACAAGGCCTGCGTGCACCCCGGAGAGGGCCGAGCGAATGTCAAAGATGTCCTTGACCACGGTGATCCGCTCGAGGGTGTAGAGGTCTGGGTCACGGGTCACGAGAAGGAGTTCCGCAAAGAGTGGCTCCATCACGCTGAGCAGCCTTTCCAGGAACGTGTTTCGACCCAGATGCAGAAAACTCTTGTTTTTTCCAAGCATCCGGGAATTCAACCCCCCGCTGAGGATGATGCCGGACAGGTTGGCTGGTGTGAGCCGCTGGGTCATGATTGGAGAAAGGCTGTCTGAATCTGCTTCGTCCCTGGTCAAAGCGGTCTGCCCCGACAGTGTTGTCTCGAACCTTTCAGGTCGCAGCAGATCCGCCAGGGGGTGACCCGTTCGCGCTCAGCGGGCGAAGCGCGGCCAAGCCCGGAGGGTCGTGATCCGACTCTTCGTCTCTGGCCAGCCCCTGGTCCTGGAGCCTGGCTTTTCAAGCTCAGCCCAAGGTTCACGAGCTGGTCGATCCTGTGAGACAGGTTGTGCAGGATGTGGCCCGGGATGTCAATACGGACCATCGAGGCTGACTGGGCCGTTGCGACACAGCAGCGGGGGAGGGCAGGGAGCGTGGAGCTTCAACACGGCCACGACTCAGGATCGTCTGCGAGGAACTGCAGAGGCTCCGGCTTTCCCGGCTGCACTGTGGGCTGGCTATTTGAAGAGGTCGTAGTTGTTGGTGACCTTTTTGACCAGCTCTTTGTAGTCTTCGGCTCCTTTTGAGCCCGGAGCGTACTCGAAGATCGTCTTCCCGTACATGGGGGTCTGGGAAATCGTGTTGTTGTAGCGGACTGGAGGGCACATGTACTGGCTGTAGTGCTTGTTCAGCCGATCCAGGAAGCTCTGGGCCTTGTTCTTGACCCGCATGTCCAGGAAGGTGGGGACGATGTAGCGGACCGAGAGCTCAGGGCGGTATTTTTGAATCGAGGACACGCTCTTGAAGAACTCGACAAGCCCCTGCAGGGTCATGACCTCCAGGGACACCGGGATGAGCAGCTCGGTCACGTAGAAGAGGACGTTCACGGTCAAAGGGTCCCAGCCGGGCGAGGTGTCGACGATCACGAAGTCGTAATCCTTGTGGACCCCACCCAAGGACTCGGCCAGGGTCTTTTCCCCCCCAAAGTCCTTGCGGTCGATCATTCGCTTGACACCGGCCAGAGACCGGCCCCCGGAGAGGATCCACAGCCCCTGCCTGGCTTTGTGGATGGCTTCATCAGGTGCCAGCTCCCCGGTCAGCAGCTCTGTCAGCCCGCCCTTGGGATGGAGGCCAAGCATGTAGCTGGCCTGGCCCTGCGTGTCGGTGTCCACGAGGAGAACTTTGTATCCGGCAAAGGCCAGACCGGCAGAGAGGTTGACAGCCGTGGTCGTCTTGCCCACCCCCCCTTTGGACAGGGAGATGGCGATGGTTCTCGTGTTCGAGGTCTCCTTTTTCTCAACGGCCTCGTTCATGGGCTTGATTTGCGCTTTGACGCTGAAGAGATTGCCGCAGACCTTGCATTTGGCCATCTGGACATTGGGCGGGATTTTTTGCTCATCAATGTGATGCTCTTTTTGACAGTGCGGGCAGGTAATGATCATCACCAATCTCCACTTCACAGTTCAGGGTCGTTCACGTATCTCATTTCAGCCGTCTCAGGAGCAGTCCTCAGCCCTTTGGGTCAGAGGGGGGTTTTGGGCCTTTGCTGGCTCCGGCAGCGATCCTTCATGAGGATTTGCTGGAATCCTGGAACATTTTTTGGGCCAGCAGACTCTTTTCCCTGTTGAGTTCAAAATCGGCCAAGACGAGTTCCAGGGATGCATTGACGATACCGGACTTGGTCACTGTCCTCTTCAAATGGTCCGGTGCAAGCTCCCGGCCAAGCTTCTTGGCCTGGGTGAGCTGTTTGAAATTGCTGCCGGAGAGGTAATAGGTGGACTTTCGTTTGGGCTGAGTGTCTCTCTGGTTTCTGCGGTGTCGAGTCTCGGCGGTTTCCAGGGGGGGGTCCTGGCTTGCCGCGGCCAGGTCGAGGACAACAGGCCTCTGGGTGTACTTTTGAATGATGTCAGCCAGGCGCTGCAGCTCGGCATTGGTGATTTCAGCCCGGTCAGAGAAGAGGTCGTCCAGGATGTCCGGAGAGCTCCTTGGAGTGGACATCTTCTCCAGCAAGAGCACGTTTTCCAGAATCGGGGTCAGCAGCAGGGTAAACTCGTTGATCAGCCGCAGGTCCTTGTCTTCAAAGGAGACGTCGTCTTCGCGGTCGGCAGCGTGAAAGATCCCGATGACCCCTTTCTCCCTGGAGAGAAAGGGAACAGACAGCAAAGAGTTGGTCCGGTAGTTCTTGTCCCTGGTTCTGAAGCGTCGATCCTTGGTGATGTCCTTCACCAGCAGTGGCTTTTGGGTTCGGTACACGTACCCGGTGATGGTCTTGGGGTCGATCTCTCTGACCATGCCGATGAGCTTTTCCTTGATGGCGGCCACAATCCTGAAGTTGCGATCCTCATTCTCCATGACCAGAATCGAGCCCTGTCTGGCCTTGATCTCGCCCAGGAGGATCAACAGGCTTTTTTGCAGCTTCTGGGCCACAGGAAGCTTTTCAGATGAGAACAGGGCGGCAATGTTCTGGAGACAGGAGAGCTGAGCCCTGTTCAACCCCTCGAGCTCAAAGCTCAGGGTCTCAGATTCGGTTGCAGAGGCGGCTGATCCAGTGCTTGAAACCATAGTGACCAATTCGGACTTGCTTGGGGTTCGGGCTAGACCTCAGGAGGACTCTGAACCAAAGAGCGTCTTGCGCTTTTCGTCCACAAAGCTCCTGACCCGCTTTTCGTTCTCACTGTCCTGAAACTCGATCGAGATGCCGCAGGCGAAGACATCCAGGTCAACTTTGGTCGTGTACACGACATGGGCCTTGACAGCCATGGGACGCCCCTGGACGGTGAGTTCGATACGACCCAGGTCTTTTCCTTCTTCGAATTCCCCGGCCGTCTCGCAGGCGATCTGGAGCCCCCGGTCGACGATGTTGATGACAGGATAGGCCTTGCCGTTGATCGTCACGGAGACCTGATCCTCTGGATCCACAGGGATGCGGTAGACGCCCCGGACGATGCCGCTCTCGTTGTCAAAGTCCAGGGTGTTTTTGTTCTCATCATGACTGCTCATACGTCCCTCCAAGACAGGGTGCTGCTCAATGACGTGACACTTTTTGCGCCAACGATTTCATGCCGACCCCTCTGATGCCGTGGCGGGATCATGTTGCCCAGTGGGCCGGTTCAGGGGACGGGGTCTGCGTCGGACCGGCCCGGTCACGCATTCGGCATCTGGGCCAGGCCCAGTCGGCCTTTTGGCAGACACGCACTCTACCGCAGGGGTTGGAGCAAGGCAATGCGCATCATTTCCACTCAAACTGACGTTTTTCGACAATCTGCATCCAGCCCGTATTTCTCTCGGAGCAGGGTGGGGTCATAGACCCTTTTGCGATGCGTGCACCCTGAGAGTGGACAGAGCTGGCAGCTGACAAAATCCTCCTCAGAGGGATACAAGAGTCCGGCGACCGAATGCGCAGGGATCATCAGTTTTGAGTCCGTCAACCGCAGACCGATGTTCCGGGGGCCTTCCCCGAGAAGTCGAAAGATGATGTCCTGCTCCTGGATGGGCCAGTCCTGGAGCGACCCCGGCAGCATGCAGCTCAGAGGCCCGGTGTCGAAAGTATTTTGCAAATCCTGTTCCACGGTTTTGACCATTGCCTTCAAGGCCTTTTCGGCTATGCTCAGGGCCGTGAAGTGATGCACCGGGTCTTCATGTGCCTGAGCCCATTCAGCCAGCTCAGATCCGCATGTGGCGGCAAAAACGAAGATCCTCTGAGTGTTTTGGGTGTTGACCTGCAGGACCCTGCTCCTGAGGACCTCTCGGCCTGCGGTGATGCTCTCAGCCGATCGCCCGTCGATCTGAACGACCCGTGAAACTCCTCTGGGCCGGGCCACCTTTCGGGACTCGGCAACGAGGTCGTGGACATCCCGCGCATCAGAGCTGTCTGCCTCCAGCCTGAGCTCTTTCAGGAGATCGGGGGCCGATGGATCAAAATGGTCCAGACTGTGGGTGGTGACCATGGCAGCCTCTTGATTTGGAGATCTGATGTCAAAATCGTTGAATCACGGAGAGTACGTCATTCAATGGCAGAGGTCCATTGCCGGACTCAGTCGGTCTGAGTGGGACCTGCTGGCTGAGCCCATGCAGTCGCCATTTCTGGAATGGGAATGGCTGAAGCTGCTCGAGGAGTCCTCCAGTGCCTGCGACGAAACCGGGTGGCATCCCCTTCACTTGACGGTCCGCAGGGCCGGGATCCTGGTCGGGGCTGCCCCGCTGTACCTCAAATGGCACAGCCGGGGGGAGTTCGTGTTCGACCACGTCTGGGCCGAGGTGGCCGGAAAAATCGGGGCCTCCTACTATCCAAAATGCCTCGGCGCTGCGCCGTTCACCCCAGTTTCCGGGTATGCCTTTCTGGTTCATCCCCAGCAGGATGAAAATCTGGTGATGGAACTCATGGTCAGGGCGCTCAAGAAGATGTGCCTGGACAACG
Source organism: uncultured Desulfohalobiaceae bacterium (assembly GCA_964573115.1). Classification (GTDB taxonomy): domain Bacteria; phylum Desulfobacterota; class Desulfovibrionia; order Desulfovibrionales; family Desulfothermaceae; genus CAYOID01. The sequence continues at coordinate 22,943 of CAZNIP010000008.1, read as the reverse complement.
GCATTCAGAGCATCCACTTTCACTTCGTCGATCAAGCCTGGGCCCGGAAAATGGAGCGTTTCAGCTTCCTCCGCTGGGAGCATCAGGCCTTCCAGTGGACTCACCAGGGTTTGGCCGGCTTCGAGGACTACCTGCAGGGGTTCAGGTCGGGCCAGCGCAAGAACATCAAGCGGGAGCGGCGGTCATTGCAGGAGCAGGGGATCGAGGTCTCAGCCCTGTCCGGGGAGGAGGTGACCAGGCAGGACCTGGAAGACATGTACCACTTCTACGAGCTGACCAATGAGAAGTACGCCCCCTGGAACTGCAAGTTTCTGACCCCGAGGTTCTTTGGTGAGCTTGGGGACCGGTTCGGGCACAGGCTCCTCATGTTCAGGGCCTTCAAGGGGGGCAGGGACCTGGTGGGGGCCTCACTGCTCGTGTTCAAGGGCGACAGGCTCTATGGGCGCTACTGGGGCGGGGTCGAGGACGTGCCTCATCTGCACTTCAATCTCTGCTTCTATCAGCCCATCGAGTGGGCCATTGCCAGGGGAATACATTTCTTCGACCCCGGAATCGGGGCCGCTCACAAGGTCAGGCGGGGGTTTGAGTCGGTGACCGCTCACAGTCTGCACATGTTTTTCGATCTCCAGATGCAGAAGATTTTCGAGCTGAACATCGAAAAGATCAATGAGCACACCCGGCATCAGATTGCAGCCCTGAACGAGCTGCTGCCCCTGAAGAAGAGCGGTTAGATTCAGTCGCACCCCAGCTTCTGGGGTCCGACTGAATCTATTGATAGGGGTCGTCGAGCTCGCCGGTCACCCTGAGAACCTCCTCCACGGTGGTCACCCCCTGGCTGACCTTGAGCAGTCCTGATTCGAGCAGGGACGAGATCCTGCTGGAGCGGACGATCTGCCTCAGTTCGGCCAGCTCCAGACCCTGCCGCACGCCTTCCTTGAGCTTCAGGTCCAGGGGCAGGACCTCGAAGATCCCGGTTCGCTCGAGGTAGCCGGTCTGCCTGCAGTGCTCGCAGCCGGTCCCAGTCCACATATTCCCGGAGAGATGGGACGCGAAACGCTCCAGGCCCCAGGTCCGGATCTGGTCAGGGGTGACAGCTCGCTCGACTCTGCAGTGGGGACAGATGCAGCGGACCAGTCTCTGGGCCACAACGCCCACCAGGGAGGCATTGATGAGGTAGGGCTCAAGACCGATGTCGGTCAGCCTGGTCAGGGCGGAGACGGCGTCGTTCGTGTGCAGGGTGGAAAAGACGAGGTGTCCGGTCAGGGACGCCTGAACGGCCTGTTGAGCTGTGTCCAGGTCCCGGATCTCCCCGATCATGACGATATCCGGGTCCTGACGGAGAATGTGCCTGAGGATGTTCGAGAAGGACACGCCGACTTTGTCCTGGACCCCGATCTGATTGAACTCCTCGACCACCATCTCAATGGGGTCCTCCACAGTGACCACATTGATGGTCGGGGTGGCCAGATTTTTGAGAGCGGAGTAGAGCGTGGTGGATTTGCCGCTTCCGGTCGGCCCGGTGACCAGGATCAGACCGTAGGTCTGACCGAGGAAGGCGTTGAACTGGCTGAACTGGTCGTCTGACATGCCCATCTGGCTCAGCCCCTGGACCGAGGTGGCCTTGGACAGCAGCCGGAGGACCATTTTCTCCCCAAAGGCCACGGGAATGGTCGAGATGCGGACCTCGGTGGGGACATTCTGGAGCATGAGCTGGATGCGCCCGTCCTGGGGCTTCCTCTTTTCAGCGATGTCCAGCCTGGCCAGGCTCTTGAGCCGGCTGAGCATGGCCTGATGCACGGTCAGGGGCAGCCTGTACAGGGTGTGCAGCACCCCGTCGATTCTGAACCTGACGTGGGACTCTCCCCGCTTCGGCTCCAGGTGAATGTCGCTGGCCCGTTCCCTGATGGCCGAGCTGAGCAGGTAGTCGACGGCCTTGATGACATGTTTGTGGGAGTGGGGGTCCTGTTTGGAGCTGACCTGGACCTGACCCTCGAGGTTGCCCAGGTCCAGCCCGGTGTCGAATTCGGCCTCTGCAGCCTGGATGGCCAGTCTGAACTGGAAATAGTCGTCGATGAGCCGGTTGATCTCCGCCCTGGTGCCCAGGAAAATCCTGTACGGCATGGAGCTGACCTGCTCCATGTCCTCCCACAGCTCTGGCTTGAAGGGGTTGAAGACGAGCAGCTCCATGGTCCCGTTGACGATACGCAGAGGGACCAGGAGATTGGTGCGGGCAAAGCTCTCCGAGATGGTCTTTGTGGAGACCTCCAGGTCCAGGTCCAGATAGTCCACCTTCTTGTACTCCAGGCCCAGATGGGAGGCCACGGCCTTGAGAACGACATCTTCGGTGACCTGGATCGGGCCCTTGGAACCGGAGCGGTTCAGCCCCAGTCCGAGCAGGAAATCCAGACCCTCGGGGCTCTGGGCGGACAGCCCCTGCTGCTCGGCCCTGGTGTTGATCAGCCTGACCTGGTCTTTGCTGAGCTCCCCCTTTTTGTACAGCAGCGGAACAAGGTTCTGCAGGCTGTAGACCAGTTTCTGGCGCTGCCAGCGGGGCTTTTCGGCCTTGTGGGCCATCTGTGGATGGATTGAAGACATGCCAGTCCCTCAGATCCAGGCGGTTGAGTGTTCCTTGGGGTGCAGGGCAGGCTCAGGATAGGGGAATGTCGGCAATTGTCAATTCAGCCCGGCCGCTGGCCGGGCTGATGGTCGAGGGTTGAGGGTGGAAGGTTGAGGGGAGAAAAGATCCCCGACGTGTCGAGAAACCAGTCGACCGGCCATTTTGATCAGGGAAGAAACTCTGTCCAGTCACTGCACTTGAAGGCCTTCTTCCTGAAACCCGACACCCGAAACCTGAAAACTGGTGATGAAGTTTCATGCGAGAAGCCTCTGCAGCAGGGGCAGCAGGAGAGGCATAAAAAAAGCCGGGCCCCATGGCCCGGCTTGAAAACGGAAAAGCTGAACAATCATCCGCAGCTCGTGCAGGATGAACAGCCAGACCCACCAGAGCTCATGCTCAGGCTGGAAGTGACCTTGAAACCGTAAGGGGTTCCATCGACCACGATCGGGGACGCCGTCTGCAGCAAACTCTTGTCGACCAGGAAGGTGTAGCCCTTCACGTCAAAAGAATCGTCGGTCTCTTTTTGCTCATCCAGAGCAAGTCCAAGCTGAGGGCCGCCTCAGCCGGGAGCCATGTATACCCTGATGGACGATACTTCTTCTTTTTGAGCAAAGTGCTGATCTAAGAGCTCTTTGGCTCCATCGGTCAACGTTACCATGATTTTCCTCCTGAATTGGTTTGTATTTACAATTAAGATCTGTTTGCCGTCTTGTCAAATCCGATCCCGCAAACCCCTTCCTGTCGGGCCATGTCAGTGGAACACGCATGGCAGTTCACGATTCAGGCGGATGCGGCGGGTGTCCAGTTTGACGTCGTAGGCCAGGATGTCAACCCCGGCCTCCCGGGCCAGGGCGAGCATCCGGCTGTACTCAGGGTCGATGTGCTCTGCCGGGCTGAATTCACGGGCGTCGGTTCGCTGGACCAGAAAGAGGACAGCCGCATTGTGCCCGGCCTTCTTGAGGGTCATCAGCTCCTGGAGATGCTTCTGCCCTCTCAGGCTGACCGCATCCGGGAACATGGCCCGGCCAGATTCCACCAGAGTGCAGTTCTTGACCTCGATGTACCGGTTGGCCCTGTCCTGGCCCTGAAGAAGGAAATCGAGACGTGTTTTTGGTCTGATCTTGACCTCAGAGACAATCGTATCGTAACGTCCAAATTTCGTTATACACGAAGATTCCAGGGCTTTTCGGACAATCCGGTTGGTGTTCAGGGTGTTCACCCCCACCAGCGAGGTCTCCATCTGGATCAGTTCCCAGGTGTAGGCCATTTTTCGTTTCGGGTTGTCATGGCTGGAGACGTACACAGGGCGCCCCGGCTCGGAGCAGCCAAGCATCCGCCCCGTGTTGGGGCAGTGAGCCAGGACGACCTCTCCGGTCACGAGCTCGATCTCCGAGATGAATCGTTTGGACCGCTTCAGGAGCGTTCCCCTGATCAGGGGGGGCAGCTTCATTTCACAACCACGCCTGGACGACAACCGGAAGCGGCAGAGGTACACACATGACCCGAAAAATTCAAGTCCTGGACAGGGATCAGATTTCCAGGACCCTGGAGCGTCTGGCCTTTGAGATCCTGGAACGCCATGTTCAGGTTCAGGATTTGCTCATCGTCGGCATCCAGCGCAGAGGGGTCGAGATCGGGGCCAGGATCAAGAAGATCCTCGATCAGCGTCTGGGATCCAACATCCCCCTGGGCAAGCTGGACATCAATCTCTACCGTGACGACTGGAGCATGCTCACCAGCCAGCCCCAGATCAATTCCACGAACATCGAGGGATCGGTGGAGAAAAAGCAGATCCTCCTCGTGGACGACGTCCTGTTCACCGGCCGGACGATCCGGGCAGCCCTGGAAGGGATTCTGGATTTCGGCCGGCCGAAAAAGGTCGAGCTCCTGGTCCTCGTGGACAGGGGACATCGAGAGCTTCCGATTCACGCCGATTATGTCGGGAAAAAGGTCAACACTTCCCCAAAAGAACATGTCGATGTGCATGTGACAGAGATCGATGGCCTGGATGAGGTGGTCCTGGACAGCAGCCACGAGAGCTGATCCTGTCCAGGGACACAGAGGGGCCTCTGTCTGGTGAGCCAGGCAGAGGCCCCTCTGGTGAATGCAGGCAGGGAGAGGAGTTTCCCCTCGCCTGGCGTGCCCCATGGCAGGTTCAGATCAGCCCGGACTCTTTGAGCACCTCTGAGAGCCTGGCCTTGTTGTCCGGATGCATGGGGACCAGGGGCAGGCGGAACTCCAAATCCATTTTGCCCATCAGGGCCATGGCTGTCTTGACCGGTATGGGGTTGGTCTCCAGGAACATGGCCCGGCAGAGCGGGGCCAGCTGGTAGTGGAGCACCTGGGCCCTGTCCAGGTCCTGTGCCGCATGGGCGGTGCACAGTTCGGCCATCTGGCCCGGGACGAGGTTGCTGGCCACTGAAATGACCCCTTTGCCTCCCAGGGCCAAGAGCGGCAGGACCACAAAGTCATCCCCGGCCAGGACCGTGAAGTCCTGGCCGCAGTATTCGATCACCTCCGAGATCTGCCTGATGTTCCCGCTGGCTTCCTTGACACCCACCACCTCCGGAATCTCCCTGCTCATTCTGGCCAGGGTCTCCGGCAACAGGTTGGAGCCGGTTCGGCCCGGGACATTGTAGACGACGAGCGGCAGGGAGACCTCCTGGGCAATGGCCGTGAAATGGGCCACCATACCTTCCTGGGTCGGCTTGTTGTAGTAGGGAGTGATGTGCAGCGCTCCGTCTGCCCCGGCCTCCTTGGCAAACCTGGTCAGCTCGATGGCTTCCCTGGTGTTGTTGGAGCCGGCCCCTGCCACGACCGGAACCCGACCGTCGGCCTGCTCGACACAGACCTTGATGACCTGCATGTGCTCCTGATGCGTCATGGTCGCCGATTCCCCCGTGGTCCCGCAGGGAACGAGGCCGTTGATGCCTTCGTTGATTTGCCGCTCAACGAGAAAACGAAACCGCTCCTCGTCGATCTCTCCGTTCTTGAACGGAGTGACCAGAGCCGTGAACGCCCCTTTGAAGTCCATTGCCGCCTCCTTTATGTGATGGTCGAGACATCCCCGGGGGATGCCAGTCCGAACGTTTCGGGAACCAGCCTGCCGGTGTAGACCAGCACAGCCTGTCCCTGCAGAAAGACCCGGGAGTTGTCCAGGAAAATTCGCAGCTCCTCACCACCTGAAGTCTGAACGTCCACCCGGCTGTCCAGCAGTCCCAGCTCATGCCCGATGAGTGCGCTGGCCACAGCCCCTGTTCCGCAGGCGAAGGTCTCAGCTTCAACCCCGCGCTCATAGGTCCTGATGGAAATCGAGGACCTGTCCCTGATCTCCATGAGATTGACATTGGCGCCCCGGGGGCTGAAGCGGGGATGATACCTGATGCCGGGACCGAAGCGGGACATGTCCGTCCCGGCAGCGTCACTGGTCACCAGGACCGCATGGGGGACTCCCGTGTCCACGAAATGGACCTGCAGGTGGTCATGGTCCAGGGTGAGCTCCAGGTTGAGCTGGAGGTCATGGGGCTGCGTGAGCTCCACCTTGACCTGACCCTGCTCAGGCTTGACCTCAGCCCTGATGGGGCCAGCGTCCGTCTCCAGGACGTGGCTGGCAGGGGCCATGTTCAGCTCAAAGGCCAGCATGGCTGCGCAGCGTGAGCCGTTGCCGCACATTTCCGCCCGGGACCCGTCAGCATTGAAGAAGTGCCAGCGGACGTCAGCCTGGTCAGAAGCAGGTCTGCTCTCCAGAAAGATGAGCCCGTCCCCGCCCACTCCAAAAGAGCGTCGACAGAGGGTCCTGGCCCACCGGGGCATGACCCCGGGGTCGAGGCCCAGACGGTCGTTGACAATGACCACAAAATCGTTGCCGCTGCCCTGCATCTTGGTGAAGGGGATCGAGGAGGTCTGGTCGGGGTGCTTCATGGCGATGACGGTCCCTTGATGATGGCCGACACGGTCGGGTCTTGAGGCATGCTGCCCCTGAGAATGGCCAGCCCTGTTCTGATGGTTGCGTTCGGTTTCCACCCCGAAACGAGCCACGCCGTGTCCTGAAAGTTGGGGATCGTGATCGTGTTCACGGCCCTGCCCCGGCTGTAGGGTCGAATCCAGAGGGTCTTGTTGTGGGCCATGTACTTAGCCCGAAAGGCCGGCCCCGGGCCGCTGCCGAGAAGGAGGTCCAGCCCTGAATCCGGCCCGGTCAGAAAATGGCTTTCCAGATTCCAGCCCCAGGAGCTGATCCCGATGAGCAGGTCCGATTTCAGTCGCATGGCCTGAAGCGTGGGCCGAAGGGCCTGGATGAAGCTGTCCCAGTCCTGCCGGCCTTCAAAGCGGGGCAGAGCAATGACCCCGACTGTCCGGTCCATGACGGTCATCACAGCTGTCTCTGGCTCGTCGCCTGCGGCGAGCCAGTCGGAAAGCGAGCTGTCCCGGGCAAAGAGCCGTTCTTCCTCTGGGGCCAGGACCCCGAAATCAAAATCCAAAGCGGCAAACACCCTCTGCAGGGTGTCCCGCCTCTGGGAACTGAGGTTTTTTGTCCTGGGGCGCATGAGCTCATACGGACCGGCAATGGTCACGAGCGGAGAGTCGTTGTCGCGGAGCTTCTTGAAGAGGGTGGCCCTCCGGGCCAGACCGCCAAGGGTTTTCCCCCCTCAGGAAGGGCATGGAGCCAGAATCCCATAGGAGTTCGAGGAGTAGGCAATTGTCAGTGAGGTGCCATGAGCCAGAGACGGGGGTGCCAGCCCCGGCGCAAGACAGAGCAGGAAGCAGATGATTCTGGTGCACAAGGTGCTCATTTCTTGTTCAAGTACTCCTTCAGGTCTTTGCCGACCCGGAAAAAGGGAAGCTTTTTGGGCTTGACCTGGACCAGGTCGCCGGTGCTCGGATTCCGGCCCTGATAGCCTTCGTAGTTTTTGATCTTGAAGCTCCCAAAGCCGCGTATTTCGACCCGATCGCCGGCTGTCAGGGATTCCTTGATGCTCTCGAAAAAGGTGTTCACGATCACGGTGGCTTCATCAATGGAGATGGACTGTCTTTCAGCCAGGGTTTTGATCAGTTGGCTCTTGTTCATGGGATGTGCTCCTTGTCGAGGTTACAACCGACTCCCCAGGAAATACAACTGAACGTCGTGATATCTTGCTGGAGTTTATTACTTTATGGTTCAGAGGGCAGGAAAAGTCAAGAATTTATTTAGGATTTTCAAAAGGGATTTTCAGAGGCCGGCCCTCCTCAAGGGCCAGAGTGTTCTGAAGCCTGAGCAGTCCGGAACTGACCTTGTCAATGTCCCTGCAGGCCTGGGATGTGGGGGCCAATTTCCAGAGGGGGGTCTGGCTGGCGACCGCCCTGGGCAGGTTGGGGTCTTCGAGGATGACCCCCAGGAGAACGGGCTCGATGTTCAGGAACTGCTTGCAGGCGGCCTGGAGGCGCTTGAAGGTCTGCTGGCCCTGCTTTTCTGACTGGGCCGTGTTGACGATGACCTGGAAGTCGCGGTGTCCCTTTTGAGTGTGCAGGACCTTGATCAGGGCGTAGCCGTCGGTCAGGGAGGTCGGCTCGGGTGAGATGACCACGCACTGGACCGAGGTCATGGAGGCCAGCTCGATGACGGTGGAATTGATGCCGGCACCGAGATCGAGGAGGATGAAGTCGTACATCTGAAAAGAGCTGTTCAGCTTCTGAAAGAGGATGGTCTGCACGTCCATGTCCCACTCAACGAGCTCCGGGACACCCGAAGCCGAGGGCAGAAAGTCGATGCGGCCCGGTTCGAGATTGACCAGGACCTGCTCCGGAGTCACAGCCTCGTCCAGGAGGTCTTCCAGGTTCTTGTCCGGAACCACTCCGAGGAGGACGTCCAGGTTGGCCAGCCCGAGGTCACAGTCCATGAGCAGGGCCGATTGACCGTTGGCCGTCAGGGCATAGGCCAGATTGAGGGCGATGTTGGTTTTGCCCACGCCGCCTTTGCCGCTCATGATGGACAGGCTGAGTGTTTTCTGTGCTTGGTTCATAGGTCATCCATGTTTTCGAGTTCCCGGGCCGAGCTGTGCAGCAGGAAATGCTTTTCATCCTGGTGGACCTGACTGTCCCGTTCCCAGTCAACGGTGTCGGCCATGGGTGCGAGGGCGATCCTGTCCTTGCCGTTTCTTTTGGCCTCGTACATGGCCTTGTCAGCAACATCGAGGAGTTGGGAACCGGTGAGCGCTTTTCTGCCCCTGAAGCTGGCCAGGCCCACAGAGCAGGTCAGGTGCAGGGCTTCCTGGCCCTGAGACGGCGATTCGACAGTGATGGTCAGCCTGCGGACCATGTCCAGCATGCGCGTGAGCAGGTTCTGGGCCTGAATCAGGCCTGTTCCGGGGAGCAGGAGCACAAACTCCTCCCCACCGAACCGGGCAGCCTGGTCAGTCTTGCGGACATTGGCCTTCAGGGCGCGGCCGAAGACGCGCAGGACCTTGTCCCCGGCGGAGTGCCCGTACTGGTCGTTGATACCTTTGAAATCGTCGAGATCAAGGAGAGCCAGACCAAGCGACGTCCTGGAGCGCAGGGCCCTTTCGATTTCCATGTCCAGCACCCTCTCCAGCCCCCTTCTGTTGAGCAGGCCGGTCAAACCGTCGATCTCGGACAGGGAGCTCAGTTCCTCGAACGTGTTGTGGATGTGAACCAGGGTTGGAGAGAGGTCACCCGAGAGGGGCAGAACGCTCCACTCCCGAAGGCCGTTGCTGGAGGCAAAGTTCTCCCAGTCAGAGATCTCCAGATCCCGAAAGGTGCGAAAGACCGCGGTCAGCCTGTTGAGCTGCCGCTGGTCCTCCGGGAGTCTGGAGGCGATGGCCTGGCGAAGCTGCTCCAACTCCTGCAGCAGGGCGGGCTGGTCAGGTCCGGTGAGGGGTTCAGGATTCTTTTTGGCCATGCATGAACAGGAGCGTGTTGCGGATGAACTCGTCAAGATTGCCGTCCAGGACCTTTTCCACGTTGCCGTCCTCGGTGTTGGTGCGGTGGTCTTTGACCAGCTGGTAGGGCTGCAGGGTGTACGTCCTGATCTGGCTGCCCCAGGCAATGGCGCTCTTTTCCGAGTATTTGGCCTGCCGCTCTTCCTCCTGGCGCTTGAGTTCCCGTTCGTAGAGCCGGGCCTTGAGGATCTTCAGGGCGGTCTCCTTGTTCCTGAACTGGGATTTTTCGTTCTGGCACTGGACCACGATCCCGGTGGGCAGATGGGTGATCCGGATCGCCGAGCTGGTCTTGTTCACCGACTGGCCTCCAGGTCCGCTGGAACGAAAGATGTCGATCCGCAGCTCTTCGTCCTTGACCTCGATTTCGATGTCCTGGGTGACGTCGGGATAGACGTCGACGGAGGCGAATGAGGTGTGCCGACGCCCGGAGGTGTCAAAGGGGGAGATCCGGATCAGTCGGTGGATGCCTCTCTCTCCTTTGAGCAGACCATAGGTGTAGGATCCTTCAACAGTCACGGTGGCGCTTTTGATGCCGGCCTCTTCCCCTGGGAGAACGTCGAGGACCTTGAAGGTGAAGTTGTTGTTCTCTGCCCAGCGGGTGTACATCCGCAGGAGCATTTCCGCCCAGTCCTGGGCCTCTGTCCCCCCCGCACCGGGGTGGATCTCCAGGATGGCGTTCTGGGTGTCTTCTTTCCCGGACAGGAGGGCTTTGAGCTCGACCCTCTTCAGCTGTCTCGAGAGGTCCCTGAGCTGATCGGAGACGGCTCTCAGGAATTCATCGCTCCTGTCCTCTTCAGCCAGTTCAAGCCAATCCTGGAGCTGGGCCTGAGATTCTTCCAAGGATTCCATGTCCTTGACCCACTCGTCAAGGGAGCTCTTCTCCTTGAGGATCGGGGTCAGCTTCTCTGGTTCGTCCCAGGCCTCAGTCTTGCTCAGTTCCTGTTCGATCTCCTGAAGTCGGGTTCGGCTTGATTCCAGGTCAAAGTCTCCTCCAGAGGGAGTCGAACTGCTCCAAAGCGTCCTGGGAGTCCTTTTTGAGATCCGAAAACTGAATGATTTGGTCTTTCATGGCTGTGCCGTGGGGGTTTGTGGTTTGTGGGGCTGGGGCTTTGCCCGGGTTCGCAGGATGAGAACGCTCATCAGACCGGTCAGGGCAAAAAAGATGACCTGGATCGCTTGCGCGTGCCTGGAATACAATGTCCGCTGCTCAACGGTCAAGACAGATTCCGGCCCCAGGGTTGCCGGTTCAAAGAGCCTGGTCCGGCTGCGGATCCTGCCGGAGGGGTCGATAACGGCCGATATGCCGGTGTTCGTGGCCCTGAGGATGGTTCGCCGCTGCTCCACCGCCCTGAGAACAGCCAGGTGCAGATGCTGATCTGGGGCTGATGAGTCGCCGAACCAGGCGTCGTTGCTCTGGTTGATGAGCAGGTTGGCCCCGGCCTCGACCCTGTCCTGAACCACATCGGGAAAGATTATTTCATAACAAATCAAAACACCTAAAGCAAGAGAGTCCTGGGTCAAAGGAGCGGTGCTCTGTCCTGGGCTGAAGTCCGCGATCTGGGCCACCAGATTGCCGATCCAGGGGAAGAAGCGCTTGAACGGCACGTACTCCCCAAAGGGGACGAGGTGCTCCTTGTCGTAGTGACCGGCCATGGATCCGCTGTCAGCGATGAGATAGGTCCGGTTGTAGTAGTTGAGCTCCCCGGGGGCAGGCCTGGAGTAGGCTGGTGCCCCGGTGAGCAGGGCGACCTCGTGCTCGGCGCAGAATTGAAGAACTTTTTCCTGCAGCGGGCCCTCATCCTGGACATAGAAGGGCAGGGCCGTTTCAGGCCAGATGACCAGGTCGGCTGAGGCAGCCTGCAGGGATCGGCGGCTCAGGTCGAGATAGGTTTCCAGGGTGGCGTTCTGGTAGACCGGGTCCCATTTTTTGTTTTGATCGATGTTGCCCTGGACGATGAGGGCCTCCAGGCCCGGGTTGTCTTTCCAGCCCTGCTGCCCCAGGGTGCCAAGGCCCAGGAGGCCTAAAGCCAGAACCGCTGCAGAGGCTGAAGCCAGGGCCCAGCTGGACCTGGGGGTGTGCGTGGCCCAGACGGACAGGGTCACGACAAGGCCGGAAAGCCCAAAAGCGCCGATCAGGCTGGCGGCCTGGAGGGCCACAGGCCATGGGGCAAAGGCCTGGGACAGCGTCAGCCAGGGGAATCCGGTGAACAGGATGGATCTCAGTATTTCCAGACAGGTCCAGAGCAGGCCGCAGAACAGCCCCACAAGAGGCCAGGAAAGGGATCGGCTGGCGAGATGGGCCCCGACAGCGAAGACGCTGGTGTAGAGGCCAAGGACCATGGAAATGAGAATCGGGCACGGAATGGCCAGGACCCAGGGCAGCGGTCCGAAATAATGGACAGGGTAGACGATCCAGTACAGGCAGAGGCAGGTGGTCAGGGTCCCGGCCACCCATCCCAGCCGGGCAGCCTGGATGCTGGTGGAGGCCTGGCGGCCGAGGAGAAAGAGGCTGATCGGATACAGGACCACAGCAGGAGGGAGGTGGACAAGGGGGTTGGCAAACCCGAACCAGCCCCCTGCACAGGCCAGGATGAAGAGCGTGTTTCGGGATGTCATTCGGGCTTGCGGGTCGGGACGGGATGGACCAGGACCCACTGAACCTGCTTGGGGTCTGCTTCCTTGATTTGAAAGGTGTAGCCGTTGATCTGGAAGTTTTCGGTCTCCTTGGGAACCCGGCCAGCCTGTTCGGTCAGGAAACCGCCGATGGTCTCAACATGTTCCGAATCCAGGGTGATGTTGAGCTGCTCCTTGAGGTCATCCAGGGAGGTCCGGCCGGAAACGAGACAGCTCTCGTCTTCCAGGATCCTGATTTCCTCCGGCTTGGGGCTGTCGTACTCGTCCTCGATCTCCCCGACGATCTCCTCCAGGACATCCTCAAAGGTGATCAGCCCCGAGGTGCCGCCGTATTCGTCAATGGCGATGGCCAGGTGGACCTTCTTGGACTGAAACTCGAGGAGCATGTTCTTGGCGTCCTTGGTTTCGGGAATGAACAGCGGCGGGCGCATGAGCTCCTGAAGAGGCACGTTGGCGTGTTCCGGGTGCAAAAGGACCTTCATGAGATCTTTGGCATGGATGATGCCGATGATCTGGTCCTTGTTCTCCCGGTAGACAGGGATTCTGGAATGGCCGCTGCTGATGATCACCTCGGCCACGTCGTGGATCGTGGCCCGCTCCTCGACACAGTCGATGTCTGTGCGGGGCAGCATGATCTCCCGGACCTGGTAGGTCTCCAGCCTGAGGATATTGAGGAGCATCTTGGCCACGTCTGCGGCCAGTTCTTTGTCTTTCTGGGCCTCGATGATGACGTTTTTGATGGGACTGGATTCCGATCTGGCACTGAAAAAGTTGCGGATCGAGCTCCATAAACCGCCTTCAGAACTTTCTTCCACTCCTTGTCCTCCTTGAGTCTGAAAATGGGCTATATGATGCCCTTTTCTCGATACAATTTCAAGTGAAGTTTGATGACCCAGTTGCCGATGTCCTCCACGCCATGTTCAGGATCCACATCTTCCCAGACCAGACTGGACGGCCATTGTGCGCTGGTCTTGCCCAGGGCGGAAAACTGAAGCCCTATGTGGAGCTCCCGGGACACAGGTTCGTCATGCACGTTCCGTGTTCTGCAGGAGAGGATGTGCTTCTGGTGCTGGCCTTCATCAGGTCCCACCAGGTCAAGGGCAATGATGCATTCCGACAAGGTTTCAGGGTTGATGCCGGAATGTTGCCTGGCCTCTCTGGACAGCTTGAGCCTGAGCCCAGAGGCGGAAATGTTCACGACCCGGCAGTGGATGCCGGGTTCTGCCTGCGGCCTGGATTCGAGCAGGGGCTGGCCAAAACGGTTGAGGTTGGTTTCCAGGGTTGCCTGCCTGGTGGTGACGGCTGGCCACAGCGTCAGTGAAGCCACCTGGTCCGTGGGAGGGGCAAGCCTGAGATGACTCCGTTTCTGTTTCTGCTGCAGGTTCATGGGGTAGTCGACCAGGATGCAGATGTTTTCGATCTCCCCCTGGAAGAGGTCCAGGATCTCGGTCTGGAAGAAGTAGTGGGCCCGCTTGGAGCCATCCCCGGGAATGGCGAAGTAGATGTGGACCTCGCGGCCGATCCAGCTCTCCGATGGCGCGATGTAGGCCGGGAGCTCCAGGGCCAGGCAGGAGTAGTGGACATCGGTCAGGGTGCAGACCAGGGGCTTTGTTTTTCGGGATGAGAGCGTGAGCTCGAAGTTGCTCCTGTTGTCCAGGGCCTTGACCAGAATGGACAGGATCTCGTCCGGGTCCGTCAGGGTGAAGATGGGCTGGTCGGGGTTGCGTATCGAGCGGAGTTTTTTGAGCCCCAGGTGAAGACAGACGGCACCGACAACGGCGCAGCCGACGAGGATGAGCAGCAGAGCTGCCGAGGCGTTGACCTCCCAATGACCAACGTTGCGGCTGATGGCCTTGAGATAGTCACTGTCGGCGACGAATGTCGGAAAAATCATGGATAACGTGTGTTGAAGAGACGCGACACCCTTGAAGGCCGACAGGCCGTCCACGCCGCTGGTGGCGGCTGAATCGATCCGGAGACCGGGTTTTTCAGCCAAGCGATTTCCCACGACATGAGTTCATGGGCATGTTGCGGACTCTAGAGGCAAAGCAGGGTCATGACTTTGGCATCCTGCAGGATCGAGTTGATCGACGTGTGTTCGTTGGGTTGGTGGGCATTGCCCAGCAGGGTGGCCCAGACCGTTGCCGGGTAGCCTTTCTTGCGGGGAAGAGCGGCCACAGTCCCGCCGCCGATTCCCTGGGGCCTGGGGGCGTGACCGACAACAGCCTCAACGGCCTGCATCAGCTCCTTGATCAGGGGATGGTCCTCCGGCGTGGGAGGGGAGGATTCCCGATGCACGATGTCGCAGTTCACGGTGACCCCGCAGGTCTCCGAGGTCTCCCGGGAGAGTTCATCCACAGCCTGGAGAACGTCCTGCAGGTCGATGTCGGGCAGGATGCGGCAGTCCAGGTAGAAGACGTCCCGGCCGGGAATGGAGTTGACATTGGGGACGTTGGCCTCTTTTTTCGTGGCTTCAAAGGTCGAAAAGGGGGGATCGAAGCGGTCGTCGGCCATGTCGAATCTGGTGTAGAGCTGGCGAAGCCTGAGGACCAGATCGGCAGTGGCCACAAAGGTGTTCAGGCCCAAACCTGGTGTTGAGGCATGGCACTGCCTGCCGGTCAGGGTGAACTTGAGCCACAGCAGGCTCTTTTCCGCCACCTCGACCATCCCTGAGTCAGGGGTGCCGAAGTCCGGGACCAGAAAGCGGTCGTTGGGGCCAAAGATGTGCTCATGGTGATCGAGGACAAACTTCAGCCCGTAGTCGTTTCCGGTTTCCTCATCGGCCACAAACAGGAGCCCCAGGTTGGTCCGGGGCGTGGTTCCGCTGTCGACAAGGGTCTTGGCTGCCAGAAACGAGGCCACCAGGCCGTGGTGATTGTCCTCAACGCCGCGGCCGTAGATGAGGTCGCCGTCCTGGGAGAGCTCGAAGGGGTCGGTGTGCCACAGGGAAGATTCCCCCGGCGGAACCACGTCCATATGGGAGACGATCCACAGCGTGGTCTCCTGGTCTCTGCCGGGTATTCTGGCGACGATGTTCGGTCTGACCCCTGTGGCCAGCCTGGAGTCAGGGGCGTTGATGACGGTGAGGTCCGAAATGCCCAGGTCTTTCAGGGCCTGATAGAGGAAGTCGGCCTTTTCTCCCTCCCCGCTGCCGCCGTTGTCCGGCCCCAGGGCTGGTCTGGCCACGAGTTCCTTCTGCAGGGTCACGACGGCTTTACCCTGATGGTCCAGGGTCTTGAGAAGACTGAGCTGGGCGTCTGTTATCCTGTTCATGGCAGTGGCTCTGGTTCAAGCCCGGCCCTTCAGAGCCGCCTGGCGGCCCGGAAAGGTCTCACATGAGAGGGTCTGGGCGCTTGGTGGCTTGATCAGCGTTTCTTGGCCGCCCGCTTGGATGCCTTCAAGGGGTTGATCTTGACATGGCCTTCCTTGTCCAGGGTGGCCTTGACGTGGGTGGCAAAGTTGCAGCCGCCGTGGCGCCATTTCGCACTGGGCTTGGCATAGCTGGAGCAGTAGGTCTGCCCTTCGATGACTTTGGTCCGTTCGCAGCCCTGGCAGTTTTCCACCACCGGCTCCAGGACGATCCCATTGATTTCCAGTCCGTTGTCTGTTTTGACGGCTTCCTGCAGCACTGTTCCGTTGGCCATGATTGAAGTCCTCCTCGGCAGAGATGTCGTGCGTGCCAATGCGTATGAATGAAAAGAGAGCCAAGGGCCAGAGGTTGACCTGGCCCTGCTGTGTTCAATGTGTCCAAACTGAAGAATATATTCTTTCAAAGAGGCCTATGTCAAGATGTTAAGGACGATCCGGGCAGACAGCGTCCTGGACTCAGGGGGCGGGTCAGGGCGCCGGGCAGAGCCCAGGTTCCCTCCAGCCTCCTGAATCAACTCTGAAAAGTGGCGTATGTCCGTCTTGACTCGGCCGAACCGTGTCTTATGTTTACCTGTGTTTCGTCAACACGTCTCTGCATGAATCGTTCTTCAGGACAAGCGGCGGTTGTTCCGGATGAGAGGAACACGAACCGCTGAGTCCGGATAACGCAAGACGGGGAGGAGCAGTTCAGGAATGAGCGTCACCTATAAGGACTACTACCAGACTCTCGGGGTCTCCAGGGATGCTTCACAGGAGGAGATCTCCAAGGCTTTCAAAAAGCTGGCCAGGAAGTATCATCCTGATCTCAACCCCAATGACAATGAGGCTGAGCAGAAGTTCAAGGAAGTCAACGAGGCCTATGAGGTCCTCAAGGACCCGGAGAAGAGAAAGCGCTACGACCATCTCGGTGCGGACTGGGAGCATGGACAGAACTTCGAGCCGCCCCCGGGCTATGAAAACGTTCGCTTCACCTTTGGCGGAGGGGGTCCCGGCGGCGGGGCTCACTTCGGCGGCGGTGGGTTCAGCGATTTTTTCGAAACCATTTTTGGTGATCTCTTTGGCGGTCGCGGCGGCGGGGGCTTTCAGCAGAGTCAGGCCGGATTCCATGGCGATCCCTTTTCTCAGGGGCGATTCACCGGTCACGGCGGCGGCTTTTCCTCCAAGGGCGAGGATGCCAGAACCACCTTGGAGCTGAGCCTTGAAGAGGCCTACCGGGGCGGCAAGAAGACCCTGTCCCTGCAGGAGCAGGTTCCGGGTCCGGACGGCCGGCCCCAGTCAAGGAACAAGACCCTGGACGTGAACATCCCAGCCGGGGTGGTCAACGGTTCCAAAATCCGCCTCTCGGGGCAGGGCTCTCCTGGCGGAGGCGGCGGTCCCAGCGGTGATCTCTACCTGGAAGTGAAGCTGCTGCCGCATCCTCAGTTTCAGGTTGAGGACAAGAACATCACCGTGGATGTGCCCCTGGCACCCTGGGAGGCTGCCCTGGGGACCAAGGTCAGCGTGCCCACCCTGGATGGACACGTGGAGATGACCATCCCGGAAGGCACGAGCAGCGGGCGCAAGTTCCGCCTGCGGGGCAAGGGCCTCGGCCGGGGCAGCAAAAAGGGCGACCTCTTTGTCAGGGTCATGATCAAGATGCCCAAGACGGTGAGCGATGATGAGAAAAAGCTCTGGGAGCAGCTCTCAAACCTGTCGTCGTTCGACCCCCGCGGGGCATAGATGCGGCTGCGCAATCCCGGACGCAGTCTCAAGTATTGAGCATCGAGGATCCGGGACTCAGAATCATCACCAAGAGAAGGTTTGTTTCAGTCGTGCCAGGGGCAAGGCTGAAAGGAGGTAAATCATGGATTTGAACTCGTTCACTCAAAAATCGCAGGAAGCGATTTCCGAGGCTCAAAATATAGCGGTCCGGTACCAGAATCAGCAGATCGATGTCGAACATCTCGTTCAGGCCCTCGTGGATCAGGATGGGCTGGTTTCCCGGCTGCTGGAACGTCTGGACATCGAGCCAAAGGCCTTCAAACAGGCCCTGGAGGCTGAGCTGGGCAAGCTGCCCAAGGTCAGCGGTCCTGGATCGCAGCCCGGGCAGGTCTACGTGACCCAGAGGTTGAACTCCGTTCTGGTCAAGGCCAATGACCTGGCCAAAAAGATGCAGGACGACTACGTCAGTGTCGAGCATCTCTTCCTGGTCATTCTGGAGGAACCGGCATCCACCGGCATCGGCAGGGTCAACAAGCAGTTCAGGCTGGACAAGGACAAGGTCCTGTCCGTGCTGACCGAGGTCCGGGGCAATCAGCGGGTGACCTCGGCCAATCCCGAAGGGACCTATGAAGCCCTGCAGAAATACGGCCGGGACCTGGTGGAGGAGGCCCGCAAAGGCAAGCTGGATCCGGTCATCGGTCGCGACGGCGAGATTCGGAGAGTCATCAGGATTCTCAGCCGGAGGACCAAGAACAACCCCGTGCTCATCGGAGATGCCGGGGTGGGCAAGACCGCCATCGCCGAAGGGCTGGCCCAGCGCATCGTCAAGCAGGACGTGCCTGAGGGGCTCAAGGACAAGACCATCTTTGCCCTGGACATGGGGGCGCTCATCGCCGGAGCCAAGTACCGGGGCGAGTTTGAAGAGCGCCTCAAGGCCGTGCTCAAGGAGATCCAGCAGTCCGAGGGCCGGATCATCATGTTCGTTGACGAGATGCACACCATTGTCGGCGCGGGCAAGGCCGAAGGGGCCATGGATGCGGGGAACCTGCTCAAGCCCATGCTGGCCCGGGGCGAGCTGCACTGCATCGGGGCCACCACCCTGGACGAGTACCGCAAGAATGTGGAAAAGGACCCGGCCCTGGAACGGCGGTTCCAGCCTGTCCAGGTCAACGAGCCGACCATGGAGGACACGATTTCCATCCTTCGGGGCCTCAGGGAACGGTTCGAAGTTCACCACGGGGTGCGCATCAACGACTCCGCCCTGGTCACTGCAGCCACCCTCTCCGACCGCTACATCACCGACAGGCACCTGCCGGACAAGGCCATCGACCTCATCGACGAGGCCGCAGCCATGATTCGGACCGAAATCGACTCTCTGCCCACGGAGCTGGACGAGATCAACCGGAGGATCATGCAGCTGGAGATCGAGCGGGAGGCCTTGCGGCGGGAGACGGACACCCCTTCCAGGGAACGGCTTCAGAACCTGGAAAAAGAGCTGGCCGACGCCAAGGAGCATCAAACTCAGCTCATGACCCAGTGGGAGAAGGAGAAGAACTCCATCAAGGGGCTGCAGCAGCTCAAGGAGGAGCTGGAGCGGA
The DNA here is from genome assembly GCA_964573115.1 of uncultured Desulfohalobiaceae bacterium. GTDB lineage: Bacteria > Desulfobacterota > Desulfovibrionia > Desulfovibrionales > Desulfothermaceae > CAYOID01. The sequence continues at coordinate 4,092 of CAZNIP010000008.1, read as the reverse complement.
CCAGGCTGGAGATCGAGGAGGCCGAGCGGAACTACGACCTGAACCGGGTGGCGGAGCTGCGCTACGGCAAGCTGGCCGATCTGGAAAAAGAGATCAAGGCCAAGGAGGAGGCCCAGGATCAGGACCATGAAACGCCGCAGCTCCTCAAAGAGGAGGTTGGCCCTGACGATGTGGCCGAGATCATCTCCCGCTGGACCGGGATCCCCCTGTCCAAGCTCCTGGAAGGCGAGCGGGACAAGCTCGTCCGGCTGGCCGAGGTGCTCCACGAGCGGGTCGTTGGTCAGGACGAGGCCGTGGACGCTGTGGCCGATGCGGTTCTCCGGGCCAGGGCCGGGCTCAAGGACCCCAACAGGCCCATCGGGTCCTTCATCTTTCTCGGGCCGACCGGTGTGGGCAAAACCGAGCTCTGCAAGACCCTGGCCGAGTCCCTCTTCGATTCGGAAGAGAACATGATCCGCCTGGACATGTCCGAGTACATGGAAAAGCACACTGTGGCCCGGCTGATCGGGGCCCCACCGGGGTACATCGGCTACGACGAAGGCGGGCAGCTGACCGAGGCCGTGCGCCGCAAGCCCTACAGCGTGATTTTGTTTGACGAGATCGAAAAGGCCCACCAGGATGTCTTCAACGTGCTCCTGCAGATCATGGACGACGGCCGGCTGACCGACAGCCACGGCCGGACCGTGGACTTCAAGAACACGATCATCATCATGACCTCCAACCACGGCTCCCAGATCCTTCTGGAGGGCATCACCGAGTCGGGTCAGCTTCAGGAGGGGGTCAGGGATCAGGTCATGTCCACACTCAGGGCCGGCTTCAAGCCAGAGTTCCTGAACCGGGTGGATGAGATCGTGCTCTTTACGCCGCTGCTGCTCGAAGAGATCAAGCAGGTCGTGGATCTCCTTCTCCAGCGGCTCCAGGACCGGCTCCGGGACCGCAAGATCGACCTGGAGCTGACCGAGGAAGCCAGGTCCTTCATTGCCAGAGAGGCCTACGATCCTGTCTATGGAGCCAGGCCCCTGCGGCGCTACCTGCAGACTCACATCGAGTCCATGCTGGCCAGGAGGATCATCGGCGGAGAGCTGCCAGAGGGGAAAAGGGTCATTGTGGATGTGCAGAACGACGAGCTGACCTTTCAGACCGAGACCGCCCGGGCCGCAGCCTGAA
>CAZNIP010000008.1:0-2825 GCA_964573115.1 uncultured Desulfohalobiaceae bacterium | reverse complement strand
GACGAGCACGGCCTGCGGCTGCGATTGGATGAAAGAGAGGATTCAAGAGAACCCCAAAAAGGAAGTCAGCTCGGCCGGAGCAGAGCTGAATCCCACGTGGTGACGACGATGCGCATACTCTGCCTGGACATCGGCAGCGGGACCCAGGATGTCCTCTACTTCGATCCTGACCTGGAGCTGGAGAACTGTCCCAAGTTTGTCCTGCCTTCTCCGGCCCGGAGAGTGGCCGGGCGAATCAGGGATTTGACCCGGGCGGGACGGGATGTGTATCTCTATGGAATGAACATGGGCGGCGGGTTTCACGATGCCTTGACCGCTCACATGGAGCAGGGGTGCCGGGTCGCCGCCCATCCGGAAGCCGCCCTGGCCCTGGCGGACGACCTGGACAAGGTCCGGGCCCAGGGCATCACGGTGGTCGAGTCCTGCCCCAGGAAGGCCGCCCCGGTCCACCTGAGCGACTTCGACCCCGGGTTCTGGGAAGGGCTGCTGTCCCAGGCCGGCCTGGACTACCCCGACCTGGTCCTGGCCGCGGTCCAGGACCACGGCTTTCATCCCAGAACGAGCAACCGCAGGGGCCGCTTCGTGATCTGGGAATCCCTGCTGGAGTCGAGTCACGGGTCGCTGGAGGCCCTGCTCTTCGAGCAGGCGCCTGAGGAGATGACCCGGCTGAAGGCCCTGCAGACCTGTACCGGCGGAGGGCCGGTGGCCGACACCGGGTCGGCCGCTCTCCTCGGGGCCCTGTTCGAGCCCCGGATCGAACAGGCCAGTCAGGACCACGGGGTGTGCGTGGTCAATGTGGGCAACAGCCACACCATTGGCTTTCTGGTCTTTGAGGACCGGATTCAGGGCATTTTCGAGCACCACACCGGGCTGCTGACGCCGCAGTCCCTGTGGCAGCTCCTGGAACGGTTCCGCTCCGGGGAGCTCTCCAACGACGAGGTCTTTGAGAGCCAGGGACACGGCTGCGCCCTCCGGGACATCCCGCCTGAGGCCAGGGGTTACCCGTTGACCGTGGCCCTGGGCCCCAGACGGTCCATGCTGTCCGGGTACGAGGTCGATTTTCCGGCCCCGGGCGGGGACATGATGCTGGCCGGGTGTTTCGGGTTGATCAAGGGCTGGAAGCTGCACCAACATGGCCTGTCTGTTCAAGGACAGGCCACATGAACCAAGGGGGAAAAAGCATGAGCCGGCTGACCGATCTGCCGTCGTGGAGGGCACTGCAGGAGCACTATGACCAGGTCCGGGACCTGCACATGCGCGACCTGTTCCGGGAGGACCCGGACAGGGCCTCCCGGTTGTCCATCCAGGACGGTCCCCTCTTCCTGGACTTTTCCAAGAACCGGATCACGCAGAGGACCATGTCCCTGCTCTGTGACCTGGCCAGGGATGCCGGCCTTGAAGACAGGCGGGAGGCCATGTTCAGCGGGGAAAAAATCAACAGCACCGAGAACCGCAGCGTGCTCCACGTGGCCCTGCGCAACCGTCCCGACCGCCCGATCGTTGTCGACGGGGAGGATGTCATGCCCAAGGTCAGCGCGGTCCTGGACCGGATGGAGGACTTCGTCGGCCGGGTCCACTCCGGGCAGTGGCGGGGGTACAGCGGCCAGGCGATCACCGATGTGGTCAACATCGGGATCGGCGGCTCGGACCTGGGGCCGAAAATGGTCACCCAGGCTTTGACCTGGTACAACACGCATGGCCTGAGGCTCCATTTCGTGTCCAACATCGACGGGACCCACCTCCAGGAGACCCTGAACGAGTGCTCCCCGGAAAGGACCCTCTTTGTCGTGGCCTCCAAGACCTTCACCACCCAGGAGACCATGACCAATGCCGCATCAGCCCGGGAGTGGCTCCTGGAGTCGGCCGGGGACGACGCGGCCGTGGCCAGGCATTTTGTGGCCGTGTCCACGAACACCGAGGAGGTCTCCAGGTTCGGGATCGACACCGAGAACATGTTCGGCTTCTGGGACTGGGTCGGGGGGCGGTTCTCCCTGTGGTCGGCCATTGGGCTGCCCATTGCCCTGGCCGTGGGCATGGATCGCTTCAGGGAGCTCCTCGACGGGGCCCGGGCCATGGACGACCATTTCCGGAAGGCCCCCCTGGAAGAGAACATGCCGGTCATCCTCGGCCTGCTGGCAGTCTGGTACACCAACTTCTTCGGGGCACAAACCCAGGCCCTGCTGCCCTACGATCAGTATCTGGAGGAGTTCGCCGCCTACATGCAGCAGGGGGAGATGGAGAGCAACGGCAAGCGGGTCCGGCTGGACGGGACCCCGGTGGACTACTCCACCGGGCCGGTCATCTGGGGGGAGCCCGGAACCAATGGGCAGCACGCCTTTTACCAGCTCATTCACCAGGGGACAAAGCTCATTCCCTGCGACTTCATCGGCTTTGCCGCCAGCCTCAACCCCCTTGGCGACCATCACAGGATGCTCATGGCCAATTTCTTTGCCCAGACCGAAGCCCTGATGCTGGGCAAGACCGAGGCTGAAGCCAAACAGGAGCTGGAGGCCGCGTCCATGTCCCGGGGCGAGATCGAGCGGCTCCTTCCGCACAAGGTCTTTCCCGGAAACAGACCGTCCAATTCCATCCTCATCGACCGGCTGACCCCTGAGACCCTGGGCCGGCTCATCGCCCTGTACGAGCATAAGATCTTTGTCCAGGGCGTGGTCTGGGGGATCAACTCCTTTGATCAGTGGGGGGTCGAGCTGGGCAAGCAGCTGGCCAAGGCCATCCTGCCCGAGCTGAGCTCCGCAGGGGAGGTCACGAATCACGACAGCTCGACGAACGGGCTGATCAACGCCTGGAAGGAGATGGCTGGACAG
>CAZNIP010000007.1:0-56101 GCA_964573115.1 uncultured Desulfohalobiaceae bacterium | reverse complement strand
CCCTCAGTCCTGCGGACAGCTCCCCTTGGAAAAGGGGAGCAGTCAGAGGAGCAGCCTCGACAGTTTCTGCCATGATCAAATTGGCCGAATCGAAGCCCTTCTCGACACGTCGGGGATCTCTTCTTGCCTCAACCATCCACCCTCAACCCTCGACATGCCAGCCCGGCAAGCCCCATCAGGAGTCCAGGCCAAACGGCCGGGGCAGAGGCTCCAGGGCCTGCTCCAGGACATGCCCGACCTGCAGCAGACGCTCTTCCCCAAAGGCAGGGCCGAAGAGCTGCAGCCCCACGGGCATGGACGTCTCCTGCCCCAGCCCGGCTGGAAGGCACAGGCCCGGAAGACCGGTGAGGTTCAAGGGGTTGGTGAACACGTCAGTGAGGTACATCTGCAGCGGATCGTCGACCATCTCTCCAATGGGGAAGGCTGCCGTGGGTGCGGTTGGGGCGCAGATGAGATCGCACTGTTGCAGGACCTGGAGGTACTCGTCCCTGATCAGGCGTCTGACCTGGGCCGCCTTCTTGTAGTAGGCGTCGTAATACCCGGCGGACAGGACATAGGTCCCGAGAATGATCCTGCGCTGGACCTCCGGGCCGAAGCCCTCGGTCCGGCTGAGCATGTACATCTCCAGAAGGTCCCTGGCCGAGCCGTTCCGGTGCCCGTAGCGCACTCCGTCGAACCTGGCCAGGTTGGAGCTGGCCTCGGCCATGACGATGATGTAGTAGGCCGCGATGGCATAGGGGGAGCTGGGCAGGGAGACCTCCACAAGCTCAGCGCCGCAGTCTGCAGCCGTATCCAGGGCCCGGCGGCAGACCGATCCGACTTCATGGCTCAGGCCCTGACCCCAGTACTCCCTGGGGACCCCGAGCCTGACCCCCCGCAAGTCCTTCAAGCCCTTGCAGGTCTGCCCGAAAGCCGGAACAGGCTCTGGCGAGGAGGTCGCATCCTTGGGGTCGTGTCCGGACATGACCTCCAGCACTGTGGCCGCGTCCTGAACACTCCGGGTCAGGGGCCCGACCTGATCCAGGGAGGAGCCGTAGGCGATGAGCCCGAATCTCGACACGCGTCCGTAGGTGGGTTTGAGACCGACGATCCCGCAGAAACCGGCCGGCTGCCTGATGGACCCTCCAGTGTCCGTGCCCAGTGAGAACGGGGTCTGGCCAGCTGCCGTGCTGGCGGCAGACCCGCCGCTGGACCCCCCTGGAACCCGGTCAGGATTCCAGGGATTTCTGGTCAGCCCAAAGGCCGAGTTCTCCGTGGACGAGCCCATGGCGAACTCGTCCATGTTGGACTTGCCCAGGACGATGGCCCCGGCCTGCTTGAGCCTGGACACGGCATGGGCGTCGTAAAAGGGCTTGAAGCTTTCCAGCATTCTCGAGCCGCAGGTCGAGGGCATGTCCCTGGTGGCCAGGACGTCCTTGACGATCACCGGGACCCCCCACAGGGGTTTGGCCGCATCAGGTCCCTGCTTGTCCAGGTCCCGGGCCTGGCTCAGGGCCTGCTCATCGTTCCGGTGCAGGAGGCTCCTGACCACGGGCTCTGTGGCCTCGATCCTCTCCAGGCAGGCCTTGACAGCCTCCTGCACGGAGAGATCCTTTGTCCTCAGCCGGCCCTTGAGATCCTCCAGGCCCATGGCTGCGATGTCGCTCATAGCAATCTCTTTGTCTCAACATGTTGAAGGTCTTTGAGCTGCATTTCTTCAGGAAGTGCAGCTAGAAAACCTTGGGCACGATGAAGTAGGTCCCATCCGTCTCCGGTGCGTTGGACAGGACCTCCTCCCTGGAAGACTCCTGCCGGGCTTCGTCCTCCCGAAAGGCCCGCTGATGAGCGATGGGCGAATACAGGGGTTCGACCCCTTCGGTCTCCAGCTCGTTCAGGGTGTCCATGTACTGCAGGATGTCGCCCAGCTGCCGGGCATAGAGCTCCAGCTGATCGTCGCTGCATTTGAGCCGGGCCAATGCTGCCACCCTGGCCACTTCGTCCTTGCTGATCTTCATGATTGCTCCAGGTCTTGCTTCACTGCGGGCTGTCTGCAACAGGTTCGGCTTCGGCTTCTGCCTGGGACTCCCCTGGGTCGCGTCTGTTCTTGGCGGCCTGCTCTTTCCGCTTCTCGTGCAGCTCGCGCCGCTCTTCCAGCAGCCTGGCCATGGCCCCGAGGTCGGCCCTGACCATGGTCTCGCCCTGAAGCTCGAACAGGTAGAGGTCCTGAAAGGCCTGGCCGAACTGGTCCCAATGCAGCGGAGCCATGGACCAGCTGAAATCGCTCAGCCCGGCCAGCTGCTGGTTCAAATCCTGATTCGCGTTCCGGGAAAAGACTCGATGGGCAAAGCGCAGAAAGTCAAAACCCAGGCCGACCCAGAAGTCCGGCTCACCTTGAACCGTGGCCCGGAGCAGATCCCTGAGATTGTCCATGGCCGGATCAGGGTTGCCGTCCCACCAGGCCCCGGGCATGAGGGCCAGTTGATAGAACTGGCGGTCCAGCTTGGACACCTTTTTGGCCTGCTGGCTCCACAGGGCTGGACCGAGAAAGACCAGCCTGTCCTCGTCGAAGAAGAAGAACTCCGGAACCAGGATCTGGGCATGGTGAAAGCTGTCAGGGATGAAGACCGCCCCGAAGTCCGGATCCTCCCGGGTGATTGCGGTCGCGTTGGACTCCTGGAGCTCTTCCTCCTCCTGATCCTGGAAGAACTCCTCCGGGACCTGAAGAAAGTCGGCCACGTCCTGCTTCCAGTCCGAGGGCGAGGCCTTGTCGTAGCCGGCCAGGCCTGTCAGCTGTCCCTGGCGGGTCACCGTTTCCTGCCAGAAGGCCCTGGCCATTCGACGGCCGAAACGGCCCTTGGGGTAGAGGATCCCGAACCGCTTGATGTCCAGTTCATCGAACACAGCCTGAATCAGGGGTCGGACCTGGTCCTGGGGGCTGGGGAAGAAGCGATATCCGTCAATGCCTTCCTCAGCAGGGGCCAGGGTGGACCGGAAAGCGAAAAACGTCCTCTCCGAGATGAGATCGTTCTGGACCACGGCGTTCCAGACCTGGCTGCGCAGAGGACCGCCGACGACGGAAAAGCCGCTGGGCAGCTCCCTGAGCTGCTCCAGCCAGCCGTCGGACGCCGTGTTGATGGTTTTGATCTGCACGTTCAAACCCAGGCGGCTCAGCTGGTACTGCGCCACCTCGGCACCCCTGACCACCTTCCACCCGATGTCCTGATAGCCCCCGCTCAGGGGCAGGAGCAGGGCCACTCCGAAAAAAGGCCGTCCGTAGGTCTCTTCCAGAAAGGCCAGCTCTGACCTCAGCCGTTCCAGGTCGATCAGCCGGGCTGAGCCCAGGATCTCGGTCAACTGCTGCCAGGTGCTGAGCCAGGTGGTCTGGCCGGAACGAAAGCGTTTCCGGGCCAGCTCCCACTTGAGCAGGGCATAGGGATACTGCCCGGGGTCCTTGTCGACCAGAGACGGCTCAACCAGATCCCAGTCCGAAGGCTCAAAGGAGTTGATGACGCTGAGCAGCCTGTCCTCGAGCTCAAACCGCTGATCGTCGGTGTCCGCCAGACTGTGGGCCGTTTCCAGAACCGGCCAGGCCCTGGAAGGTCTGCCCTGTTTCAGATTGTGAGCGGCCAGGAACCAGGCCGCTTCCTGTCTGACCGACCAGGGGTAGTCAGGGTTGTGCATCAGGGCCAGGAGCTTGATCCGCATCCTGTCCTGGTCGCCGAAGCTCATGGCGTTGAGGCGCTGCCAGCCCCAGGACCGGATGGCCCCCTCAACCTCACCGGCCCAGGTCAAGAGATGAATCCTGGCTTTCTGGAGATCTCCGCTCTTGACCGCACTGGCCGTGGCTCGCTCCCAGGCCGTCACCCTGGTCTCCCGGTCCAGATTGTCCTTCTCCAGAATCTGGAGGTACAGGGTTTCGCTCAAGGCATACCGGCCGTCTGACCAGGCGTTGTCAGCCCTGGCCTGCAGACGGGCGAACCGCTCCTCAGGCGTGGACGGAGGCTGAATCTGCCGCGGAGCGCAGCCGAACCCCAGAAAGAGGATCAGACCAAGGACGATGGCCCAGAAACGCAAGCAGTGACCCATACAGGGGAAATCTCCCGGTCGAGTGTGACGACATAAAAAAACCTGGCCATCGGGTGTCCCCGATGACCAGGCCTAGGTATAGAAAGGGGATCGGAACCTGTCAAGGCAGAGGCCGTCCTCCCCGAATCCGATTTACTTCTGCTCGGTGTATTCAGCGTCGACGACGTCCTCGTCTTCCGTACCAGCCTGGGCACCGCCGCCGGCTGCGCCGCCGCCGGCATCACCGGCCTGGCCGGCTCCCCCTGCCTGGCTCTGCTGCTGGTAGAGCTGCTCGGCCAGCTTGTGCGAGGCCTGGGAGAGGTCGTCAGTGGCCTTTTGAATGGCCTCCTGGTCTTCGCCTTCCATGACCTTCTTCAGCTCCTCGATCTTGGACTCGATGTCGCTCTTGACGCTGGCGTCGACCTTTTCGCCCAGATCGCGCAGGGACTTTTCCGTGCTGTAGATGAGCGTGTCGGCCTGATTGCGGGTCTCGATGAGCTTGCGCTTCTTTTCGTCCTCTGCGGCATGGGACTCGGCATCCTTGACCATCTTGTCGATCTCATCCTCACTCAGCCCGCTGGAAGGCTGGATGCGGATGGACTGCTCCTTGCCGGTGCCCGTGTCCTTGGCCGAGACATTGACGATCCCGTTGGCGTCGATGTCAAAGGTGACCTCGATCTGGGGGACGCCCCGGGGTGCCGGTGGAATGCCCTCAAGGTCGAACCGTCCCAGGCTCTTGTTGTCGCTGGCCATGGGTCGCTCGCCCTGCAGGACATGAATGGACACAGAAGGCTGATTGTCGGCCGCAGTGGTGAAGACCTGACTCTTCTTGGTCGGAATGGTGGTGTTCTTGTCGATGAGCTTGGTGAACACGCTGCCCATGGTCTCGATGCCCAGGGAGAGCGGGGTCACGTCCAGGAGCAAAACGTCCTTGACGTCGCCGGCCAGGATGCCGCCCTGAATGGCTGCGCCCATGGCCACGACTTCGTCCGGGTTGACCCCCTTGTGCGGCTCCTTGCCGAAGAACTCCTGGACCTTCTTCTGGACCAGGGGCATTCTGGTCATGCCGCCGACCAGGATGACCTCGTCGATCTCGGAGACAGACAGCCCGGCATCCTGAATGGCCTGCTTGCAGGGACCCATGGTCCGCTCGACCAGGTCCGAGGTCAGCGATTCCAGCTTGGCCCGGCTGAGCTTGAGGTTCATGTGCTTCGGACCGTTCTGGTCAGCCGTGATGAACGGCAGGTTGATCTCGGTCTCCATGGTGGAGGAGAGTTCCTTCTTGGCCTTTTCCGCAGCTTCCTTCAGGCGCTGCAGGGCCATGCGGTCCTGTCCCAGATCGATCCCGTTCTCTCTCCTGAACTGGTCCACGAGGTCGTTGAGCACGGCCTGGTCGAAATCCTCGCCGCCCAGGAAGGTGTCGCCATGGGTGGCCTTGACCTCGACCACGTTGTCCCCGACTTCGAGAATGGAAATGTCGAAGGTCCCGCCGCCCAGGTCGAACACAGCGATCTTTTCGTTGGACTTCTTGTCCAAACCGTAAGCCAGAGAGGCGGCCGTGGGTTCGTTGATGATCCGCTTGACGTCCAGGCCGGCAATCTTGCCGGCGTCTTTGGTGGCCTGGCGCTGGCTGTCGTTGAAATAGGCCGGGACAGTGATCACGGCTTCGGTGACGCTTTCGCCCAGATAGTCTTCGGCGTCTTTCTTCAGCTTCTGCAGAATCATGGCCGAGACTTCCGGCGGGCTGTACTTCTTGCCCTGGACCTCGACATAGGCGTCGTTGTTGGATCCAGCCACGATCTTGTACGGGCTCTGCTCCTTCCACTTTTCGATGACTTTGGCGTCAAAGTCGCGGCCCATGAGCCGCTTGATGGAGAAGACAGTCCTCTCCGGGTTGGTCACGGCCTGACGCTTGGCCAACTCGCCGACCAGCCGCTCCTTATCTGTAAAAGCGACAATGGAAGGCGTTGTGCGCCCACCTTCAGGATTCGGGACACATTTCGATTCCTTGCCTTCCATGACATACACACAACTGTTGGTTGTGCCCAGGTCAATTCCAATGATTTTACCCATACCTTATCCTCCTCGGAAAAATTTCCTGCAAAAAATGCTTGGCTGTAATGTAAGATTGATTTGCCCCAAGTAAAGGGGGCTGGCATCAATTTCTAACAATTTTTGCTGACCATGACCTTGGCTGGGCGAACAACGCGATCATGGATCTTGTAGCCCTTCTGCATGACCTGACAGACCAGGCCGCTTTCCAGGTCGCTCCGGGGTTCTTCGGCCAGGGCTTCGTGCCAGGCCGGGTCGAAGCAGTCGCCCTCAGAGCATTCGATCTGTTTCAGCCCGTGCTTGCCCAGGGTGTCCAGCATGATCTTCAGGGTCATCTCCACGCCCTGAACGAGGTCCCTGCAGGCCTCGACCTTGGTCCCATGTCCCACGGCCAGCTCGAGGTTGTCGATGACCGGAATGATGTCCTCCATCAGGGTCTGGGTGGCAAAGGTGCACTGCTGCTCTTTTTCCCTGGACAGCCGTTTCCTGAAGTTGTCAGCATCGGCTTTGACCCTCAGGATTTCATTGTCCATGGCCTCTTTTTCAGGGCACTCCGGGCAAACCCTCTCCTGGCACAGAGCCTGCAGATCCTCCTGGCTGATCCGGCCCTGCTCCTCGGCGGCAGCCGAAGACTGGGCCTCTCCATCCCCAGCCTGAACCGTGACCTTGTCCTCTTCGTTCTTCGAACGGTCTCTCTTTTCAGACATGCACATCCTCCTGAACAAGAAAACGCCCCTCGAAGCTGACACAACACCGTCGTTTCAAGGGGCCTTTTCGCAAAAACTTTTGAAAAGACCTCAAAATCTGGTCTCGAGAATATCAGTAAGCATCTTGGCGACGTAGTCAACCATAGGAACCATTTTTGTGTAGTCCATGTGAATGGGCCCGATGGTCCCCACCAGCCCCAGAGGCTGTCCCTTGTAGGTGTAGGGAGAGGAGATCAGGCTCCAGCCCTCCAGCTCCGGCCCATAGAACTCCGTTCCAAAGGAGACGATCAGGCCCTGGGTCTCGGAAATCCTGTCCAGGATTCCGAGCAGGTTCGACCTCTGCTCCAGGAACTCCAGCAGCTCCCGCATGCTGGCGAAATCGACCTGCTCCCCGCGGTTCAGAACGTTGATCATCCCTTCCACGAAAATTTCCCGGTCTGACTGCGGGGTGTTGACCGCGTTTCTGGCCAGGTCGAGGGCCCTGAAATACATGGCGTTGAACTGGTTTTCAGCCTGCTTCATCTCGTCGATGATTTTTTTCTTGACCTCCAGCAGCGTCCGGCCCTGAAACTTGTCGTTCAGGTAGTTGCTGAACTTGATCAGCTCGTCGGTCCCGATCTTCTCCTCCACGGCCAGGAGTCGGTTCTGGACGATCCCCCCCTGGAGGATCATGATGGCCATGACCAGTCCTGGCCGGACGAGGACAAAATCGATCTGGTGAAAGCGGACCGTGCTCCTTCGCGGCGCCACAGCCATGCCGACCTGGCTGCTCTGGTTGGAAATGAGCTTCGAGGCGTGCTCCAGGACATCGGTGAATCCCAGGCCGGCCTCGCTCAGGGAATCCTTGATCGTCTCCCGATTCCTGGGGGAGAGCATCGCCGGTTTGAAAATCGACTCCATGTAGTAGCGGAAGGCCTTGCTGGTGGGAATCCGTCCGGCCGAAGTGTGCGGCTGCGTCAAATAGCCCATTTCGGTCAGGTCGGCCATGATGTTCCGCATGCTGGCCGGGCTGAGGCTCAAGGTCGACTTCTTGGCCACATACCTGGAACCCACCGGAGTCGCACTCTCGATAAAGGCGTGGATGATGATGCCTAAAACTTCTATTTGTCTGGGATCTAAGGACATAGGATTCTCTCTTTAGCACTCCGGTCTTTTGAGTGCTAAATTGATAACAACTCGCTCCAGGCGTGTCAAGGCGGCCTGCGGAGCTGCCCGGCCTGCCGCCATAACCCCCGGCAAGGAGGGATGGGGAGGGTGAAAAAAAACGCGGCCAGTGCCGCCCAGGCAGAGGCCGCGTCCAGTGTCGCGGAATGTGCTGCAGAAAAGGTCAAGTGACCCGGTTCACCAGCCGATGCTCAGATAGTCGTGAATCGAGTTGGAGGCCATGCGGCCGGCCCCGGCCGCCAGAATGACCGTGGCCTGCCCGGTGACGATGTCCCCGCCGGCCCAGACCGCTTTTTTCGAGGTCTTGCCGGTTTTCGGATCGGCCACGATGTAGCCCCGCCTGGTCAGGTCCAGGTCTTCAGTCGTGGATGTCAGCAGAGGATTGGCATCGGCTCCCACAGCGATCACCGCCAGGTCGCAGTCGAGCTCGAACTCTGAGCCTTCCACCGGAACAGGGCGGCGTCGACCCGAGTCGTCCGGTTCGCCAAGCTCCATCTTGATGCATTCCATGCCCTTGACCCGGCCCTGGTCATCGGCCAGAAAGCGCTTGGGGGCGGTCAGGAGGAAAAACTCGATGCCTTCCTCCTCCCCGTGGTGGATCTCAGCCTCCCTGGCCGGCATCTCATCCCTGGAGCGCCTGTAGACGATGCGGACCTTTTCGGCCCCCATGCGCAAAGCGGTCCTGGCCGAATCCATGGCCACGTTTCCAGCCCCGAGGACGACCACGTCCTTGCCCACGGCCAGGGGGGTGTCGTAGTCCGGGAAGAGGTAGGCCTTCATCAGGTTGGCCCGGGTCAGGTACTCGTTGGCCGAGTAGATGCCGATGAGGTTCTCGCCGGGGATGTTCAGGAACCTGGGCAACCCAGCCCCGACACCGATGAACACCGCATCGAACCCCCACTCGTCAAAGAGCTCGTCCATGGTGATGGTCTTGCCGACCACAGCGTTGCATTCGATGTTGACCCCCAGTTTCTCCAGAAAATGGAGCTCCGAGGCCACGATTTCCTTGGGCAGTCTGAACTCCGGAATGCCGTAGATGAGCACCCCGCCGCCCTTGTGAAAGGCTTCGAACACGGTCACGTCATGGCCCTTGAGGATCAGGTCCCCGGCCACTGTCAAGCCGGCCGGCCCTGATCCGACCACAGCCACCTTCTTGCTTGTGGCCTTCTTCTTGGGGGGGAGCTCTCCGGTACCGTAGCGCCGTTCATGGTCGGCTGCAAAGCGCTCCAGGTTGCCGATGGCCACTGGCTCGCCCTTTTTGGCCAGAATACAGGACCCCTCGCACTGATCCTCCTGGGGGCAGACCCGGCCGCAGATGGCGGGAAGGCTGTTCTTTTCCCAGATCTTGCGGATGGCCTTGGTGAACTCTCCCTCTTTGATGTGCTGGATGAAGGCCGGGATGTCGATTTCCACCGGACAGCCATCGATGCATGTCGGTTTTTTGCATTGCAGGCACCGCGCCGCTTCCTGCTGGGCCAGTTCTACGGTGTACCCCGTTGGAACTTCGTCAAAGTTCTTGGCCCGCACTTTGGGTTCCTGTTCGGGCATCTGCTGACGGGGAATCTTTTCCTTTTTATCCTTTGTCTGGGCCATGAGCTCCTCCCTCTTCCGCTTGATCCTGTGTGCTCACATCGAGTCCTTGACATAACGAAGACGCGTCAGGTTGCTGCATGTCAGCTAGCCGGTCTGGCACTCGCACTTGTACTTCTCATAGGCCTGCCTTTCCAGCTGGGTGTAAGCCTGGAGACGGTTGGTCAGTTCTTCAAAGTCGACCTTGTGGCCGTCAAACTCAGGACCGTCGACACAGGTGAACCTGGTCTCCCCGCCAACGCTGACCCGGCAGCAGCCGCACATGCCGGTTCCGTCGACCATGATCGAGTTCAGGCTGACCAGGGTCTTGACATCATACTCCTTGGTGATCCTGGTCACAAACTTCATCATCGGCACCGGACCGATGCCCACGGCCAGATTGACCGTTTCCGCATCCAGAACCTCCTTGAGCTTGTCGGTCACGAACCCGTGATGCCCGTAAGAGCCATCGTCCGTACAGACGTGAAAATCATTGGAAGCGGCCTTCATGTCCTCTTCCATGATCAGCAGGTCCTTTGTCCTGGCCCCGATGATGGCCACGACCCTGTTGCCGGCCTCCTTCAAGGCCTTGGTGATCGGGTACATCACCGCCACGCCGGTCCCACCGCCGACACAGACCACCGTGCCAACATTCTCGATCTCCGTGGGTTTGCCCAGGGGACCGATGATGTCCTGAAATTTTTCCCCGACCTGCATCCTGCCGAACATGGCCGTTGATTTGCCCACGACCTGGTAGATGATAGTGATTGTTCCCCGTTTCTTGTTGGTGTCAGCCATGGTCAGAGGGATTCGCTCACCTTTTTCATTGGCCCTGAGAATGACAAACTGGCCGGGCTGGGCCTTGCTTGCTATCCTGGGAGCACTGATCTCATTGCGGACCACAGAACCCTGAGCCATCTCCTCTCGTTGTAGAATCTCAAACATCTCCACCTCCAGGTTTGACTGCCCTTACCTCAACGCTACGTGTTTATCCTTCTTTTCAACCTGTGTCAAAACTCATTGCACTATTGAGGCTTGTCCGTCCATGCTCGTTTGAAACTTCGAAAGATAGAACCCCTCAGCCCTGCGGGCAGCTCCCCTTGGAAAAGGGGAGCAGTCAGAGGAGCCAGCCCGAAAGTTTCTGCCTTGATCAAAGCGATTCATGAGAGCCGGCGGAAGGGCTGAAATGGAGCCATCGACAACTTCGGGAAAGCGACATGCACTGTGCATGGCCCTCACCACCCTACTCCTTTTCTTTCTTCCGCAGGGCAAGCTTGCCGTTGATGTTGTTCTCGATCCAGGACTTGTCCCACCACTCAACTGGATTGACCGGAGTCCCGGAGACGAGGACTCCGAGGTGGAGGTGATCCCCTGCAGCCATCCCGGTGGCCCCGGTCCGGCCGATGATCTCGCCTTTGCGGACGGCATCGCCCGTGCCGACGCCAATCTGGGACAGATGGGCGTACAGGGTCTGCAGACCAAGACCGTGGTCGATGATGATCACCTGGCCGTAGATGCCCAGCCAATCGGCGTAGACCACCTGGCCGCTGTTGGCGGCCGGGACTTTGGCCTGAGCCACCGAAGCCAGGTCGATCCCCAGGTGGGTCTGGGTGTCAACGACCTTCTGGTTGTAGACATATCGCCGAGTCGTGCCGAAAGAGGCCCGTCTGGCCGCCCCGGGCTGACGCAGGAAGCTGCCCGTCCAGAGTGGCGAGCTCGAGGACTGGGTCCCGACGTCCAGGAGGGTCTGGCGATTCTGGGCCCTCAACTCCCGGTTGACCTTGAGAAAGAGCTGCAGATTGTCGTCGACCTCAGGAAACTGGCTTTCAAACTCTCCCATCTTGGCCTGGAGAAACCCGTCAGAAATCGGGAGCTTGACCGTGGAAAAATTCTTGTCATTCACATAATGGTGGAATCCGATCCTGGAGACGTTTCCAGCCCGGTCCCGGGCCACGACCCTGGGTCTGTCCTGACCCGGCTGAGCGTCATACGGGAAGGAGAAAAAACAGAGATAGAGTCCATTGGGCTGCTCATAGGCAGGGAAAAAGGAATCCCTGATCTGGACTCCGGTCTTGCCGGATGCCTCCGAGAGCCTGAACCCGAGCAGGCCTGATCCGCCCTGATTGAGATTGTGGGTGAAGGTCTGCATGATGATCTTGGGCGGCTTGGAGTCGAGAACGAAGTCGATCTCTTCCTGGACCAGGTTGCCCTGAAGGAAATTGGTCCAGGAATGGTCCCGGGCCCTGAGGAGCACTTTGGCCTGACCGTCGCGAAGCCCCTGGCCCTCGAGGCTGAGCGTGGTTGAGGCGGTCTTCTGTCCTTTGGGGTAGTCTTGCGACAGCAGCACCACCTCGGTGGTCCCCTGTCTGGCCACCACCTCCAGGGAGGCCAGTCCGGATTTCGTGTCCCGGGCATCCACCACGATCTCGGTCTTTGGAGACAGAAAGGCCTGCCTGGGAGCAAAACTGAGCTGTGGGCTCTCTCCTTCGGCAAAGTACAGATAGGTCCCGGACCCGCCGGCAAGAACGATGATCAGCAGAATGAGCAGGAATTTCTGTTTTCCTCTTTGTTGTCTGGCCATTGCGCCCTCTCTCACAGGCATGGAGCTGTGCAGTGAAATTGAATTCTGGAGCTGAATACGGCTTTTGGAGCCAACACCCGACGAAAATAGGTCATCAGCCGGAACCAGTCAATTGCTGTCCGGATCAAACTCGAATGGGGTTTGGAGATGGTGATCCAGGCTTGTTGGGCGCAGACGGAAGTGGGGGTCCGATGTCCTGCATCGGCTGCACAACGCGGAGGCAGCTTCCAGGCCGGCGGCCTCTCATCCAGACCCGGACATGCCGCCCTCCAGGCCAGCCTGGAGGGCAGCGCGTTCACGTGGGCATGCCGTTTTTGAACACCGTGGCGCTCAACCGGGCCAGGCGGTGGACCTGTTTCCTGACCTCCCCCTGGCTCTGTCCCGGATCCTTGCGGAAGCTCATGACGATCCCGAGCATGGAGGCAAAAAAGGCCCGGGAGAAGAGGCGCACATTCTCTCTGGCGCATCCGACCTGCTCGAGAACATTGTCAAACTGCTCCAGATAGTGCTCCTGGATGGAATCGAACTTCTTCCTGGCTTCCTCATCCACTTCCTCTTTGAGCAGAAAATGGCTGAGCATCTGGAAGGTGGCCTCCTTTTCCAGAAAAAAGTCGACAATCCCGGCAGCTATCTGCTCAAAGGAGGCAGTCCCTCTTTTGATCCTGTCCTGCTGCCTCTGGCTCCCCTCCAGGACTTCCTGATCGAGGATCTCGGCCAGGATGTCGTCCCGGCTGGAAAAGTAGCGATAGATCGATGCCGGGGAGATCCCTGCCTCATCAGCGATGTCCCGCATCCCGATCTCGTGAAAGGGGCGTTCGGCAAACAGGGTCGTGGCCGCATCGAGAATCAGATCCCGACGATGGGCCCGTTCCGTTTCTTTGAGTTGCAGGAACGTCGATTTGGTGGTCATGGGTCGTGTTCTCCTGAAAACGGTGGTGGTCAAACCAGGTGACTCTTGACCTTTTGGACCATTTTGTCAATATTTGCAAAGGTCTCAGTCAGTGATCCCCCTGCCGGCAGGTCCAGCAGGCACAGCATTGAAACAAAGGACGGCGCCCCCATGGTCAGAATCATCTGCTTCTGGAGCATGCTCCTGGTGATGCCCTGCCTCTGCCAGGTTCACGCAGCTGATCTCCTCGCCAGGGCCGACCGGCTCTGCTCCAAAAAGACGCTCCAGGACATGCGCCAGTGCCTGGAGCTCACTGCCCAGGCGGCTGCCAGCTCTCCAGAGAGCTACGAGGCCAACTGGAAAGCGGCCAGGGCGGCCCGTTTTGTGGCCGAGTACTCCAAACGCCGGAATGTCGAAGGCTGGCAGGACATCTGCGCCCGGTTGGGCAGGAAAGGCATGGCCTATGCGAAAAAAGCCGTCGAGCTCGAGCCGGACAGGGTGGAAGGCCATTTCTACTACGGGCTGTGCGTGGGCAATTACTCCGATGGGGTGAGCATCTTCACCGCCATCGGCGAGGGGCTCAAAGGCTCCTGAAAGCGAACCGGTGACTTCGGATCTGCCCAAAGAGGACAACGGCGCCACAGTTGAAAAGCTCACTGGGGTGTTGAGCCCGCTTTGGTCCTGAATCGTCCGCAGCACAAAGGCCCTGTGCTCCGGGCGGCCAGGCTCAGGACCCCCCGGGCGGGGCTTCCAGGGCGAGGTCGATCTCCTGAAGTTCATCGATGGTCCTGAGCTGATCCTGGAGCTGATCGCGGTTGCCCACCAGGAGGACCTGCAGGCGGTCGAGGTCGATGGAGCTCCGGGCCACCCGCTGAATGTCGTCAGGGGTGGCCTCCTTGATACCCTGGACCAGCTCCTCAAAGCTCTCCGGATCCATCTCCCGGTACTCGTAGTGCAGGCGCCGTCCCAGAACCTCCTCCGGCCTGTCGTAGCGGAAGACGAGGGAGTTCAGGATCTGATCCCTGGCCTGATCCAGCTCTTCCCGGCCGACCCCTTCCCGCTGGAGCTGAGCCAGCTCCTGCTTGATCGCATTGACAGCTTCGAGGGTCCGGGCGCTCTTGGTCTTGGCCCCGACAAAGAACATCCCTGGATAGAAGGCCTTGCTGCCGTAGTTGCCGAAAACGGAATAGGCCAGCCCTTTTCTGGTCCGGATGTGCTGAAAGAGCCGACTGGAAAAACCGCCGCTGAGGATGGTGTTCATGACCTGCAGGGCCGGGTAGTCCGGGTTGTCTCGAAAGCCGCCTTCATGCCCCAGAAGGATCATGGTCTGATTGACGTCCGACTTGTGGATGAAAGCCCAGTTTGTCCTCTCAGGCCTGTCCACCTGAGGGAAATCCATGACTGTCTGCCGACCCGGCTCAAAGACAGCGAAGAGCCTCTTCAGCACCGGCCTGATCTCGTCCGGTTCGATGTCCCCGGCAATCCCCACCATGAGGTTGTGGCCCTGGAAAGACCGCTCGTGGAAACGGCGCAGGTCCTGCGTGGTCAGACCAGAGACCGTGGAGAACTCCTTGAGCCGGCCGTAGATGGTGTCCGGACCATAGAGGAGCCTCTTGAACTCCCTGAAGCCGACTTCATCCTGGCTGTCGTTGCGCCGGGCGATGTCGGTCATCATCTGCTTTTTGGCCAGGGCCGTCTTGTCCAGAGGGAAGGCCGGGCTGTGCAGGACATCCACAAAGACCGGCAGGAGCTGCTCAAAGTCCTTGCTGAGCACATTGAGCCCTGCCTGTCCAGAATCGAATCCCATGCTGATGCTCAGCTGGGCGGCCCGGTCTTCGAGCAGGGTGTCCAGCTCCTCAGCCGGCCATTGCTCGCTCCCGCCGTTGCGCATGACCCGGGCTGCGAGCTCGGCCAGCCCCTCCTGGCCTTCAGGGACCACAAACTCCCCGGAACGAATGCTCACCGTGACCTTGACGAGTGGGAGCTCATGGTCCTCTACCAGGAAAAAGCGAACCCCGTTGTCCAGAGAAAAGGTCTCGATCCTGGTCTCCGGCCAGTCGACACTGGACGGGAACTCCAGCTCGGAGTAGCTCCTGGGCCCCTTGTTCATGCCGCAGGCCGGGAGAACCGCCAGAATTCCGAGGAGCAGAAGGACTGCAGAATACGGCCGCTGTCGAAGATCACTGATCATGCCGGGCTCCTTTGTCTTGCTCATGATTGACCAGCCGGCCAATCGTGCAGTTGTCCCGCCTGAGGTACGTCTTGGCCACCTCCTGGATCTCAGCCGCAGTGACCTGCTCGTACTCATCGAGGATGGTCAGGACCCTCCGCCAGTCTCCCCCGAGGATCTCTGCCATGGCCAGGGACCTGGCCAGCCCGAGGTTGGAGTCCAAACCCCGGATCAGAGCGGCCTTGGCCTTGGTGATGGCCCTGTCCAGTTCCTCCTGGGTCACACCCTGGGTTCTCACCCGCTCGAGCTCTGCGTCGATGGCCTCTGAGAGCTCATCCAGGGAGACGTCCTTGTTCGGGACCCCGAATACGATGAACAGAGACGGGGAGACGTCTCCTGGAAAGCCGTTGAAAGCGAAAATCGAAGCCGCCACTCTCTTCTGCTCCACCAGGGACCGGTACAGCCTGGACGTCCTGCCCTTGGCCAGGATGTCCCCCAGAAGCTCCAGGGCCGGGGCGTGCTCGTGAAACCGGCTCACGGTGTGGTAGGCCCGGGCAGAGAGCGGCTGGTTCGGGGAGGTGACCTGAACCGTCCGGACACCCTCCTGCCTGGGCTCCCGGGTGACGACATCCGGCGGGTCTTCGCCCCTGGGCATCGATCCGAAGTAGGTTTCAGCCCAGCTGCGAATCTGTCTTGGATCGACGTCTCCGGCAATGCCGATGGCCATGTTCTGCGGAACGTAGTAGGCGCTGTAGAAGCGGTCGAGATCCTGAGCTTTGGCGGCCAGAATGTCGGAATCCCAGCCAATGACCGGATTGCCGTAGGGATGGGCCACAAACGCCGTGGCCAGGAGCTGTTCCACCAGCTTGCCGGTGGGATTTGAGTCCACCCGCATCCTGCGTTCTTCGCGGACGACCTCCTTCTCAGTGTAGAACTCTCGCCAAACCGGGTTCTGCAACCGGTCCGACTCCAGACTGAACCACAGCTCGGCCCGGTTGGCCGGAAAACTGGAAAAATAGATGGTGTACTCGGAGGAGGTTCCGGCATTGAGGTTGGTCCCGCCGTTGAGCTCAATGATCTGGGCAAACTCGTTGGGCTTGACGAATGACCTGGCCTCTTGCCGCAAGCTTTCGAAACGCTCGCGCTTCTCCTCAAGAGCCCCCTGGTCTGAGTTGCGCTTCCTCTTTTCGTCCAGCCAGGCGGCATAGGCCTTGTCAAGCCTGGCCAGGACCCCTTTTTCCTGATCCCAGTCGCTGGTCCCGATGGTCCTGGTGCCTTTAAAGGCCATGTGCTCAAAGAGGTGGGCCAGCCCGGTCCGGCCGGCAGGCTCATTCACGCTGCCCACCCTGACGCAGGTGACGAAGCTGGCCACCGGGGCCTGGTGCCGTTCGACGACCACGAAGGTCAGGCCATTGTCCAGAGTAAACTCGGTCACCTGGTCCTCAAAGCGATCCAGGATGGCCGCAGCCTGCGACAACCCAGGAGCCAGAATGAGAACCAGCAGGGTCGCTGCTGCCAACACTGTGCGATGCCACATTCTTCTCTCTCCTCTGGGACGACGATTGCAGTCACCAGCCGCCGGCCTGTCCTCACGCCGGGCCAGATGACAGTTACAAACTTTTGTACTATATTCACCCCCAGCACAGATGGCAAGCACTGACTAAAAAACATATTTATTCCAGTAATTTAAAGATATAACTCTTTGACTTTAGCCCTCCATCCGCCACCCGGCGTCAACCAAGGCATCAGGCCGGGCAAGATGATGTCCTCTGGTCATCAAAATCATATGAAAGGTCATCACAGGTGTTCAGGTGCCGGGTTTCAGAAAGAAACCTTTGAAGGGACGCTGCCCAGACACAGTTGCATCACCGATCAAACTGGCCGAGTTGGGTGTCACCAGGTGAAGAGTCGAAGACGTTTTCTTCCATCAACCTTCAAACCTCAACCTGTCAGGCCGGCCAGCGGCAGGGCTGACATTCGAGACCCTCAACCAGTGAGCAGACTCTCTTGGCCTTGATTCCTCCAGGATCAAACCCTGACATGTCGGCTCTGCCAGAGGCAGAGCCGACATGAAGATCAGAACCGCACGCGCCTTCCTGACCGCCGGCACAGGGCTGGCCTGCCTGGCCTGGTACCTCGTCCTGCTGGCCATGGTCTGCGCTCCCAGGGTCTTGAACTCCTCCCCGGTCCAGGCCTCAATCCTCAAAGCCCTGTCCCGGAACCTGCCCGAATCGGTCACGATCTCGAATTTTCAGCTCTCCATGCGACCGTGGCCAAGCCTGGAGGTCAGGGCTGTCGACCTGAGCCTCGGTCCGGTTGAGGCCCACATCCCCAGGCTGACCGTGTCCCCCCGGCTGGTCCCGCTGCTGTGGGGGGAGATCGAGGTCGCTGGTGTGCATCTCTTTGATCCCCGGCTGAAGCTCAATCCGGTCCGGCGTAACGAGGCTGCAAAGACGAACCGCGGGCTTCCAGGGGGTGTCCTGTCCCAGCTTCCGGACTCCATGGACATCACCATTCACCAGGGCAACCTCGAACTCTTGGCCCCCGGGGTTCGAACCATCGCTGTCAGCGATCTTCAGGCCGAGATCGACCTGGGACCATCGGCCCGGATCACGGCCTCCTGCAGCTCAGCCCTGTGGCAGGACCTGGTCATCGAGCTCCAGGCCGACCTGCAGACCCTTTCCGCCACCGGCCGGTTTGCCCTCCAGCAGCTCCGCCCCGATCAGGTCGTGGCCAGGCTGACGTCGACGCCTGCCTGGACCCCGGGGCGATCCGGAATCGATCTGGAAGGGGCTTTCAGCTTTGAGGACCTGGACCATGCCCGCCTTGATCTCCACGGATCCACAGATGAACTGGTCCTCGCAAGACAGGACCGCCGCCTGGTCCTGTCCAGGCCCGGCCTGGCCATGAGGGTTGATGTGGCCCCCCGGGAGGTCACCCTGCAGGTGGACAGTCTCAGCCTGGACGATCCCGGCACGGCCGTCAGCGGTCAGGCCCGGTTTGATCGCACAACCAAGCGGAGCACCTTTGTTGTTCATGGGGACAGGCTCGACCTGACAGGTCTCAGGCAGCGCGTTCTGACGCTCTTTGCCGGGGTCAAGCCGGTCCGGGAGGTCCTGGATATCGTTCGGGGAGGGGAGATCTCCGACCTTCGCCTGAGTTCATCCGGCCACAGTCTGGAGGAGATCGCCAGGGGCCTGAAGATGGACGCCCTGCTTCAGGAGGGCCAGGTCCTTGTTCCTGACCCGAAGCTGGACCTGACCCGAATCAGGGGACATCTGAGCATCGACAATCGAGTCCTCCGCGGCCGGGGTCTCTCAGCCCGGCTCCACGAGTCCACGGCCTGGAACGGGACCCTGTCCCTGGCCATGAACGAACAGGTTCGCCCTTTCTCCTTGAGCACCGAGGTCTCCGGACCGGCAGGCCAGCTCCCCCCGATACTGCGTCAAAGCGTCGAATCCAGGGCCTTCCTCCGGGAGCTGGCCAGGGTCTCTGACGTTCAGGGCACGCTGACCGGAACCCTGGGGCTGAACAGGGATGAGGACCACGACATGGAGGTCCATGTCCAGGCCCGGGACCTGAACCTCAGGGCCCGTTACGAACCCCTGCCCCATGTCCTTCAGGCCTCTGGAGGACGGTTTGAGTACACGGATTCAGCCCTCTCCGGGCAGGACATCGAACTCAGATTCGGTCAGTCCAGAATCCAGGACCTCTCTTTTGAGCTGGCCCTGAAACCATCCCTGGATCTGGACTACGATGTCCAGGGGGCCGATCTCAAATGGCGGGAGCTCTTTCCCTGGCTGGCGGGGTCGACATTCTGCCGGACCAGGCTGCCTGGGCTGGACACCGTGAACGGCTCTGTCCAGGTGGGGACGATGACCTTCTCCGGCCCCCCCACGAATCTGGACCAGTGCTCCTACCAGGCCCAGGGGAGTCTGGAGGGCCTTGTCCTGCACCAGAAGGACCTGCCCGGCCCACTTCATCTGGAGTCCGGCACATTTGATCTCCAGCCGGGACAACTCCAGATGGAGACGTGCCGCATCCGCTTCCTGGACGGCCAGGGACGGCTCAACGGAAGGGTGTCCACACGTTCTGGCAGCGCCCCGGAATTCGACCTCTCCTTTGAAGGCAGCCTGGGCAGCAGGGCCGGGGAATGGGTCATGACCAAGGCTGAGCTGCCCCCGGAGCTCAAACTCCAGAGCCCTGTCCAGGTCAGTGAAGCCAGGGTTCGCAGAACAGCCGGCGTTTTTGACTGCGCACTTCAGGCCCTGGTGAACGGGCGCGTCCAGCTGGACCTGAACCTGACTCGGTCCCCGGACGCCCTGGACATCTCCAGGCTGCACATCCATGACCAGGCCTCCCAGGCCAGGATGGCCCTGACGGTCTCAGAGACCTCCAGCCGGATCTCCTTTGCCGGAGAGCTCGTCAAGGCGACCCTGGACCGCCTCCTCCAGGAGAACCATACTGTCCAGGGCGGGATCCAGGGAGATTTCCAGGCGGTCATCGACCTCAGGCCTTTCCAGATCCTCTCTGCTGCCGGCTCAACCAGGATCTCCGATCTGCTGCTGCCGATCCCCGGATCTGACGACCTCAAGGCGGTTCATCTGAAGCTGCAGGCCAAAAACAGCGAAATGCGGCTCGAAAAGGGCCTGTTCGAGCTTGGCCGGGATCAGCTCGGCCTCACAGGCAGCGTCGACCTCAAGGAGACCGCCAACGTCATGGACCTGGATCTGACTGCACAACAGCTGCACTGGGACAGCCTGAACAGGATTCTGTCCCCTCTCGAAACCGGCACGGGGAAAGCCCCCCCTGAGGATGGACCCGGCATGGCCCTGTCAGGCGAGCTCAGGGTCCGGGCCGAGTGCTTTGATTTTCACGGCCTGCCCTGGTGTCCGCTCCAGGCCGGGGTCCACCTGTCCCCGTCTCAGACCATCCGGGTCCAGGTCTCCGATTCCAGGCTGTGCAGCATCGAGACCCCAGGCTCGATTGTCCTCCAGCCGGAGACGAGCCAGGCCCAGTTCTACCCCTCTGTCCGGGGCAGCGATCTCAACGCGGCTCTGACCTGTCTGTTCGGCAAAGAGGAGCTCATGACCGGGCGCTTCGACCTCAGCGGTCAGCTCTCCAGCAAGGGCAGCATGGCCATCGAGACCTGGCAGGGCAGCCTGAACTTTCTGGCCAGGGAGGGACGGATTCGGCGCTTCAATCTCCTGGGAAAAATTCTGGGCTTTCTGAACTCCACAGAGATCCTGTTCGGCAACTTTCCAGACCTCGACCAGGAAGGCCTGGGGTATCATGAGCTGTCGATCCGCTCCAGGGTCGAGGAGGGCCGGCTCATCCTGGACCAGGGCAGGCTGAACGGGGAGAGCATGGAAATGGGCTTTCAGGGTCAGGTCGACCTGCAGTCCCGGGAGGTGAACCTCGACGTTCTCGTGGCTCCGCTCAAGACCGTGGACCGCCTGTTCAAGAAGATCCCGGTCATCAGCGGCCTGATGGGCGGCAACCTCATCTCCATCCCGGTCAAGGTCACAGGGACCCTGTCGGACCCCAAGGTCCGCCCCCTGTCCCCGGAATCGGTGAGCAACGAGCTCAAGAACATGATGAGCAGGGCCCTGGAGCTGCCTATGAAAATCTTTGCCCCATTTTTCCCGGACAGGGAGTGATCACATGGACCACAGCCAGGATGAGCTCCCCAGGGGGGCAAAATGCATCAGGTGCCGCAGTCAGGCTGAGATCAGACTGCCCTCGCACCACGCCAACTTCTGCCCGGACTGTTTTCTCCATTTCTTCCAGACCGCCGTGGAGCGGGCTCTGAAAAAAATGGACCTGTCCACTGAGACCCCGCTCATGGTCGCCGTGTCCGGAGGCAAGGACTCTTTGGCTGTCTGGGACATCATGCACCGGCTGGGCTTCACCACCAGGGGCCTTCACCTGGACCTGGGCATCCCGGGCTTCTCAGAGGATTCCAGGGCTGCGGTGGAGGCCTTTGCCCGACCCCGGGGGCTGGAGTGGTCGGCCTTTGCGCTGAAAGAGGAGTTCGGGCACACCATTCCGGAGATTCATGCCGCCCTGCGGGGCAAGATCTGCGCCCTCTGCGGCCGGATCAAGCGCCACTTCTTCGACCGGCTCACGGCCAGACAGGGGTATCAAGCCCTGGTCACCGGGCACAATCTGGACGACGAGGCCGGTCGACTGCTCGGCAACCTGCTGGCCAACCGCCAGGACTTCGTACGCCGGCAGCACCCCTGCCTGCCTTCTCCTCATCCCAGCCTGCCGGCCAGGCTCAAGCCGCTCTACCGGGTGGACATCAGGGAGATCCTGGCCTACTGCCGCCTCCAGGGCATCAAACCGGCCTCTGCCACCTGCTCGCTGTCCAGGAGGGCCACCAGCCACGTGCACAAGCAGGCCCTGGACCTCCTGGAGCAGAAGATGGTCGGCACCAAGCGCAGCTTTTTGTTTTCCTACCTCAAGGGCAAGCCCCCGCCTGAGCCCGATCCCATCACGTCCTTCTGCTCCCAGTGCGGCCACCCCAGCTACATTCCGGTCTGCGGGCTGTGCAGCCTGAAGAACCGGATCGCTGAGAAGAAACACGATTGAAGCACGTTTTATGCGAGACAGCGGCTGCGCTGAATTCTCTATTCTGCATTCTGTTTTCTGTCTTCTGAATTCTGAATTCTGAATTCTGTCTTCTGTACTCTGTGAATTGCCCGCAGCCGCATCGTGCTAGGCCCACATCCGGCGCAGCCCGGCAATGCCCCTGTCCTCGACCAGCTTCTGACTGAGCTCGAAACAGTAGGCGCAATGACGGCAGTCCTTGTCGCAGGTGGACACCCTGCGCAGGAAGTCCCCCGGCAGGTCCTGATTGGCGACCCTGAAGCGTCCGGCCAGGAACTCCAGGGTATCCAGGATCTCCAGGAGGTTCCCGGAGTAGCTCTGCCGGACATAGGCGGAGAGAATCCTGGACATCACCCGCGGCCCCCTGGTCCGGCCCGAAAGCTTGATGAAGTCGACCAGCCCTTCGTAAGCCCGGACGTCCTCCGGCCTGATAAAGGGCGACCTGAAGATCAGGGACGGGTCTTCGGCAAAGGTTCTGGCGCAGCCGAGCCTGGCATTGTCCACCGCGGTCCTGTCCTGCCTGCACTGCAGGTTGGCCAGAGAGATCTGGGCGTCGTGGGTCAGCTTGAAAGGGCAGTGAGGCAGGCAGCCCTCGTTGGCCAGAAGCCCGATGGAGGTTTGGGGCCAGTGTTTGCGGATCCCGGCGCAGATCAGTTCCAGCCTGCCCCAGGACCTGTTCAGGCTGCGATCGAGGAGCAGCTTCTTCGGCTCTGAAAAAGCGGTTTTGGCGATGAACTCCAGCTGAAGCTGGATCTTCTCCAGGGAGTCCAGCATGCAGTTCAGTCCGGGCACAGCCTCCACCCCCCGGGCCAGGTCCGGGGCTGCGTCGGACACGGCTTGCAGGAGATAGTGGTCGACATAGACAATCCCGTCCAGGTTGTTGTCCTGTCTGAGCTTGTGCAGCACCTCAACCACATGCTCCAGGAAAGACGGTGAGCTGTAGCTCTCCGGACACTGGAACCGGCTGTTCAGCAATCCGTATTTCTTGACTCCCGGCAGGGATTTCAGCCAGTTTGAGAGCTCGTCTGAGTTCAGGACCCGGCCCCTGGGGCGGGCATCCAGAGCGGCTTCAGCATGCAGGCTGAAGTACAGGGAGTGCAGGGTGTCCAGACTGTGCTGCAGACAGCTGAGGTAACCCTGATCCGGGAGAAAGGGGATGTCGAAACGCATGGGGCTCTTCGTGAGGGTCGTGCAAAGGGATTCCGTGCAAAGGTTGTGAAAAAAGACCGCGCTGACCACGAACAAGACTACCACAGGTCGCTTTGGCCGTCACGAACAGAGGTTGCATGACCCTGAAAACAGTCAGACTCGAGCCCTTGCCTGTCGACTCCATCAAAGACCCCTTCCTGAGCCTGCTGGGAACCGGGCCCTTGATCATCGACGCCCCCACCGGTTCGGGCAAGTCGACCCGGCTGCCGCTCTGGGCTGCTGAGGCTGGGACGGTCCTTGTGATCGAGCCCAGACGCATGGCCTGCCGGTCTCTGGCCCTTCACCTGGCCAGATCCACAGGCACAGAGCCTGGGGAGGCGATTGGGTTCGCGGTGCGCCACCAGTCCAAATTCAGCCGGCATTCCAGGATCATCTTCGCCACACCCGGGGTGGCCCTGAGGTGGCAGGCCAGTGGGGCCCTGGATCCCTTTTCAACCGTGTTCCTGGACGAATACCACGAACGCCGCTGGGACACGGACCTTTTGGCCGCCCTGCTGCGCTGGACACCGCAGAACCTGGTCATCGCCTCGGCCACCATGGACGGTCACCAGCTGGCCGAACGCCTGCAGGGCCATCTCCTCACGGCCCAGTCCAGACAGCACGCCGTGGACATCCGCTATGCCGGTCAGCCGATCCTTCCAGGGCTCCAGGACCTGGAACAGAGGATCGCCCGCGCCGTTTCCGACGTTCTCAAAGAGACGGGGCAGGGGGATATCCTGGTCTTTCTGCCGGGAAAAGGCGAAATCTCAGCGGCTCACAAGGCCCTGGCCCAGGCCGGCGTCCAGGCCGAGATCGTCGATCTCCATGCCGGGGTCAGCCCTGACATCCAGGACCGGGTCCTGGTCACGGCTGAGCATCAGAGGGTCATCCTGTCCACGAACGTGGCCGAGACCTCGCTGACCCTGCCCGGGGTGCGGGCGGTGGTCGACTCGGGGCTGGAGAGGCGGACCCATCACCGCAACGGGCGGACGGTCCTCGGGCTGTGCACCATTTCCCAGGCCGCGGCGGACCAGCGCAGCGGGCGGGCCGGTCGGCTGGGGCCGGGACTTTGCTTTCGGCTGTGGAGCTCCTCGGCCAGGCTCGAACCCTTCACACCCCCGGAGATCGTCCGTGAGGAGCTGACCGAGCTCTACCTCGCGGCCGCAGCCTGCGGTCGATCTGCTGACCAGCTGGACTTTCCCGAAACCCTGCCCGAACACGCCAGGGCCAGGGCCAGGGACCGGCTCCTGGCCATGCAGGCCGTGGACGAGGAGCTCAGGATCACCAACTTTGGCCGCAGTCTCTTTGTGCTGCCCGTGGACCCCTTTCTGGCCTTTCTGATCATGGCCATGGACAGCGAGGCCACGCGATCCATGATGGTCGACCTGGCCGGAGCCCTGAGCGTCCAGGGGTTCCTGTTCCAGCCCCCTGGTTCGGAGAAAGGCAGGGCCGCTCTGGCCTCCTGGAGCCCGGACCCCTGCGACCCCACCACGCTGATCCGGCTTGTCCGGGGGACGCCCCCCAGGGAGCTGTCCTTGAACGGGGCCAACCTGGCCGAAGCCAGACGGATCGCGGACCAGATTCGAAACAGCCTCGATCTTCCGCCCCGGGAGCCGGGCGGGGCTCTTCCCAGGCAGGACTTCCTGTGGGCCGTCCTCAGGGCCGCCCCTGAACTGGCCTTTGTCCGCAGGGCCAAGAGACCTCAGGCCATGGGCAACGGGCAGGTCGAAGTGCAGATCTCCAGGGAGTCCAGGTTTCCAGACAAGGCCCTGACCGGGCTCGTCTTTGATCAACACTCGATCCCGGCCCGGGGGACCGTGCAGACCATCAACCTGGCCACCTGCATTGCCCCTGTGCCCGTCTCCATGCTCAGCGATGCCGGTCTGGGCACAGTCTCCCATCAGACGCCGGAATGGGACGGGACCTCTCTCTGGGTTGTCCAGTCCCGGAGCTATGCCGGTCGAAACATCGCCTCCGACAAGGTCAGGGCTCACGGGGAGACCCTGCGGCAGGCCCTGGCCGAGCTGATCCTCAGGGGATCCATGCTCAAACCGGCCGGCTCCCGAATCAAGGAGGACATCTCGGCATGGAACCTCTACCTCCAGCTGGAATCGGCTCAGGGCAGCCCTGCTGAACCCTTTGACTGGCTTGTCTCCCGGCTGAAGGACATCGGGGTGGACAGTGAGCAGGACCTGGCCGCGCTGGAGCCTGAAGATCTGTCCTTTGAGGGCATTCCGGAGTGGGAGCGGGAAGCCTTTGACCGCAGCTACCCGCGGAGCCTCTCCCTGCAGGACCTGCACCTCCGGGTCGAGTACGACCCGCTGAAAAAGCGGATCGAACTCGTCCGCACCGCAGGGGTCCGCACATCACCCCCCCAGCGCTGGGAGCTGCCCTCCTGGGGCCGCAGCTGGACCATCCGCTATCGCCAGGACAGCAAGGTCGTGCTCATCGAATGAAGCATCATGGCTCGCTGACTCTTCTGGTGCTTCATTCGCGCGTTGCCGTGTGCTGCCCGGGCTCGCATGAAACACAACTCCCTGGAAAGACGCGTTTTTTCTCGCAGGTCCCAACAAACGGTTGACGTCCCAGCAGGGCCATGGCAGTCTGATCAAGTGGTCAGACCTCTGACCACTTACCCTGTTCCTTTGGCCAGGCTGGACCTTGCGATCAGCGCATTCGGTCCGTTCGCAACCCGCATTGAAGGCCAACCCCATGGCTCAATCGCCTCGCCGCATGGTTGAAGAGCAGATCATCCGAGACATCCTGGACGGGGTCACGCCCCCAGGCTCGACCCTGCCCAATGAACGGAGGCTGGCAGCCCGGCTCGGAGTGACCCGCCCGACCCTGCGGGAGGTCCTCTCCAGACTGGAACGGGACGGCTGGGTGACCATCCGGCACGGCAAGCCAACCCTGATCAACGACGTCCTCCGCCAGGGCGGGCTGCAGGTCCTGACTGCCCTGGCCGAACACAGCCATGCCCTGTCCAGGGCATTCATCCCCCATCTGCTGGAGGCCAGGGTCGGCCTGGCCCCGCACTACACTGAGCTGGCCGTGTCCCTGAACGGTCAGGGAGTGGTCCGGTACCTGGCTGGACACACCCGGCTCAAGGACGACCCGGAGTCCCTGTCCCGTTTCGACTGGGAGCTGCACCACGAGCTGGCCGTCTTGTCCGCCAACCCGGTCTACACCATGATCATGAACGGGTTCAAAGGGGCGTCCCTTCATCTCGGGCCTCTCTACTTCGCCCGGCAGGAGTCCAGGGACAGCTCCCGCCGGTTTTACGCTGTGCTCAAGGATCTGGCCGAGCAGTCAAAGGCACTCGACGCCGCAGCCCTGACCAGGGAGGTCATGGCAGAGAGCCTGCGCCTCTGGCAGGAAATGAGCGCGTCCGGGCTTTGAATCCAGGTCCGGTGAAAGAGCAGGCTCTTCTCACACCACAAGCTGACGAGAGCGGGGCCGGAGGCCGCACTCTCTTTTGGAGCAGGCCATGCAACGCTGGAACGGATGGGGGGACGAGTCCCTCTCCCTGAACCTGCCCCCCAGGGCGGAAACCATGCTCACGGAGCTGCTCGGTCCCGGGCGGCCCCGGCAGAACGCATCTCTGGACACGGTGCTGGCCGGGGTCCCCCCATCAAGACTCAGGGAGCACCCTTTGATCTCCACAGATGCTGAGCCCAGGTTGAGGCACGCCAGGGGGCAGAGTCTGCCTGACTGGGTGGCCCTGCGTTTCGGCCAGCTGGACTCATTCCCTGACGGGGTGGCCTTTCCCCAGGACGAGGACCAGGTCCGGGAGCTCATCAACCTGGCCAGGCAGGGCGGCTGGTCCCTCATCCCGTACGGCGGCGGGTCGAGCGTGCTCGGCCACGTGACCCCTGTGCCGGGATCCAGGCCTGTGCTCACCGTCTCCATGGCCGGCATGGACAGGCTTCAGGACTTCAGCCAAACCAGCCTCACGGCCACCTTCCAGGCCGGCGTCACCGGCCCGCAGCTCGAGGCCAGCCTCCAGGAGCGTGGCTGCACCCTGGGGCATTTCCCGCAATCCTTCGAATTCTCGACCCTGGGGGGCTGGGTGGCCACCCGCTCCTCCGGGCAGCAGTCCCTGGGGTACGGGAGCATCAAGGCCATGTTCAGGGGCGGCCGCGTTGTCACCCCCTCCGGCGACCTGACCGTCCCGGCCGTGCCCTCCTCGGCTGCCGGACCGGACCTCAGGGAGGTCATCCTCGGCTCCGAGGGGCGATTGGGCCTCCTGACGACGGTCGCGGTCCAGGTCAGCCCGACCCCGGAAAGGGAGCGCTTCCACGCCTTCATCCTCCCGGACTGGGACAGGGGTGTGGACGCGGTCCGTTCCCTGGTTCAGAATCGGATACCCCTGTCCATGATCAGGCTGAGCAATGCGGCCGAAACCAGGACCAACATGGCCATGAGCGGTCACGACCGCCTGGTGGAGATCTTGGACACCTATCTGCGCCTGCGGCGGATCGGCCCCCAGGGCTGCCTGCTCCTTCTGGGCTTCAGCGGTCGCCCCAGGGCAACCCGGCAGGCTGTCCGGGCCGCCCTGGCAGAGGTCAGACGCGTGGGCCGGGGAGTCCATCTGCACACCGCCCTGGGACGGGCCTGGCACAAAAAGCGGTTCCTGGCCCCCTACCTGCGCAACGTGCTCTGGGACCTGGGCTATGCTGTCGACACCCTGGAAACAGCGGTTCCCTGGGACAGAGTGACCCAGACCATGGAGGACATCGAATCCGGACTGCACGCCGGGCTCCAGGGCGCCGGCGAAGCAGTCCATGTCTTTTCCCACCTCTCCCATGTCTACCCGACAGGTTCGTCCATCTACACCACGGTCCTCTTTCGCCTGGCCTCCACCGCCGAGGAGACCCTCGAGCGTTGGGGGGCCCTCAAGCAGGCCGCCAGCCGGGCCATTGTGGCCAATCAGGGGACCATCAGCCACCATCACGGCGTGGGCCTCGATCACCTTCAGGACCTGGAACCGGAGAAAGGCCGGCTGGGTCTGTCGGCCATCCGCAGCCTGTGCTCCAGCTTCGATCCTCACGGGCTCATGAACCCGGGCAAGCTGGTGGCCAAACCGCCAAGAGGACAAGGGTGAGCCATGTGGCAGAACGCATCCCGGGAACAGGCCTGGGACGCCTTGAGCCGTCCCTTCGAACTCGTCGTCATCGGCGGGGGCATCACCGGGGCCGGGGTGGCCCTGGAAGCCTCCAGGGCCGGGCTGCGAACCTGCCTCCTGGAAGGGCATGATTATGCCTGGGGCGCCTCGAGCTGGTCATCCAAGATGGTCCACGGGGGGCTGAGATACCTCAAACAGGGCGACGTCAGGCTGACCCTGGATTCGATCCGGGAGCGGAAAAGGCTTCTCCGGGAGGCCAGGGGGCTGGTCAACCCCCTGACCTTCATCCTCCCGGTCCAGGCCGGCCGCAGGGCGGAAAAGCTCCTTTTGACCTCAGGGCTGTGGGCTTACGACCTCCTGGCCTGTGAACACCGACATGCATCCCTGACCACGTCCGCCCTGCTGGAAAGGGTCCCTTTCTTGAACGACCAGGGGCTGAACGGCGGGCTGACCTTCCAGGACGGCGTGACTGACGATGCCAGGCTGGTCCTGGCTGTGCTTCAGGAAGCCCTGCATCACGGGGCTGTGCTGCTCAACGCCTGTCCGGTCCTGGACATCACGGCCGCCAATGGCCGGGTCAACGGGGTCGTGGTTCAGGACACGCTGTCCGGCCGGACCAGACAGGTCAGCTCCAGGGCTGTGGTCAACGCCACCGGAGCCTGGGCCGACAGGGTCTGCCGTCTCCGCAGTCAGAGCCTCGACCTCCGCCCCCTGCGGGGAAGCCATCTGGTCTTCCGGGCCAAAGATCTCCCGGTGCCCTGCTCGGTCGCGGTCCCGCACCCCGGGGATCAGCGGCCCGTCTTCGCCTTTCCCTGGGAGCAGGCCACCGTCGTCGGGACCACAGACCTGGACCATGACCAGCCCCTGGACCATCCGGCCAAAATGGAGCGGGCCGAGCTGAACTACCTCCTTGACGGGCTTCGAGCCTGGTTCCCGGGCCTGGACCTGCGAACCGGGATGATCGTGTCCTCTTTTGCCGGAATCAGACCGGTCCTGGCCCACCGGGGCAGAGAGCCGTCCAGGGAGCCCAGGCGGCATGTGGTCGTGGATCACCAGGGGCTGATCACGGTCACCGGAGGCAAGCTGACCACCTTCAGACTCATTGCCCGGGATGCCCTCCGGGCTGCCCAGGATCACCTGGGGCCCCTTCGGATGGTGCCGGCAAGAAACCCGCTCTTCTCCAGGCTGGAGAGGGTTCAGGACAGCACGGCCGGCCTGCCCCTGGACCACTGCTCCCGGCTCCAGGCCCGCTACAGGCTGGACTTCCCCGGCCTGCAGAAGTCCATGCGAACCTCCGGCCAGGTCCCCGGGACAGACCTGCTGTGGGACGAACTGCGCTGGGCGGCCCGGCACGAACAGGTCCTCCACCTCGAAGACCTCATGCTCCGCAGGACCCGCCTGGGGCTGCTCCTGGATCACGGCGGCCTGGACTGCCTTCCCGCGGTCGCGGACATCTGCGCCCAGGAACTCGGCTGGGATCAGGCCAGATGCCGGACAGAGACCCAGAGCTATCTCCAGCTGTGGTCCGGATTCTACAGGCCGGTGCCTGGAGCGGAACCAGGAGATCCGCCCGGACTCAAAGGCACTGGAGAGCCGCCATGAGCCAGGGCACCAACCTCCTGGTCATCGACAACGGGACCCAGAGCGTCCGGGCCATGCTCTTTGACCCGTCAGGAACGCTCCTGCACCGGACCCGAATCCCCCTGCAGGCCTATGTCTCGCCAAGGCCCGGGCTGGCTGAACAGGACCCGGCCTACTTCTGGGACCGTCTCTGCCAGGCCTGCTCTGAGCTCTGGGTGGACTCGGGCCTCTCCCCCCACAGCGTGGCCGGGGTCAGCCTGACCACCCAGCGGGCGACCATGATCGCCGTGGACTCCGGAGGGGTCCCCCTCAGGCCGGCAGTGCTCTGGCTGGATCAGCGGCGGGCCCGGGCCCTTCCCGGAATCGGCCCCCTGTGGTCATGCCTCTTCGGCATCCTGGGACTTTCCAGGACCGTCGCTCAGTTTCAGGCCCGGGCCGTGGACAACTGGCTGGCTGAACACGAACCCCTGCTGTGGGACAAGACCGCAAAGTTTCTGTTCCTGTCCGGGTATCTGCTCTCCAAGCTGACCGGGGGCTGGGTCGACTCCACAGCCTCGCAGGTGGGCTATGTCCCCTTCGACGCCAGAAGGTCAGCCTGGGCCCGGCCCCAAAGCTGGAAATGGAAGGCGCTGCGGGTCGCTCCGGATCAGCTTCCTGCCCTCGTTCCCCCTGGCCGTCAGCTGGGAACGGTCACCAGCCAGGCTGCGCTGTTGACCGGCATCCCAGCCGGGACCCCGGTCATTGCCGCGGCCTCGGACAAGGCCTGCGAAACCCTGGGGGCCGGGTGCACCACCCTGGACCAGGGGTGCATCGGCTACGGAACCACCGCCACGATCAACCTCACCAGCCCCAGATACCTCGAACCTTCCCGGTTCATCCCTCCCTATCCCGCAGCCATCCCCGGGTTCTATTCCCTGGAGGTCCAGAACTTCAGGGGATACTGGCTGGTCAGCTGGTTCAAGAAGGAGTTCGGCTACCGGGAGCAGGAACTGGCCGCCCAGACCGGCACGAGCCCGGAGGAGCTGCTCAACGCCATGCTCGACCAGACCCCTCCCGGGGGACTCGGGTTGATGGCCCAGCCCACCTGGACCCCTGGGGTCCGTATTCCCGGTCCAGAGTCCAAAGGGGCGATCATCGGATTTGGGGACGTGCACTCCAGGGCCCACGTCTACCGGGCCATCATTGAGGGTCTGGCCTTTGCCCTGCGTCAGGGCCGGGAACAGCTGGAGAGGAGGACCAAAAGGCCAGTACGGGAGCTCGTTGTTGCCGGCGGTGGATCTCAGAGCGACAGGGTCATGCAGCTCACGGCCGATGTCTTCGGGCTGCCGGCAGCCCGTCCCGGGACTGCCGAGACATCAGGTTTGGGAGCGGCCATCGACGGGGCAGTGGGCACAGGGCTGCACCCGGACTTTCCCTCGGCAGTCAGGGCCATGACCCGGACCGGCCGGACCTTTGAACCTGACAAATCCACCCACGACCTGTACGACCGGCTGTTTCAAAGGGTCTATGTGCCCATGTACGCAAGGCTCAAGCCTTTGTACCAAGAGATCCAGCGCATCACCGGCTACCCGGAGCCATGACGAGGCCCCTCACTCTCCCAGACGCCATGGTCCAGCTCAGCCGTCCTGGCGGCCAGGCTCACCCCGAGAATGTTCACGGCAAAAGGCAGCAGAAACTCGGTCACCGGTTGAGCGCTCCTGTCCCCGTCCAGCGCAGGCAGAAGCAGGACATGGCCCACCGGGTGAGAGGACAGCCCGTCCAGCTTCCTGGACCGCCTGAAGGCCTCTTGGGAAATGACGACGGTCCTGGCGAATCTGCAGCCGAAGGTGGAGAGCTCGTCCATGGCCTGTCCCAGATAGCGCTCACTGGAGGCGTCAATCACGACCAGGTTGTCTTTGCCCGGATCATAGTCCGGGTGCAGGACCGGCAGGTACCACTGGCCCTGGGCAAAGAACGGCCCCATCAGCACCCCCCTGGCCTGAGCCGGCTCGGACTTGAGGAAGCTGTCCACATCACTGCCCCGGAGGAAGTCCCTCTCCCAGATCTCGACCTTCTCCTGGCCGAACTCTTCGCACATCCTGGACCTCTTGCGCAGGGGCACGAACTTCCCGGCCACCTGTGAATCAACAGTGACCAGAGGGCCGTGGGAGCTCTCTCCAAAGGGATACCACTCCATGATCAGCCTGCCGGTCATGTCGAAACGGGAGACCCAGGTCAGTCCGTTTCCGGATGCCGGGCCCACGAAGAGCCCGGTGCTGTAGCCCTGATTGTCCCGCACCACCTTGCTCAGGGCCTGACGCAGCGCAGAGTGGTTGAGCACCGCAGCCACCACCAGGCCGGCAAGCTGAAAGTGGCGGCTCAAGACACCGGCCTTGTCCCTGTCCCTGGTCTGCCATATCCTGATCATGAGCAGGGAGACCGCGGCATAGAGCATCTCCGGCTCGCAGCTCCTGTTTCCCTCCCGCAGGCACCAGCAGCCCATGGACCGATCAAACACCCTGGAGTAACGCTCTGCAATGCCTGGCCCGAACCACAGGCAGTGGACCGGAATTTCTGAGACGATCCCCTCCATCACGTAGTCGTCAGGGGTGGAGACGGCCAGGATCATGACCAGGGCGTCTTCTGACACCCGGGGCATCTTGCCACCCGGGGAATCGACCCTGAGCGGGCATCCCAGGAGCGGTCCCCATTGCTGGGCCACATTGCGGGCCGTGGCCACACTCCCCTTGTCCAGGGGCAAAAGCACGATCTCCCCATCCACAGGAAGATGTTCCATGACCAGCCGGGCCAGATCATGCACGTGATCCGGCTGGCTGGCCACGAGCGTTGAAAGGGGATCCTCACCGGCAAGGACGGAACAGAGCCAGCGCAGGTCCTCATAGTAGCTCCGCTCCCATCCGGCCGAGGCTTCCTCCTCCCAGACCGTTTCCTGCTCCAGGCTCCGGCCCATCCTCTTGAGGCAGTCCGGGTCCGAGATCAGGTCCTCATTGACCCCATTCAGGAATTTGATCTGGCGGGTGGGGCTCCATGTCTTCTGCGGCCTGCTGCGGCTGGCCGTGACCGACTTGGCCCGGTTCCTGGGGAAGTCCCCGGTGCTGCGGCCATGGGACAGCCCGAAGAAGAGCCCGAACTGGTAGTAGAACACGAGATCAACAAAAGGCTGCAGGACATCCTCCACCTTGGGAAGGGCAACGCAGCTGCCCTGAGACAGGGAGCGCATGGTGTCCAGGCTTTCATGCTCAAAGGTGACGCTGACAAAGGACGTCCCGGTCTCCTGCAGCTGCTCCATGCACAGCAGGGCCTCCTGCAGCCTGGATCTGTTGGTGGCATTGATCAGGACCAGATTCTCGGGCTTCCAGTCCCTGAAGAGCTTCAGCTCCAGGTCCCGGTAGTCCACAGTCTTGCCCATGGAGGTCCAGCTGTTCTCTTCCAGCTTGAGGGCGATCTCGGCACCTGTCCCCACAGAATGCTCGGCATCGACGATCAGATGACACTGGCTGCTTCGATAGCTTTCACTGATCTGGCGGCAAAAGGCCCTCAGGGACTCGTCCTCCAGCAATCCATGGAGAATTCTGGGCAACTCCTTCATCTTGGCGGTCACCGCTGCAGCCTTGCGCTCATACCCCAGCCTGGCCACAAAATGGAGGCCCAGCAGGGTCAATGCTGTGAGCATGCACAAGTTGCTCTTCACCCCGGACACGGTGACCTCTTCCCCGCTGAAGGCCGGGATCACCCCCCCGCTCTTGCGGACCACCAGGGACATGTCCGCAAAGGGTTTTTCACTGACCCCGATCATGATCACGTTATGGGCCAGGAGGTCCTTGGCGAACTGGACCATGTCGGCCGTGGTCCCGGACCAGCTCAGCAGGACGGCCAGATCCCTGTCCGGATTGAAAATCTTTGACACGTCCTCCACCTCCACCGGGCTGAGAACGACCACGATGAACTCCGGGACCAGCTCCTCAACCAGGTTCTTGACCATGGCGGCGATGTGGAAGGTCGCCCCCATGCCCACCAGGAAGAGCCGCCGCAGGGAATTGAGCTCCTTGCCAAAACGCCTGGTGATGATCCTTTGATTGATCTCCAGCCTGGGCAGGGCCGTTTCCCTGTCCTCCTCCACGTAGGAGCCCAGGATATCCTGGAT
This sequence comes from uncultured Desulfohalobiaceae bacterium, assembly GCA_964573115.1. Classification (GTDB taxonomy): domain Bacteria; phylum Desulfobacterota; class Desulfovibrionia; order Desulfovibrionales; family Desulfothermaceae; genus CAYOID01. The sequence goes on along the minus strand of CAZNIP010000007.1, from coordinate 22,275 downwards.
CCTGTCCGGGATCTCGTGCAGATGAGTCTCGTAAAAGGAACGGTTGAGGTCTTTTTTGATCTGGATCGGGGTGAGATAGGTGGTGAAGGGTTCGACATCGACCTCCTGGCCCTCGAAGTCTGTGATCGCCAATCTCCGTCTGACCTCTTTCCGGCCCCATTCGGTCTTGATCCTGGCAAAGAGCCGCTCCCCCTCCAGAGGGGTGACCCGGACCTGGAAGGCCTTCAGGATCTCCGCCTCCTGGAGCCTGGCCTCCCTGATCTCCGGGCTTTCGTCGTCCGCACCGGTGCTGTTGTCATACTCCTTGAAAATCACGGAACGCTTCTTGAGGACCTTCATCACCCGGCGCAGCTCCTGGGCCCTGTCCTGGATCATGGCCTGGGGGAAGAGCCCCAGGGCGGCATTGATGTCCGAGACGACCATGAACTCCGAGCTGTCCAGCCGCTGGACCACGAAGAGCGGACGATTGTGACTGGCGGCAAAGACCGTGTCCGGGGACTGAAGGCTGATGCCGGTCACCGCCACCTGGCCGCCGTCCTGAATCATGGCCTGCATGGCCCTGTTGAAGGCCAGCTCGTCGATGGCCTGTCTGTCCCTGGACTGCAGGAGGTGGTAGACGGCGTGGTCGATGGCCTGGCTCCCGACGGCAAGGTCGTCCAGGTCCAGCTCGACCTGGGAGCGAATGGCCTGGTACTGCTCCTGCTCCTGGGAGAACTTGCGGAAGTAGTGACCCCAGAGCTGGGCAAAATACTCGGTCGAGTTTTCACTCTCCAGCCTGACTCCCACCACCCTGGTCAGAAACCTTTTCACCCGGGCTTCCACCTCGGAGCTGAACTGGCCGTTGATGGCCACGCACCGCTCCATCTGGTCGTCGGTGAAGGGGTGGGTGTTCTTGATGTTGACCTGGGACTGGATGGCCCAGCGGCCATGGGCGATGATCGGCTGGGACAGGCATCGCAGGGTCAGGGGGTGGGTCTGGCCGGGGACATGCCCTGGGGGAAGGCTCGCCTTGGTCGACCGCCTGAAGGCAGGCGGCAGGAGTTTCTCCCGCTGCAGATACGTCATGGCCGCGGCCGCAGCCAGACCGTAGACATTGGCCGCCCTCTCCACCCGGTACAGGGTCTGCCAGTGCATGGTGTTCCCAGCTTCTGGCTGGGGCCAGGACTGGCGAAAGATGTTCTGGACCTCCCTGCTCACCCCCAGGTCCTTGCCGGTCCTGGTCAGGATCAGGCTGTCCAGGAGGTGAAACAGGCAGGCGATGCCGTCCCGGTTGTAGTTCGAGGACAGGGCCACCCGGGTCCGGGTCAGGTACTTCCAGACGTACTTCCTGGCATAGGGGTGATTGGAGCCGTCTTCGGCCGTAAGGCGCACAGGGCGCGGGGCCTTCTCATGTTCAGCCAGGCTGTCGAAGAGCAGTTCGAACTCCTGGAGGATGTCCTCGGACGGGATCTCCAGCCCCCCCTGCTCCGCGTGCAGCCTCAACGTGGACTGCAGGGAGTTCCTGAACGCGGCCTTGACCGCCAGAGGGGGGAGGTCGTAGTCATAGACCAGCTCCTTGATCACAGCCCGGCACTCCCCGGCCGTGCGCACAGCCCGGAAAATCGGCCTGGACAGGGCTCCGGGAAACCCGGGCTTGATCCGCTCCCCTGAGCTCTCATCCATGAGTTCGGCCCAGGTGGGAAGGCTTCGGGCCCCGGACTGGATCTCCTCAAACATTTCAAGGGACAGGCCCTCGAACAGAAGCAGCTGCCTTTGAACCTTGGCCTGCACCGTATCTCTGGCCTCAGGCAGGCCGGCTCCCAGACTGAAGAGCTCCCCCTCGGAGACGGGGTAAATCGGGATCTCGGACAGGGTGTCGATGAGCTGGGCCACGGAACCCACGGCCTTCCTGGTCCTGACCCGCTCCAGCTCGTCACCGAAAACGCCCACCCCTGTGGAGTCCGGGGCCCGATAGATGATGGCCCACATCCCGGTCAAAATCCGGGACAGGGGGTTTTCCGCATCGCCAAAGTAAACAACGATCCCGCACATAGTCTCCTCGTCTCACAATTTGCCCTGCACAGCCCGATGCAGGACGCGTTCCATCTTTTGCTTGCCCATCTCCACCGGGTTGGTGGACATGTTCACATCCTGCAGGGCGTGGTCGGCAAGAAAGGGGACGTGCTTGGCCCTGATGCCCAGCGCCCCCAGCGAAGTGGGCATCCCCAGGTCATGGCGCAGGTCGATGACCCAATCCAGGACGGCATTGAAATCGTGGTGCGGCAGATCAAGGTTTCTGGCCAGCTGCTCCATCTTGCCCTTGATCGCCCTGCGGTTCTCCTTGAGCACGTAGGGCATGACGGCCCCGACAACCCGTCCGTGATGGATCTTGAAGGCCCCGCCCACTGCATGGGCGATGGCGTGCATGGCTCCAAGGCCCTTTTCAAAAGCCATGGCCCCCATGATGGAGGCGGCCATGGTGTAGACCCTGGCGTGGAGGTTCCGGGGCTGGGTCACGGCCACCGGAAGCCACTCCCTGATGAAGCCGATCCCCTGCATGGCGATGGCGTCCAGGATGGGCTGAAAGACAGGGCTGGACAGGGCTTCGAGGTTGTGGGACAGGGCGTCCATGCCAGTGGACGCCGTCAGGTAGGGGATCAGCCCCCTGATCAAGGTCGGGTCGGCGATGACCACCCGGGGCAGGAGCTCCGGATGGTAGAGGCTGACCTTGCGGGTCCCGGAACGATCCGTGATCACGGCATTGGCGTCCACCTCGGAACCTGTGCCGGCCGTGGTGGGCAAGGCAATGATCGGGGGAATCGGGCGGGCTGGTCGGGGGGGATCACAGGCTGTGGCCGCGAATTGCCAGAGCTTTGTAGGGCCCACTGCCGTGGTCAGGGCCATGGCCTTGCCGGCGTCCAGGGCGCTGCCGCCTCCCACGGCAATGATCCCGTCGTAACCGCCCTTTCTGAAGACCGCCGCCCCCCTGGTCACGGTTTCAGCATCAGGTTCCCCGCTGATCTCGGAAAAAATCGCTGTATCAATGGAATCCCCCGCATTGAACTCCACAATCCTGCGAATGAAGTTCAGCCTGGCCACTCCTTTGTCCGTGACCAGCAGAGGCGAGCAGACCCCCAATTTCCAGCAGACCTCGGGGAGTTCATTGACCCGTTCCACACCGAACCTGATTTCAGTGGGGTGCTTCCAGTCGGCTTTGATGCCGCTGACCTTGACCCTGGAGGCTGGCCGCATCATCCGTCCTCCCTCAGTCCAAGCCGTTGCAGCGTTTCCGGCCGGGGACGGCCGAACTCGTCCCACCCCCTGAACAGGTAGTAGTCGTGGAGCATCCGGCCCAGGTGGGGGAGCCGCCCCGCGGCCCGGCCTCCAGTCCTGGGCCTGGTCAGGAGGCGTCCAGGCAGGGTGTCGTCCTTGCGGCTGATCCCGCAGCGCATGTTGTACATCCTCTTGAGGTTGAAGATCCGCTCCCCGGTGAGCATGAGGTCCGACAAGGTGGACTTTCTGCCGGTGACCGCGAAAAGCCCATGGATCATGTCCTGGATCGTCAATGGGCCGAGCACGAACTTACAGACCTTCAGGGAATCGAACAAGCCCATCAGGTTCTGCATGACCGCGACCATCTCCCCTTTGCCTTCGACCGCAAAAGGGTCCAGGGGGTCCGGGTAGCCCAGCTCAGGCACGGTCAAGGAGTCCTCCAGCCCGTGGGTGAACCCGGCCAGGTGGCAGGCCCCGCGGTTCGAGGTGGCGTAGGACAGAGCTGAGCTGAAGAAGGCCCGCGGGTCGTGGGCCGGGAGCTCCAACCCCTTGACGTGCAGGGCGAACTCCTGGGCCTCCGACCCCAGCCTCCTGGCGGCCTCCATGACTCCGAGCCCGAGCACAGCCCCAAAACCTTCCCGAGTGCCGATGCGTCTGACCATCTCCAGCATGGCCGCGCCGTCCCCCCAGCGCAGTTCCAGACCATCCAGCCCGGCTCTGGTCAGCAGGCCCCGCTCAAAGGCCTCCATGGCAAAGGCCACGGCCGCGCCTGTGGAAATGGTGTCCAGACCATAGCGGTTGCAGAGGTCATTGGCCCGGCAGACAGCTTCCAGGTCGTCCACGAGGCAGGAGCTGCCCAGCATGCCCACACTCTCGTACTCCGGGCCGGCTCCGGAAACAGACTTGTGGTGGCTGTCCCCCGGGACCTCGATCTCCCGGCCGCAACCGATGGGACAGGCCCCGCAGTGGAACCTCCCGGTCAGGTAGAGTTCGGCCAGGGTTTCCCCGGAGAGCTTCTCGGCCTCGGCCCAGCGGCTCTGGCGAAAGTTTTTGATCGGCAGGTCGCCGCTCTGTTCCAGGGCCATGATCCCCCCGGCCGTACCGCAGGCGGACAGGGACCGCCCGGCCTCCCTGATCCGCTTGTTCAGCTCCCTGAACATCCTGGAAGCCCCATCAGGATCGGCCAGCTCAGGCTTCCGGCTCCCTCGGACCACCACGGCCTTCAGGAGCTTGGAGCCCATGACCGCCCCCAGACCGCAGCGCCCGGCCGCCCGGGCGTGCGTTCCGTCATGCATGACCGCAGCCAGAAGGACCTGCTTTTCCCCTGCCGGGCCGATGACCGCGGCCTGGGCCTTTGGCCCGAGCTCTGCTTTCACGGACTCAGCTGCGGCAAAGGTGTCCAGCCCCCAGAGAGGGGAAGCATCCCTGAACTCCAGGCCCTCCTCAGTGACCACGAGCATGGCCGGCCGTGCGGCCCTGCCCCGGATGATCAGGCCGCCCCATCCTGCCCTGGCCAGCTCGGTCCCCCAGCGGCCGCCGACGTCGCTCTCGGCAAAGAGTCCGGTCAGAGGGGATCTGGAGACGATGGAATGGCGGCCGCTGCAGGGAAAGCCGGTCCCGGTCAATGGACCCAGGGCAAAGATGAGCACATTGTCCGGCCCCAGAGGGTCGGTCTCCGGACCGGTTTCCCTGGCCAGGATCCTCGCCCCCAGGCCGCTGCCGCCGAGAAAGCTGGCGCTGTCGGCCTCTGACACGATGACCGGGTGGTGCGTGCCCGTTGAAAGGTCGACATCCAGAAGGTGCATGGCAATCTCCCTGTTCAAGACCCTTGTTGCCGCTTCATCTGTGTTCGAGAGCGGGCCCTCCCTGGCAGGGACCCAAAACAAGAGGGGCCGGGGGAAACATCCCGACCCCTGCTCGATGTCCTGTCTCAGGGCCAGACCCGATGGCATCGGGGCCCTCCTGTTCCAGGCCCAATGAGGGTTTACTCGCTGACCAGGCCGTGTTCCACGAGGTAATCGTGGGCCACTTCCCTGGGCTGCATCTGATCAATGTCCACCCTGGCGTTGAGCTCCTGCCAGACTGTCTGGCTCTCGGCCACCAGGTCGGTGGTCGCCCACTCATCGCCCCCTGGGAAGGAGCGAACCAGCTCCAGGATGATCTTCTCCACTTCCGGATACTCCTCCAGGACCTCGTCCCGGATGCAGGGGGCCAGGTCGTAAGGCGGGAAGAAGGACTTGTCGTCCTTGAGCACGACCCAGTTGTTTTCGGCAATGGCGGCATCAGTGCCAAAGACCATGCCCACCTTGGCCTGCTTGTTCTTCAACCCCAAAACCGAAGCGCCAGGGGCCCCGGTCTTGAGATGAGACTCCGGGATGTGGAAGTTGTAGTGCTCTTCCAGAGCCGGCAGGCCGTCGGGACGGGTCGAGAACTCAAAGTCCACGAAGGTCGAAATTTTGCCCTCATGTTCCCGGCAATAGGCCGCAAAATCGGACAGGGTCTCCAGGCCGTTTTCGTCGGTGAACTCCTGCCAGCAGGCCAGGGCATAGGTGTTGTTGTTCCAGATGGGATGGAGCCAGGTGAAGCCGTTCTCGCTGTCGACCTCTTTGACCCCTTCAAACACATCCCGGTGATCCATCTCCGGCTTGTACTCCTTCTGCAGGTGAGTCATCCAGGCCGTACCTGTGTACTCGGCGCAGATCTCAAGGTCGCCTGATTCCAGCCCGCCCCTGAGGGCCATGGAGGTCAGATCCGACTTGAGATCGACCTCGAAGCCTCGATCTTCCAGGAGCTGCTTGATCATCTGACCCACGATGTACTGTTCGGTGAAGTTCTTGTTGCCCACAACAACATGCTTCTCGGCCCCGGCCACGCCCAGGGCGCCGGCAAGCACAAAGACGCTCGCCAACACCACCACACTGATTCGCCTCATCAGTCCACGCATAACAAACCTCCTTGTTGAGTGGATTTCACACCAGAGTCAACATTTCACCCTGCTCCGGGTGTATGGCTCTTCAAACCTGCCGTTCGATCTTCAGGCCCCGGGGCGTCAGCCAGGCCTCGATCCTCTCCAGGATGAAGCCAAGAATGATGGCCATGGCTGCAGTCGGGGCGGCCCCCTGCAGGATGATCAGCGACTCCCTGGCAAAGACACCGGTCAGGGTGATCTTGCCCAGGCCGGCCCCGCCCACCAGAACCGCCAGCTCGGCCGTACCCACAGTGATGACCGTGGAGACCCGGATTCCGGTCATGATGACCGGCCTGGCCAGGGGGAGCTCGATCCGCCTGGCAACCTGGCTGCGGCTCATGCCCATGCCCCTGGCCGCCTCGATGATGGCCGGATCGATGTTCTTGATGCTCGTGAAGGAATTGCGGACAATGGGCAGGAGGCCGTAGATGAAAAGGGCCACGATGGCCGACTGGAAGCCGAAACCCAGGATCGGGGCCATGATGGCGATGACCGCCAGGCTGGGGATGGTCTGGCCGATGTTCGCCCCGCCGATGACCGGTACTGAGAGTCGAGTCAGTCCGGGCCTGGTGACGATCACGCCCAGGGGCACGCCGATCACGGAGCCGATGAGCACGGCCACGACGACCATCTCCAGGTGGGACCAGCTGCAGTAGAAGATCTGCTCCCAGGTGAAGGTGGAGTAGATGCCCACCTTGCCCAGGCTGGTGACCCAGACGGTGATGGCCAGGAGCACGGCCAGAAAGACCACGAGCACGACTTCACGTTTCATAGCGACCCTCTCGATTGATCAGCATCGCTCAGGGCCCTCTGAATATCGGAAAAGGCCAGGACGCCCTTGACCCGTTGCTCGTTGTCGAGCATGGCCAGCAGGTTCCTTTCCCCGCTGAGCATGATCGAGAGCGCCTCGTCCAGGACGGTGTCCAAGGACGCCTTGGCCCTGGCGTGGATGAGATGGTCCTTGACAGGCCCTGACTCCGCCTCCTGAAGGTTGACGAACCCGGCAAAGGCCCCGTCCTCCTTGACCACCGGAATCTCATCCCGGTCATGCTCCGTCCCGACCCTGCTCCTGACGTCCTCCACCATCTCGGTCTCTGTCACCGTCGTCACGGACTGGCGCATGACCTCCTTGGCCCTGATGAGCTGCAGCCCTTTGAGGGCCCTGTCCCGGCCGACAAAATCTGAAACAAAGGAGTCCCTGGGGTTGAAGAGGATGTTGAAGGGGCTGTCGAACTGAATGAGCCGGCCGCCATTCATCAGGGCCACCTTGTCCCCCATCTTGATGGCCTCGTAGATGTCATGGGTGACAAAGACAATGGTCTTCCTGATGTCCTGCTGGATCTTCAGAAACTCGTTCTGCAGGTCCACCCTGGTGATCGGGTCGATGGCCCCGAAGGGCTCGTCCATGAGGAGGTATTCCGGATCAGCCCCCAGGGACCGGGCAACACCGACCCTTTGTCGCTGCCCCCCGGACAGCTCCTTGGGGTATCGGTCCATGAACTCATCAGGCTTGAGCTTGACCATCTCCAGCAGCTGAGCGGCCCGATCCCTGCGCTTGGCCTTGGCCCACCCCCTGAGCTCAGGAACCACTTCGATGTTCTCGGCCACGGTCATGTGCGGGAAGAGGCCGATTTCCTGTATGGCGTAGCCGATCTGCTTGCGCAGCTCGGTGTCCCTGAAGTTCAGGACATCCTTCCCGTCCAGGAGGATCCTGCCCTTGCTCATGGGAACCAGCCGGTTGATCATCTTCATGGTCGTGGTCTTGCCGCACCCTGAAGGTCCGAGCAGGACACAGAGCTCTCCCTGTTCGACCTTGAAGCTCACATCGTCGACAGCTGTGGTTCCATCAGCAAAGGTCTTGGTCACGTTCTCGAGTTCGATCATGGACTGTCACCCTCTTTTGAGCCCCCGCGGCGTGATCCACCGCTCGAGCAATGTCATGAAGCCATCGATGATCAGGGCAAAGATGGACACCGTCACGCCCCCGATGACGATCAGGTCGTAGCGGGCCGTCCGCAGGCCGCGAAAGATCGGCACGCCGAGACCCCCGGCCCCAATCAGGGCGGCGATGGCCGCGATGCCGATGAGCAGGACGATGGAGTTGCGCAACCCGGCCAGAATGACCGGCAAGGCCAGGGGCAGCTCCACCTTGAACAGAATCTGCCAGTTGCTCATGCCCATGCCCCTGCCGGCCTCTATCATGTGCGGATCTACGGATTTGATGGCAATGTGGGTGTTGCGCAGGATGGGGAGCTGCCCATAGACGATGAGGGCGATGACAGCTGGAAGGAAGCCGATGGCTGAAAGACCGATCCCGGCCAGGATGAGCATGAGCAGGCCGAACAGGGCCATGCTGGGGATGGTCATCACGATCTCGGCCAGGTAGAGCACGGTGTCGGCCAGGGCCTCCCGGCCGGGCACGGAAATGATGACCCCGATGATGATCCCCAGGACCGTGGAAATGGAGATGGCCACGCCGATGATCATCAGGTGATCCACGGCCCAGCCGATGACCATGTCCGGATTTTTCATCAAGTATTCCCAAGCTCTGATCATCGCATCACGCCCTTTGGCTTGTTTGGGGATAAAAAAAGATCGTGCTTTCGGGTGTCAGCTTCACCCTTTGCCCGCAGCGACTCGCCGGTCAGGAAGTTGCCGGGCATCTGCTGTCCTTGCCATGAATCAGGCGACACTCCTATGCATGACTCCAGCAGATGAGTCTGACATTCTGTTGTCCCGTGTGCCTGAAAGGCCTCAGTCAAAAAGGCCGTTTTTATTTTTAAGCCTAAGCCCTCATGTCTTTTTTTGTCAAGAAACTCAGAACATGAAAGAAGGTCTTTCACGACCCGTTCCAGAAGGATGCCCGCATTCCGGGCCAGGAAGTTATGCCATCACTGCGGTAGGAACATGGAGAGATGCTTCATCAGCTGCCGGGGCAATGGGTCCTCGGCAGCTGAATCACATCGCGGAAGGGAGCGTTGTCCTGGAGGGCGCAGGGACCGGGTCTTTGTTGAAGCCGATGTCTTCCAGGTCCTGAACCGACAGGAGCTCGCTCTTGCCGAACTCAGTCAGGAGAGGATCTTGAAAAGGAATGGGGCGATGAGCGCGATGAGCAGGATTCGAAAAAAATGGAAACAGAAAATGGTCGTGGCATTGATGGAGGCATCGGCAGCCATGGGGATCATCGCGCTCATGGCCCCGGGGTTGGTTCCCAGGTAGGCTGTTGGGAAATCGAGCCAGCCGATCTTCACAAAGACAAAGGTCAGCATCAGTCCTGTGACCATGAGGATGAAGGCTGACAAGGTCACCGGCAGGACGAGCTGACCGAGCTCTTTGAACATCCCTGGGGTGAAGGATGAGGCGATGAGTACGCCCAGAAGGATCTGGCAGACAAAGTTGTAGTTCCTTGGCACAGCCCATGCCTGCTGGGTCAACAGCTTGAAGAGGATGACAAAGACAATGCTCCCGGTCAGGGTTCCAGCGGGGACTTTCAGCTGCGATCCGACAATTCCGCCGATGCAGCCGACGGCCAGACAAATCAGGAGGTTGACGACTTCAGGCATACTCCTCACCTTGAAAAAACGTTGCCGCCGGGACGAGGACTGACCCTTCCATGAGTCGACGGGCTGTCCGCTCGAGCACGGCTTCCTCGAAATGGGCCCGGTCACCGCATTTCGTCACCCTGGCCCCAACCGGAAGAACGCCCCCGGGGTGCCCCACCCGGACATCGGGGTGATGATCGATTCGAGCCAGCTCATGGACCACGGTGCCTTCAATCTGAGCCGCTCCAGCTGTGCAGATGGCTGCTGTGACGGCAAAGGCCTTGTGCAGGGCCCCCATGGAGATGACCCTTGCGGTCAGGTCGATGTCCCCTGGCTCGATGAGCCTTCCTGAGAGGTCCGCATACGTCTGGGGGCTGCTGCAGAAAACGATCTTGGGAACAGCCTGACTGCTCTCTCCTGCCTCCTCCGGCGTGGAGGCAAAACCCAGCCTGCAGGCGGCATGCCTGCGGATGTCCTCCAGCAGACCAGGGGCGCGCGGTCCGAGCTCCCCGTCTGCGTTTTCTGTCCCCTGAAGCCCGATATCGTGCGCCCTGACGAAGACGGCTGGATTGCCCGCATCAACGATGGACACCTCGATCCGGCCGTTGGGTCCGAGATCCAGCGTGTCCAGGGGAGACCCGGTGGGCAGGAGCGCCCCTGTCTTCGACCCCCCGGGGTCGAGAAACCTGAGTCTGATCTCCCCCCCGGTCCCTGGGATGCCGTCGATGGAAAAGGTGCCTTCTTCATTGGACAGGCCGTTCCTCACCGGGACTTCGGCCACAATGGTCTTCTGGGTGTTGACCTGGTAGATCCTGACCTGGGTGCTGGGCTCCTTGACCTGAACCAGCCCTTCATCCACGGCAAAAGGCCCGACTCCGGAAGACAGGTTCCCGCAGTTGCCGTTATAGTCCACAAACGGTGAATCGATGCTGACCTGGCCGAAGGTGTAGTCCACATCATGGTCTGGTCTCCCGGAGGGGTTGATCATGACCACTTTGCTCGTGCTCGAGGTCGCCCCGCCCAGTCCGTTGATCTGCCGTCTGTTCGGGTCAGGGCTGCCCAGGACAGCCAGGATGACCCGATCCCTGAGGTCCGCATCGTGCGGAAGATGGCGAGTGTGGAAGAAGACGCCCTTGCTCGTTCCCCCTCGCATGTACACTGCTGGAATGCGGCGCTGCATGTCGTCTCCGGAATGCCTATGCCTGCCCCCTTTCCCTCACCCAGGTGTAGACGAACCGGATCAGGGGGATGATCAGGATGACCAGGGTCAGGATCATGATCCCCAGGGTCAGTTCCCTTTCCCACAGAAAGGCGAAGGAGCCGTCATAGATGGCCAGGGCCCTCCTGAGGTTGTTCTCCATGAGCCCCCCGAGGATGAACCCAAGCAGGAGGGGGGCCATGGGGTAGTCCATGAGCCGGAGGAAGAGGGCCACCACGCACAGCAGGATCATCATGTAGATGTCAAAGGTGTTGAAGGTGACCAGGTAGACCCCGATGAAGGAGAAAAACAGGATGGCCGGGACAAGAATGTTCTTGGGCACGGCCAGGAGTCTGGCGAAGTAGGGGATCAGGGGCAGGTTGAGGATGAGCAGGATCACGTTCCCAAGATACATGGACATGATCACCCCCCAGAACACGTCCGGGCGGTCGACGAACATCCTCGGGCCTGGCTCGATGCCATAGGCGATCAAAGCCCCGAGCATGACCGCGGTGGTCCCTGACCCGGGAATGCCCAGCGTGAGCAAGGGCACAAACGACCCCGAACTGGCGGCGTTGTTCCCGGCTTCCGGGGCGGCCAGCCCGCGCAGGCTTCCCTTGCCGAATTTTGCCCGCTCATCTGCCTTGGCCAGATTCCGCTCCATGCCGTAGGAGAGAAAGGAGCCCAGCGTGCCCCCAGAGCCGGGCAGGACCCCAATGAGGAATCCCAGACCGGAGGACCTGAGGATAGAGGGGATGATCAGCTTGAACTCCTTCTTGGTCACGACAAGGCTCTTCATCCCCCCGATAGCAGATGGTTTGAACCCGTCGGAAACCTGCTCCCTCTTCAGGATGAGCATGAGCGCCTCGGTCAGGGCGTAGGTGGCCATGGCCAGGAGCAGAAAACTGATCCCGTCCAGGAGGTTCATGGACCCGAAGGTGTACCGTTGAAATCCGGAGTTCTGGTCAGTCCCCACAGTGGAGAGCATCAGCCCGAAGACCACCATGAGCACGGCCTTGAGGAACCCGCCCCTGCCGGCAAAAGCGGACACCGACGTCAGACCCAGGACCATGAGGGCGAAGTAGTCCGAGGACTGAAAGCTCTTTGAGACCGTGGCCAGCAGAGGGGCAGCGAGCATGAGGAAAATGACCGAGATGGTCCCCCCGGCAAAGGATGAATAGGCTGCAATGGCCAGGGCTTTGCCCGGGAACCCCTTTTGGGCCAGGGGGTAGCCGTCAAAGGTCGTGGCCACTGTAGCTGCCTCTCCCGGGGCGTTGATGAGGATCGAGCAGGTTGAACCGCCAAAGATGGCCCCATAGTAGACCCCGGCCAGGAGGATCATCCCGGTTGCCGGGTCAAAGCTGTAGGTCAGCGGCACCAGGAGGGCCACAGCCGTGATCGGCCCGAGACCGGGCAGCATGCCGATGATGCTGCCCACAAAACAGCCGACCATGACAATGAGCACGTTGATGGGGACCGCGACCGTCTTGATCCCGAGCATGATCCCCGGAAGCATGCCTTCCCACATCATATGACCCCTAGAATATAAAAGATTTCACCGGGAGCGATGTACATCCCCAGGAGTTGAGCCATGAGGACCCAGATGAAAAGGACCAGGGGTATGGCTGACAGCAGCATGAGCCACCAGCGTCGCTCCCCCAGGACCCACATGCCGCCCATGAGAAAGAGGACTGACGCGATCACGAACCCCAGAAACTTCATGATCAGCCCGTAAAAGACCATCAGGCCCAGGAGCAGAAAGACCCGCTTCCAGTCCAGCCCGGAAACGGCCTGTTTCAGGGTGGCGCTGCCATCCTTCTCATCCACGGATGGCAGCACCAGAATCAAGAACGAAAGGACAACTCCGGCAATGGCCAGACCAATAGGCAAGGTCCGGGCATTGAATGTTTCCCTTTGGGCCAGGATGGTCAAGGGAATATCAAAAGCCTTTAACCCATAGGCAACCGAGATCAAAAGGAAAAACAGAGCGCCGTACTTGTCCTTTCGCATGGGTCCATCCTTCCAGCTTAGAGGAAACCGAGCCTTTTCATCAGATCGCCGATGATTTTCTCCTGATTTTCAAGAAAGCTGTAGAACTCGTCCCCGGGTTTGTACAGGTTCTGCCAACCCCTCCTGGTCCGAATCTCTTCCCACTCAGGGGTGTCATACATTTTTTCCAGCATCTCGCGATAGCCATCGGCCATCTCATCAGGCAGGCCCGGGGCCCCAAAAAAGCCTCTCCAGTTGGCGAAGGAAGCCTCGTAGCCCATCTCCATGAGCGTGGGAACGTCAGGGGCCTGCGGAAGGCGTTCCTCCGAGGTCACGGCGATCATCCGGACTTCACCCTGTTTGGCCAGCCCCACGGCTTCGCTGAAGCCGGTGCTCAGGAGCTGGGTGTCCCCCGAGAGGAGCCCGGCCATGGCCTTTCCACCGGCGTCGTAGGGAATGTACTGGACATCGAGGGGGTCCCCGCCAGCGGCCTGAAAGGCCAGTGCGGCCACAAGGTGGTCCATGCCGCCTTGAACAGAGCCTCCAGCAACTTTGATGCTGCTTGGGTTTTCCTGAAAGTCTTCGACAACCTGCTCAAACGTTTCGTATTTTGACTTGACAGGCACGATAAAGGCCGCATAGTCGGCGATGACCGAGGCTATGGGCGTGGTGTCGCGAAAGGACTGGGGGAAAATGCCCCGGAGAGACCGGACCACAATGGGCACTGAGTTGACCATCAAGGTCCCGTGCTGACGCTTGGCCGTGCTGATGAGATGATTGAGGGCCTTGCCCCCGCCACCCCCGGACATGTTTTCGAAGGTTGCTTCCTCCAAAATCCCTGAGTCAACAAGGGCCTTGCCGACACCACGGGCGGTCCCATCCCATCCACCTCCAGCGCCCCCGGGAATCAGGAAATGGACTTTTTCCGGAGTAAAAGCTTGGGACTGCGCCGGGTTGACGAGCCCGAAGACGGCACAGCACAGGACTGCGGACAGGAACACGACCACTGTTCGTTGACCAAACAACACTTTCAGAATGCTTCTCATGCCTCACTCCTCCTTTCGATTGATGGGATGTTCTGTGGACACTTCACGATACATCAGTTCACGTCCAGATTCACCTCCTTGTCATCGTTGCCGTCACGATCACTGTTCGATCGTGATGATGCCTTCCTCTTGCAACTGCCGGAATTGTTCAGCGGTCAGGCCCGCTTGAAGAAGGAATTGCTCTGCCCCCTGGCCGACCCTTGGCGGATCAGACCTGAGATCGAACCTCTGGTGGTCCATGCTCAATGGGATTTTGGGCAGTTTCGCCCTGCTGCCGCTTGGAAAGGTTGTCTCTGCCAGACCATGGGACAGGTTCAAGTGCTCATCCTCAAAAAGGTCCTTTGGCTGACCAATTGGGGCAAAGGGCACAGAGGCCTGCTCGGCCAGGGCCATGAACTCCTCTTTCGACAGCTTCCTGATCCGTTGTTGCAGCTCGGGCAGGAACCATTGCCGCTGTTCGATTCGATCGTGGTTGGTGGCCAACCGGCTGTCTTCAAGAAAGTCATCAAACCCGAAGACACTGCACAACGACGCCCAGTGACGCTCACTGGTCACTCCGAGGAAAACCTGCTCATCATCAGCAGTCGTGAAGAGGTCGTAAATGGACCAGGTCCGGCCCCTCTCCGGCATCGGGGGTGGAGGCTGGCCAGTGGCCGCGGCAATGGCCATATGCTGTCCGACAAGGAATGCCGCCGACTCATAGAGCGTGGCCTGAACAAACTTGCCCTTCCCGGTCCTCTGCCGCTCGTGCAGGGCGCTCAGGATCCCCACAGCCCCATAGGTGCCGCCCATGATATCCACGACAGAGGCTCCAGCCCTGAGGGGTCTTCCTGTGGGACCGGTCATGTAGGCCAGACCGGACATCATCTGCACGACCTCATCCAGGGCAGGCCGCTTTTCATACGGTCCTGGCATGAACCCCTTGAGAGAACAGAAGATGAGACGATCATTGATACTCTTGCACACTTCATAGCCAAAGCCAAGCCGGTCCATGGTTCCTGGACCGAAATTCTCAATGAGCACGTCTGATCGGTTGATCAGTTTGGAGACGACGTCCTTTCCCTGCTCAGATTTGAGATCAACGGAAATGCTCTTCTTGTTCCGGTTGAAAAAAGGGAAAAATCCGGCTCCAAATCCTTTCAGATGTCTCGTGTCATCGCCTTTGCCGGCTTTCTCGACCTTGAAGACCTCCGCACCCATATCGGCCAGAATGAGGCCGCAGGTCGGCCCCATGACCGTGTGTCCGAACTCAAGGACGCGAAGGCCCTCGAGCGGTAACGACTGGTCCGCATCACGCATTGACATGTCCTCCTGCCTCTGGCCACAAGGGCTGTCCAGATTGTATGACCTTCTTCATGTGCCCGGGCAGGGAGCGGCCGAGCTGCTCCTCCAGGAGATCAACAGCCGGCATCAGGGCCTTCACCTCGACGCCTGTCGAGACCCCCACGGCTTCAAACACATGAACGGCATCCTCAGTGGGGATGTTCCCGGCTGCCCCTTTGACAAAGGGACATCCACCCAGGCCCCCTGTACAGACGTCAAAGACCCGGACCCCGCTCTCGTACCCGGCCAGCATATTGGAAATCCCGAGCCCCCTGGTATTGTGGAGATGCAGGACCAGGCCTGCTTGAGGAACAGCTTCCTGCACCCTCTGGCACACGTCACGAATCATGGATGGGTTGCCCATGCCAGTCGTATCCGCGAGATTGATCTCCTGCGCCCCGGCTGAAGCCATTGCCCTGGCCGCAGAGGTGACCTTTGCAGGATCGATGGCCCCTTCGAGCACGCAGCCAAAGGCGCATTGCAGCCCCGCTCGGACATTGAGCCCTGCCTGAACGGCCTTTTCCACCAGGGGGGCCATGGTGTCCAGGGCTTCTCTGGCAGGCTTGTTCACATTTCTTCGACTGTGGGCGTCAGACACAGAGACCGACAGAGCCACGTCCGATATCCCGCAGTCCAAGGCCCGTTCAAGGCCCTTTTCATTCAGGATGAGCCCTGTCAGGGAGATGCCCTCCCGCTGTCCGGCAGCGCGGACAAACTCGTCCGTGTCGGCCATCTGCGGGACCCGCTTGGGGTGAACAAAGGAACCAAGCTGGATTCTTTTCAGGCCGGCACCCACCAAGATATCCAGAAGACGAAGCTTCTCATCCAGAGTGAAGACCCGCGATTCATTCTGGAGCCCGTCTCTCAAGGTCTGATCTTCAAACACCACAGTGTTCATGGCCTTCTCTCAGAATTCAGCTTTGCCTCTGGCAAAGCTGAATTCTCTTTTTTTGGTTCTTTGAAGTTGCATCCAGGCTCACTCGGCTGACGAGCTCATGGTCTTGGCATGGTTGAGCGTCCCACCATCCAGGAGCACTCTTCGCAGCCTCGGGGAGACATCCAGCCTGGCCCTCACCGTGCTGTTCCTGGTCAGATTGTGCACCACGATCTCGTTGTCACCTTCCTGCGCGAGAACGGCCCGCACGTTTTCAAGGCCCAGCCTGTCTCCCTGGCTGAAGGAGGAAGCATCGGCAGCATCCTGGAATTCCAGAGGCAGGATCCCGAAGTTGATCAAGTTGGACTTGTGAATTCTGGCAAAGGACTCGGCCAGGACAGCTCTGACTCCGAGGTATCGAGGTGCCAGGGCTGCATGCTCCCGGCTGGAGCCCTGGCCGTAGTTCTTCCCGCCAACGATGAATCCTGTTCCCGCCTGCCGGGCTCTTTCGGGGAAGGTGCTGTCGACCTTGCAGAAGATGAACTCTGAAATGGCCGGGATGTTGGCCCGCTTGGCCAGGATATGAGCACCGGCCGGCAGGATGTCGTCTGTGGTCACATTGTCCCCCAGGGTCAACAGGAGCTCACCGTCCAGGGTGTCCGGGATCTTTTCAAAACGGGGCAGCGGAGCGATGTTCGGCCCTCTGACGATATCGACCTGCTCTCCTTCGGGGGCTGGCGGCACGATCATGGAGTCGTCAGTGGCAAAGGTCCCGGGCAGAGAAACCTGAACTGGACTGCCAAGTGTTCTGGGATCGGTGATTTGACCCGCCAGGGCCGTAGCCACCGCGGTTTCCGGACTGACCAGATAGAGATTCGCGTCAGTTGTTCCGCTTCTCCCGGGAAAATTCCTGTTCGAGGTCCGCACGGACACCCCTCCTGACCTCGGTGCCTGGCCCACGCCGTTGCAGAATCCGCACGCGGTCTCCATCAGCCTGGCCCCTGAGGCCAGGATGTCGCTCAAGGCCCCTGACCGGGAAAGATCCATGAGCACCTGCCTGGAACCGGGTGCGATGATCAGGCTGACATGTTCGGGGATCTGCCTGCCTTTGAGGATCTCTGCCACGTTGAACATGTCTTCCAGGGACGAATTCGTGCATGACCCTATGGCCACCTGGTCGACCTTGACATTCTTGACCTCGGCGACCGGGACGACGTTGTCCGGCGAATGAGGTTGAGCCACCAGAGGTTCGATGGTGGAAAGATCGAGACTCATCTCTTCATCGTAGTCGGCGTCGGGGTCCGCTCTGAGCTCTTTCCAGTCGTTGTCCCTCTGTTGCGCAGCAAAATACTCCCTGGTGACGTCGTCACTGGGGAAGATGGCCGTGAACGCCCCGCACTCGATGCTCATGTTGGCGATCGTGGCCCGCTCTGGTGCGGAGAGGTTCCGAACCCCCTCCCCGGTGAATTCGAGGATCTTTCCCCGTCCACCTGAAACAGTGAGCCGCCTGAGGATCTCCAGGACAACGTCCTTGGCCGTCGACCAGTCCGGCAGGGATCCAGTCAACTCGACCTTCATCACCCTGGGCATGGGCAGATAAAATGGCTGTCCAGCCATGGCTACGGCAATGTCCAGGCCACCGGCTCCAATGGCCAGCATGCCCACCCCGCCGCCGGTTGTGGTGTGGCTGTCAGCTCCGAGGAGGGTGTCACCAGGGATGGAAAAACGCTCCAGGTTGACCTGATGGCAGATGCCGTTGCCGGCTTTCGAGGTGAAGAGCCCGAACTTCCGGCTGGCCGATGCCAGGAAATGGTGATCGTCCATGTTCTCGAAGCCGATCTGCAGAGTATTGTGATCAGTATAGGTCACCGACCTCTTGGTCTTGACCCTGGGAATGCCCAGGGCCTCGAACTGGAGCATGGCCATCTGGCCGGTGGCGTCGTGGATCAGGGTGTTGTCGATCCTGATCCCTATTTCCGCTCCCAGGACCATCTCCCCGGAGACCAGGTGAGACTTGATGATCTTGTGAACCAGGTTGGACATGGCCGAACTCCTTAAAGACGCTCAATGATGGCCCGGGCAAACTCGGAGCACTTGATCTTTTCAGCGCCCTGAAGCTGCCGGGCCAGATCGTAGGTCACTCTCTTGTCCTGAATGGTGGCTCCCAGGGCCTGTCGAATGAGATCTGCAGCCTCAAACCAGCCGAGATGGTCAAACATCAGGACCCCTGACAGGAGCATGGAGCTGGGATTGATCACATCCTGCCCGGCATATTTCGGGGCTGTGCCGTGGGTGGCCTCGAAGACCGCCACCCTGTCACTCATGTTGGCCCCGGGGGCCATACCCAGCCCGCCAACCTGGGCTGACAGGGCATCAGACATGTAGTCCCCGTTCAAGTTGGGCATGGCCAGGACATCGTACTCATCCGGCCGGAGGAGGACCTGCTGGAACATGGCGTCGGCGATCCTGTCCTTGATGATGATCTTGCCCCCTGAATCCTGGCCACTGCCATCCAGGTCGGCCTCGGCAAGGGTCTGGCCGCTGAACTCCTGGGCGGCCAGTTCATAGCCCCAGTCCCGGAAGGCGCCCTCGGTGAACTTCATGATGTTGCCTTTGTGCACAAGGGTGACGCTCTTCCTCTTGGTCTCAATCGCCCACTGGATGGCTTTTCGAACCAGACGCTTGGAGCCGAAGGGGCTCATGGGCTTCAGTCCCAGGGCTGAATCGTCTCGAAGCGGCACGCCGAACGTGTCCTTGAAAAACTCGATGATCTTCCGGACCTCCTCACTGCCTGAGGACCATTCCAGGCCGGCATAGACATCTTCCGTGTTCTCCCTGAAGACGATCATGTCCACCTTCCCGGGGTCCTTGACCGGGCTCGGCACGCCGGCTATGTGCTGCACCGGGCGGATGCAGGCATAGAGATCCAGGTTCTGGCGGATGGCCACGTTCAGGCTGCGAATGCCGCTCCCGACAGGGGTGGTCAAGGGCCCTTTGATGCCGACCTTGTGTTCCTTCAGCTTTTCCAGGGTCTCAGTGGGGAGCCACTGGCCTGTGCCCTCCCTGGATTTCTCTCCGGCCAGGACTTCCACCCAGTGAATCTGTTTCTGGCCTGCATACGCCTTGGCCACTGCCGCATCAAAGACCTGAACCGAGGCCCTCCAGATGTCCGGGCCGACACCGTCGCCCTCGATAAAGGGAATCATCGGCTGATCAGGGACGACCAGCTCACCTTTGTCAGTATATTCGATCATCTGGCCTTGCCTGTCCTGAGCACTCATCCGTGACCTTCCTTTGTCTGGTGTTGCTGTGCACGTGGGTGTTCACAACAGTGGAACTGGAAAAATCGTGCCAGAAAAGGACGTAATCTTAAAATCACAAGATTTCAAGAAGATACATGCATACGAGCAGGCCAACTGTTGACAAAATGTTCAATCTTTGAAACACATTGTTAAATTGGTGTGCATCATTGAAACAGGTCTCAGCTATGGACGATCGCCCTTTCCATGTCGGCTTCATTGCCGCATCTGATCAGTTTTTCGTCAGTGCCTCCACGGTGACCCGGGGCACAGACCTCCAGACGAGCTTCAGCAATGTTGCCCTGGATGCTTCCATTCCAGCAGGCCTGGACATGGAGCAGAACGGTGTGGAGGTGATCATCAGCCGGAGGGGGACGGCCAACATCCTCCGGGAAAACCTGAGTGTCCCGGTCCTTGCAGTGCGAATCAGTGTTTTTGACATCCTGGAAAACGTCAAGGACGCCTGCCGGCTTGGGTGCAAAATCCTGCTGACCTCTTTCAGGGAGGAGCTGTCGCGTGTTGAGATCTTTCAGGATTTCTTCGGGATCAACATGGTCGCCGGAGAGTTCTTCGACTCCAGGAGCTTGAGGGCAGCGATCTGCAAGGGACGGGACGAGGGGTGCGACGTGGTCATCGGTGGCGGGTTGTCCATGGCCATCGCTCGTGAGCTTGGCATGAACGGGGTGGAGCTGAAAACGACTGAAGACGTGATGAAAGCCGCCCTGGAAGACGCCCTGTCCGTCGCCAAATCCAAACGGCTGGAACAGGAAAAGACCACCAAGCTCCGGACAATCATGAATGCCACCTCAGAAGGCATCGTCTCCGTTGATCAGAACGGAAGCGTCACAACCATCAACCAGGCCGCTCTCGACCTGCTCAAGATCAACGGGGAGTTCGTCCAGGGCCGGCCGATCCAGACGTGCATCCCCGGAGATTCGGTGGCCACTGTCTTGCTGCACGGGCAGCCTCTCTGGGACAACCTGGAAAAGATCAGGGGGGAAATGTTCGTCATGAACCATGTCCCTCTCAAGGTGGGCAGCAACCTCGTCGGGGCCGTGACCACCTTCAAGGACGCCTCGAATGTCATCCAGGTGGAAAACAAGGTCCGTCGCTCTCTGGTCAAGCGGTTGAACGCCAAATACACCTTTGATGACCTCATCCATCGCAGCCCCAAGATGAAGGACACGCTTTCCAAGGCCATGAAATACGCCCGTACGGACTCCTCCCTGCTCATCACCGGGGAGACCGGGACTGGCAAGGAGCTCATGGCCCAGGGCATCCACAACGCCTGCTCGCGAAAAAAGGGCCCTTTTGTGTCCATCAACTGTGCGGCTGTGCCTGATCAACTCCTCGAGAGCGAGCTCTTCGGGCATGAGGAAGGGGCTTTCACAGGCTCGAGAAAAGGGGGACGCCCAGGACTGTTTGAGCTGGCCCATCATGGATCGATCTTCCTGGATGAAATCGGGAGCACCCCCCTCAACCTGCAAAGCAGGCTCCTGAGGGTCCTCCAGGAAAAGGAGGTCATGCGGGTGGGAGGCGACAGGCTCATTCCCATCGATGTCCGAGTCATCTCGGCCACCAATCAGGCCCTGAGCCAAAAGGTGACAACAGGGCATTTTCGGGAGGATCTGTTTTTCCGGCTCGATGTCTTGACCATCACCATCCCCCCGCTTCGAGAACGGACTGAAGACGTCCCCGTTCTGGTCAGGGACATGGTGGCCAAGGCCTCAGGCAAACACCGGCTTCAGGCCATTGTCATCCCGGAGGACGGCCTGGAAAGGCTGACGACACTCCAATGGCCTGGAAATGTGCGCCAACTCTATAACTTTATCGAAAAGCTGGTCATCCTGTGCAATGGCAGGTTTGCCCAGCCTGTCTTTGAGGAGCTGTACGCAGAGCTCATCGAGTATTCTAAGCTCAGAGAGGAGCAGACCAGTCCAGACGATGTCCGGCAGGCGGGACTGCAGGAGAGCCTCGTCTCCCATGAAGCCGAGGCCATCCTGAGGGCGCTCAAGGAATGCCGTTATTCGAAAAGGAAGGCAGCAGAAAAGCTCGGTGTCAGCCGGACAACGTTATGGAGAAAAATGAAAGAACACCGTCTCAGCTAAGCTTCGTCCTGACCTGTCCTGGCGACTTCACCCCCCAACTCCAGGGCCTGGTGATTCATGTCCAGGAAGGCCGAAGGGACACGGTCCCTGATGACCTGCCGGAGTGATTCCATGGAAACCAGGTCGGTCAAGGCCTGCAGAGCGCCCAGCATGCAGATGTTCAAGACGATGGGCTTGCCGATCCTCTCCATGACCTTGTCGTAGAGCGGCAGGTTCTGATGCGTCGCATCTGCCGTCCCCCTTTGGGTCACGAAATGGGTGTCCGTGATGAGCAAACCCCCTGGACGGACAATGCGATAGGTGCTGTTGTAGGCTTCCTGGGTCAGAGTGACCAGGACATTGGGCTGCATGACCTTTGGATAGTCGATGTCCTCATTGGAAATGATGATGTCAGACCTGGTCACCCCGCCCCTGGCTGCTGCACCATAGGACTGGGACTGGACTGCATTGAGCCCTTCATGGAGAACCGCCGCTTCAGCCAGGATGATCGCCGCGGTGATGAGACCCTGGCCCCCTGATCCGGAAAAAACAAGCCTGCTTCGTTTCATATCCGCTATCCCTTGTGTGCCAATTCCATTGTGTGCTCATAGGCTGAACAGTATTCCGGGACGTCCGGCTGATCCACAAAGATCCCCCGCTCGATGAGCGACGGGTCGTCCTGCTTGGCCTTGGACCC
>CAZNIP010000006.1:4796-58740 GCA_964573115.1 uncultured Desulfohalobiaceae bacterium | reverse complement strand
CATCAACCAGGACCATGTCTTCTATCGCAACCCCAAAAAGCACTACCCGACCGCTCAGAAGGGGGAAGGCATCTACATCGTCGATACCCAGGGCAAGCGGTACATCGACGGCTCTGGAGGGGCCGTGGTGGTCTCCATCGGCCACGGGGTCGAGGAGGTCAGACAGGCCATGCTCCAGCAGGCCACCGAGATTGCCTTCACCCATGGATCCCAGTTCACCACCCAGGCTGCGGTTGACCTGGCCGAAAGGCTGGTGGCCATGGCCCCTGAGAACATCAACCGGGTCTACTATCTGTCCGGAGGCTCTGAGGCCGTGGAGACCGCGGTCAAGATGGCCAGGCAGGTCCAGGTGGACCGGGGCCGGCCGGCCAAGTACAAGGTCGTCTCCCGCTGGACCAGCTACCACGGCAACACCCTGGGGGCCCTGGCCCTCAGCGGTCACACCGGACGAAGGAGATACTATCAGCCCCTGATCCAGCACACCCCGCACATCGCCCCGGCCTACTGCTACCGCTGTCCCTTTGGCCGGGAGCCCCAGTCCTGCGCCCTGGAATGCGCCGAGGACCTGGAAAAGACCATCCTCTATGAGGGGCCGGACTCGGTGTCCGCGTTCATTGCCGAGCCCGTTGTCGGGGCCACAGCCGGGGTTCTGGTCCCCAGGGATGGCTACTTTCAAAGAATCCGCGAGATCTGCGACCGCTACGATGTCCTGCTCATCGTGGACGAGGTCATGACCGGCATCGGCCGCACCGGCCAGAACTTCGCCGTGGATCACTGGGGCGTCAAACCGGACATGATCGTCTGCGCCAAGGGGCTGGCCAGCGGATACAGCCCCATCTACTGTCTGCTGACCACAGAAGAGATCAGGCAGGTCATTCTGGACGGCAACGGAGCCTTTGTCCACGGGCACACCTACAGCCAGAACCCTCTGTCCTGCGCCATCGCCCAGGCTGTGCTGGCCTACATCGAGGACCACGACCTGGTTCGCCGTTCCCGGGAGCTGGGGGCGATGATGCTGAGGGAGTTGCAGAGCCTCAGGGAACTGGAGGGTGTGGGCGATGTCCGGGGCCTGGGCCTGTTTGCCGGTGTCGAGTTTGTCCGGGACAAGGCCACCAAAACCCCCTTTGATCCCAGGCTGAAGCTCAACGCACGTGTCGGTGCCCGCTGCCTGGAAAACGGGCTCATCGTCTATCCGGGCGGTGGAGGTGCCGACGGCGTCCATGGCGACCATGTGCTCCTGGCTCCGCCCTTTGTCATCAATGAAGACCAGATCAGGGACCTGGTGGGGATCCTGAAGGCATCCATCAGCCAGGTCATGCAGGAACCCAACCTCGGATAAGGACAAAAAGCCTATGGAGAAGGTCATTCTGACAGCCGCCATCACCGGAAGCCGGATGATGCGCGACGTCGCCCCGCACATCCCCCTGTCCCCGGAGGAGATCACCCAGTCGGCCCTTGAATGCTGGCAGGCCGGGGCCTCGGTGGTCCACATCCATGTCCGGGACCCCGAAACCGGCCTGGGAACCCAGGATCCGGAGATCTTCAAGCGGGTGGTCACCCCCTTGCGGGAGAAAACCGACCTGGTGCTCTGCCTGACCACCAGCGGCATCCCGGGCCGGAACCTTGGCTACCAGGAAAGGCTGGCTCCCCTGGATCTGCGGCCTGAGCTGGCTTCCTTCGATGCCGGGTCCATCAACCTGGGCTCGGGGGTCTTCAGCAACCCCATAGACTTTCTGGAGATGGCCGCGGAGCAGATGGTGGAAAAGGGGGTCAAGCCCGAGCTGGAAGTCTTTGATCTGGGCATGATCATGACCAGCCTGCGCCTCCGGGATCAGGGCAAGCTCAAGGAGCCCCTGCACTTCCAGTTCGTCCTCGGCACCCCATGGGGGGCCCCGGCCACCCCGCAGACCTACCTTCACTTCCTCGAGTATCTGCCCCAGGGCTGCACCTGGTCGACCATCGGGATCGGCAGGCATTCCCTGAACATGGCCATGATGGCCCTGATGACCGGGGGCCACGTCAGGGTGGGCATGGAGGACAACATCTACCTCAGGCGGGGGGTCCTGGCCAGGACCAATGCCCAGCTCGTGGAGCAGGTCCGGAACCTGGCCGGGGCCTACGGCCGGGAGCCGGCCACCCCTGCTGAAGCCAGGCGGATTTTATCCCTGGAGCCGCCTCGGGATTGAGTGCATGATATGCGAATCTGCGCCGCCGCCGGCAGAGCGGGCAAACATTGGAGGCTGTGCACATGGACGTCCAGGAGGCCATCAGGCAGCGAAAGAGCATTCGCGGGTTCACCTCCGACCCCGTGCCCCGGGACGTGCTGGCCAGGATCCTGGAGGTGGCCTGCCGGGCCCCTTCAGCCATGAACACCCAGCCCTGGGAGTTCACTGTGCTGACCGGAGAGCCCCTGGAGCGGCTGAAATCAGAGAACATCGCCAGACTGCGCGAGAAACAGGAAGCCGGAACCCTGCACAGCTCGGCCGGCTGGCCAAGGGACAGCGTCTACCGAACCAGGCAGGTGGAGCTGGCCAAGCAGCTCTTTTCTCTGATGGGTATCGGACGGGGGGACGAGGGCAAGCGGTCCGACTGGATGGAGCGGGGCTTCAGGTTTTTCGATGCCCCGGCGGCCATCGTCGTGGCTGCGGACGCCATCCTCGATCAGACCTCCACGCACTTCGACATCGGCTGCGTGGTCCAGAACATCTGTCTGGCGGCCCTGGACCACAACCTGGGGACCTGCATCGAGGACCAGGGGGTCATGTTTCCGGACATCGTCCGCAGGGTGGCCGGGCTCCCAGAGTCCAAAGAGGTCATCGTCGGGGTGGCCATCGGCGTCCCTGACTGGGACTTCCCAGCCAACGCCGTGGTCACGGAGCGGGAACCCCTCCAGTCCACGACCACCTGGCTCGGCTTTTCATGAAGGAGTGCAGGGTCCCTGCCGGGACGCGTCAGACAATCCTCACGCCCACCTGGTAGACGGCCACGGCCAGGCCAAAGGCGAACAGGGTGTTGAAGATCAGGCTGAAGGCCGCCCAGCGCCAGGAGGATTCCCTGGCCATGGTCACCAGGCTGACGAAGCATGGGGCGTAGAGCAGGACAAAGACCATCACGGCCAGCCCCTTGACCTTGGACCATGACGGGTCGTTGGCCAGGCGCTGAGACAGGGACTGGCTTCCACCGGCCTCATCGACCTCCCCCAGGGAGTAGGCCGTACCCAGGGTGGAGACGATGACCTCCTTGGCTGCCACGCCCCCGATCAGGGCGATGTTCAGCCTCCAGTCAAAGCCGGCCCAGTCCGTGACCTCCTGGATCGAGGTCCCGATGCGTCCGGCCAGGGTGGCCCTGAGCGACGCCTGCAGTTTCAGGCCCTGCTCCTGGTTCAGCCTTTCCCTGAGCGTTTGCTGTCGGGATGATGACTGGGCGCTGGCCAGCTTTGTTTCCAGGGTCGCGATCCGGGTGTCAAACTCCCGGGCTGTCTGACTGTCCAGGCCGGGAAAGGTCATGGCTGCCCAGAGCAGGATGGAGATGGCCAGGATGATCGTGCCCGCCTTTCTGATGTACTGCCAGCCCCGCTCCCAGGTATGGATGCACAGCCCCTTCAAGGTCGGCAGGCG
Source organism: uncultured Desulfohalobiaceae bacterium (assembly GCA_964573115.1). Taxonomy (GTDB): domain Bacteria; phylum Desulfobacterota; class Desulfovibrionia; order Desulfovibrionales; family Desulfothermaceae; genus CAYOID01. The sequence continues at coordinate 55,123 of CAZNIP010000006.1, read as the reverse complement.
GTAGGGAGGCAGCTCCATGACAAACGGCGTGGGTTCGCCCCGCAGGACCGTGACCCTCAGGAACTTGGCCACCAGCAGGGCCATCCCCCAGCCGAGCAGGGTGATCCAGAACAGGACCTCGGCTGCCGATTCCCGAAAAAAGACCCCCCCAATGAGCAGAAAGACCGGTATCTTGGCCCCGCAGCTCATGAAAGGCAGGGTGAGCATGGTGGCCAGCTTCTCCTTGGGCCCGCGGAGCGTTCGTGTGGCCATCAGGCCTGGAACCGCACACCCTCCAGGGATGCCGCCGGAGACGATGAACGGCATGACCGAACACCCATGGAGACCGAAGACGCGCAGGGCCCGGTCAAGCATGTAGGCCATCCTGGCCAGATAGCCGGAGTCCTCGAGAAAAGAGAGGCAGAAGAACATGATCAAAATCAGAGGCACGAAGCTGAGCACCCCGCCCACGCCGTCAATGACCCCGGAGACCAGCAGGGACTGGAGCAGGCCCTGAGGGAGCAGGGAGCCCACCGTGTCCCCCAGCCAGGAAAAGAAGAGCTGGACCCAGCCCAGTGGTGTCTCGCCGAGATTGAAGGTCAGCTTGAACATGCCGTAGAGCACGCCGACCATGATCAGGGGACCGGCCAGCTTATGGGTCAGAAGGCGGTCGGCCTGATCGGAAAAGGTGATCCGGCTCTGATTGTCGGGGCGGGTGATCACGCCCTGCTTGAGGACGGAATTGATGAACCCGTAGCGGTAATCGGCGATGATGGCCTCGGGGTGCGTGTTCAGTGTCTGCTGGCAGTGATGCGAGACCTCCGCGACCATGCCCTCCAGCTGTCCGGCCGTGACCGGGTCCTCCTCGTTGCCGATCCGCCTGATCTCCTCGTCCTCCTCCAGGTATTTCAGGGCCACCCACCTGGCCGGATACCGCTGGAGGAGAAAACCAGCCTGTTCAATGACCTGGGTCATGGAGTCCAGAACCGGATCGAGGTCGGCCCCGTAGGACATCCGCAACGGGGTCCACTCCCGGTCCTCCCATTGTGCGGCAGTGTCCCTGGCCACTTCCATCAGGCCCTCCTTGCCAGTGCCTGTCCTGGCCACGGTTTCGACCACGGGAATGTTCAGCAGCCGGGAGAGCTGACTGGTGTCGATGCTCAGCCCTTTTTTCCTGACCTCGTCCATCATGTTCAGGACCAGGACCACTGGAATGCCAAGCTCCATGAACTGGACAGCCAGATAGAGGTTCCGCTCCAGATTGGTGGCATCCAGGACGTCGATGACCACCCTGGGCTTGTCTTCAACCAGGACGTTCCGGGCCACGAGCTCTTCCTGGGAGTAGGCGGTCAGGGAATAGGTCCCCGGGAGGTCGACGATGTGCAGTCTGGTCGAGCCGATCTGGGCTTCGCCCTCCCGTTTGTCCACGGTGATTCCTGGATAGTTGCCGACCTGCTGGCGGGACCCGGTCAGGGCGTTGAAGAGCGTGGTCTTGCCTGAGTTGGGATTGCCGGCCAGGGCGATGGTCGTGATCTGTGGCATGCTTGGTCCTCAAGAGTTGCAATCGGGTCGGAACCGATTGCTGGCTGTTCAAAAACACCGACGGGAACCAGTCTTAATGTTGGCAGACACGCTTGTCAACAGAAAGTTTGGCAGACCTAACTTTAGCTCGGCCCTGCAGGAACCCATTGATAATCCGTTGACAATTTCTTTTGGCTTCACGTAAGGTCAGGAAAAATGGAAAAGTCCTATTCCATCCACACCCAATCTTTCCAGGAGGGCTGCTATGAAAACTTCGTTGCGTTGGTTCTCACACGTGTTCGGCCTGGTGATCCTCTGCGGAGCACTCCTCGTGTCAATCTCCCCGGCCTCTGGGGCGGACATGGTCAAGCTGGGCGCCCTGCTGCCCATGACCGGGGACCTGCAGGCCTACGGAGAGTCAAGCTTGACCGGAATCCAGCTGGCGGAAAAGGAGATCAACGATGCCGGCGGGGTCTTGGGCCAGACCCTGAAGATCGTGGTCGGCGACACCCAGACCAAGCCCCAGCCGGGCATTGACGCGGCACAGAAGCTGGTCTCCATCCAGAACGTCTCCGGGATCGTCGGGGCCCTCTCCAGCGGGGTGACCATCCCCGTGGCCCAGAGCGTGACCAAGAGCGCCGGCGTGCCCCAGATCTCCCCCGCCTCGACATCACCGGTGATCACCGGGCTTGAGGACGAGGACTTCCTGTTCCGTTCCGTGCCGTCCGATGCCTTTCAGGGGGTCGCCCTGGCCCAGGTCGTCTCTGAAAAGGGCTACGCCAACGTGGCCGTGCTCTACGTCAACAACGACTACGGGGAAGGGCTGGCCGAAAGCTTTGAGCAGGCCTTTGTTCAAAAGGGGGGCCAGGTTTCGGCGGCCCTGCCTTATGAACCCGGCAACGCCTCCTACCGTGGTGAGCTGTCCAAAGCCAGCTCCGAGGGGGCGGAAGCCCTGCTGCTCATCGGCTACCCGGAAAACGGGGTGACCATCCTCCGCCAGTCCCTCGAAGAGGGCTACTTCCAGGAGTTTGTCTACACCGACGGCCTCAAGGCGCCTGAGATCATCGAAGCCATCGGGGCCACCTACCTCAACGGCTCCTTTGGCACCGCTCCTCAGGCCATGACCGACAGCGACGCGGCCAAGAACTATCTGGCCGCGTACAAGGCCATGTTCGGCGAGGTCCCGCCCAAGCCGTTCATCGACACGTCCTACGACGCCGCCTATGTCCTGGCCCTGGCCGTGCAGAAGGCCGGGACCACCGACAGCAGGGCGGTTCGGGACGCCCTTCGGGACGTGGCCAATGCGCCGGGGGTCAAAGTCCTCCCGGGTGAGTGGGCCAAGGCCGTGGACCTGCTGGCAGACGGCCAGGACATCGACTATGTGGGTGCCTCCGGATCCATTGATTTCGACCAGGCCGGGGACGTCTCCGGAACCTTTGCCCACTGGATGATCAAGGACGGGGAGATCACGACCGTCAAGGTCTTCGAACCTCAGATGTAGCGCCATGTCATCCCGATGCGTGGATGACATCGCATGACCGCATACAGAAAACCCCTGCCAGGCCTGGCAGGGGTTTTCTGTATTCAGGAAGGTCCGTCCCCCGGACTCTGATCTCCCTGGAGGACGTCCCGGAGCCCTGGCGGGCGGGGGGGCTTTTCCGGCAGGATGCCCTGAGGCCTGAGGATGAGGATGATCTCCAGCAGCAGCCCGATCAGGAAGATCCGGATGGACGATGCCCGGGTGACCCAGTCCTCGGGCAGCTTGGCCGTGAAAATCTCGGTCCCGGACCAGACCCCCCAGATGATCACGGCCCCGAGCAGGGCACCTCTGTTGTTGCCGCTGCCTCCGGCGATGAGCATGACCCAGACCAGAAAGGTCCCGAACATGGGGTCAAAGGCCGAAGGGCTGATGAAGGTCGTGAAATGGGCGTACAGGGCCCCTCCCAGGCCCATGACCATGGAACCCAGGACAAAGGCCTCGACCCTGAAACGGAGGACGTTCTTGCCAGCGGCCTGGACAGCGTCCTCATTGGCCCTCACGGCCCGGAGAACCCTGACCCAGGGTGAATGGAAGAGGCGCTGCAGGGCCAGGTAGGTCAGGGCCACAAAGACGAGGACCACCATGAGGAAGAGGATGGCCTCACTGCCAGGAACGAGATTGGAGAGCGGCTTGGGGATGGCCGGGATGCCCCGGACCCCGTTGGTCAGCCAGCCCTCGTTCTTCAGGAACAGGCGGACGATCTCCGCGATGCCGATGCTGGCGATGGCCAGGTAGTCCCCCCGGAGCTTGAGGGTGACCAGGCCGACGATGAGGGCCAGCAGGCCGGCCAGGATCATGGCCCCGAGGAGCCCAGCCACGAAGGGCAGGCCGAACCCCCCCAGATGGTCGGTGCTCGGCGCTGTGGTCAGAATGGCGCTGGAGTAGGCCCCAATGGCGAAAAAAGCGGCCACGCCGATGTTGATCTGGCCCGTGTAGCCCCACTGGACATTGAGCCCCAGGCTGAGGACCCCGTAGATGCCGGCCATGGTCATGAAAAAGATGAAGTAGCCCAGCAGTCCCCCGAGTTCCATCACTCTTTCCCTCCCATGATCCCGGTGGGCCGGACGATGAGCATCAGGACCATGATCGCAAAGGCCACCGCCGGTTTGTAGGCTGGGGAAATGAACAGGGTCGAGAGCTCCTGGACGATCCCGATGACCAACCCGCCGAGAATGGCCCCGTAAAAGCTGCCGATCCCGCCGAGGATGGCTGCGGCAAAAACAGGCAGGAGCAGGCGCCAGCCCATGATCGGATTGAGCCTGGTGTCGATGCCCAGAAAAATCCCGGCCGCGGCGGCCAGAAAGGCGGCAATGACCCAGGTCCAGAAGATGACCCGCTCGGTGTTGATCCCGCTGACCCTGGCCAGGTCCATGTTGTCGGACATGGCCCGCATGGCCTTGCCCATCTTGGTCCGGTGCAGGAAGAGGTGCAGCAGGACCACCAGGAGGCCCGCCCCGAGGACAATGGTCAGCTGGTCGGGTTTGATCCGCAGGCCCAGGAAGGTCAGGGGCATCTTGATCCCGGCCTCGTAGATCTTGTTGTCCGGACCCCAGACGATCTGAATCAGGCTGCGGAGCATCAGGGCCGTGCCCACGGAGCTGATGAGCATGATGATCGGGGACGAGGAGCGCATGAACCGGTAAATGGTCCGGTCGATGACCACGGCCACCAGGCCCATACCGGCCAGGGCAAAGGGAAAGACAGCAATCATGGGCAGATTGAGGCCGACCACGCCGACAAAAGCCAGATAGGCCCCCAGGGTCATGAAGTCGCCGTGGGCAAAGTGGGCGAACCTGAGAATGCCGAAGATCAGCGAGACGCCGATGGCCCCCAGTGAGATGATGCTTCCCAGAACGATCCCGTAGAGGACGAGCTGCAGTATTTCAGTCACGAGCCTCTCCCATGGTTGAGAACAACATGTCGGCGCTCATCCTCCGAGGAACATCTCGGCCACTTCCCTGTTGCTGATCAGGTTGGGGCCTGTGTCGTCGTAGCGGTTCATGCCCATGACCAGGACATAGCCCCGGTGGGAAAAGCTCAAGGCCTGCTTGGCGTTCTGCTCGACCATGAGGATGCCCACTCCGCGGTTGTTGATCTCTTTGATCCGCTCAAAGATCTGCTCGATGAACAGCGGTGACAGCCCTGCAGAGGGCTCGTCCAGGAGGAGCAGTTCAGGTTTGAGCATCAGGGCCCGGCCGATGGCCACCATCTGGCGCTGTCCCCCGGACAGAAAGCCGGCGGTCTGTTTCCGCTTGTCCTTCAGGGGCGGGAAGAGCTCATAGACCTGATCCAGCTGGGCCGAAAAATCATCGGTCCGGACAAAGGCCCCCATCTCCAGGTTCTCATGCACGGTCAGCGTGGGAAAGATGTTGTGCTCCTGGGGCACGTAGCACATCCCCTGGCGGACGATCATGTCCGGACGGAATCCGGTGATCTCCTGATCCTTGAAATGAACGCTCCCTTTGCGGACCCTGATGAGTCCGAAAACAGCCTTCATGACCGTTGACTTCCCAGCCCCGTTGGGCCCGACAATGGAGACGATCTCCCCGGGCTGCACGGCAATGGAGACGGCGTTCAGGATGTCCACTCCGCCGTACCCGCCGGAAATGTCCCTGGCCTCCAGGAGGGCTCTGCCCTGATCGTCGAGCCTGTTCACTGCGTCGGGCCTCCCAGATACGCTTCCTGGACCTGGAGATTGTTCCGCAGGTCCTCCATGGAGCCTTCTGCCAGAACCTTGCCCTGGGCCATGACAATGACCGGGTGGCAGAGCTCCATGATCAGATCCATGTCATGCTCGATGATGCAGAAGGTGTAGCCCAGCTCGGCGTTCAAGCGGCGAATGTCGCTGGCCAGCTTCCCGAGCAGGGTTCGATTCACCCCTGCTCCGGGTTCATCCAGGAGGACCACCTTGGCATCGGTCATCATGGTCCGTCCCAGCTCGAGGAGCTTTTTCTGCCCCCCGGACAGGTTGCCGGCCAGTTCTGATTTCAATTTTGAGAGCTGGAGGAAGTCCAGGGCCTCCTCGGCCTTTTTGCGCACAGCGCGTTCCTGTCTGCAGACTCGACCCCAGCGAATGAGCGGAAGCAGAACATTCTCTCCGCTCTGGCCGGGAGGGACGAGCATCAGATTTTCCAGAACGGTCATGCGGTCGAATTCATGCGGGACCTGGAAGGTGCGCAGGACGCCCTTGTGAAAGAGCTTGTAGGGCGGCAGCCCGGTGATGTCTTCGCTGCCCAGGATGATGGTCCCGTTATCTGGCTTGAGGAAACCGGCCACGATGTTGAAGAGGGTGGACTTTCCAGCCCCATTGGGACCGATGAGACCAGTGATCGATCCCTTGTGGATGGACAGGCTGCAATGGTCCACGGCAACAAGACCGCCAAATGACTTCACAATCTCTGATACAGTGATCACGGCAGGAGGCCTCGGCCAGAAGAAGCGCGTGTCATGGGTTCACCTTGAGCAGGGTTCTGGGGTCCGACGCATCAGGTGTACTGCATTTCATCCATTTTTTCAATCATGAATGATCTTCAGCCCATCTTGATCAGCACGGCTCAGGCCACAATGGCCAGGGTGCTCAGAACCCGCCTGAGCCCGAAGGGCTCGGGAAAGACGAAGGAGCCGATCCCTGGGCCTAGACCCTGGCTCCGAGGTCCTGGTTGAGAAAGAAGAAGAATCCGCCCAGGAAAGCGCTGACCAGGACGGAAGGCAGGAAGATGACCGGGGTCTGATTGACCGCGACCGGGTAGACGCTCATGCCCGCAATCGTGACGACCATCATGAGCAGGACTGAGCTGGAATTGTCTTCCCAAAGCTTGAGAAACGAGTTCAACAGGACGTGGAACAGGCACTGCGGAGGTTGAAGACAAACCCGTTCAGGGTCGTGGGTGCACTGCTCTGTGAACACCCGGGCTGCAGCACAGGGCCGCAGCTTGTCCGGGTGTTCACAGAGAGCGAGCACACCTGGAAACAAGGAAGGATTGTGCCCGGATTTCTCGGTGTTCAATGCATCTGGCTCTCCAGCCAGTGCCTGATTTCCGGCGTGATGGCGTGCACCCCCTTGAGGGAGCCGGAGGTGGACAGGAAGTCATGCATAAGACTGGGCGGGAGCTGAAGCTCGGCCAGCTCCACGGCCTCGTCAGAATTTCTCCGGATCAGGACAACTCTGGGTTCAGCATCCCAGGTGTTGACCACAAAGTAGAACGATTCGTCCTCTTTCGAGCGGACCGGGAAACGCTCTCCCTTGCGCCAGTTGTTCCCCCACTCCAGATACATGGTCACGGCCTCTTCCGGAGTCATGTCCCAATCAATGGGCAGATGACGATAGCTGCTCAGTGAGCCCATAACAACCTCCTTATTGATAATAATTATCATAATGACAACAAGACGGCCTGTCAACTGAAAACCGGGGTTCTTCATGGATTATGAGCCAGAAACGTGATCAGCAGGGTGGCAGGACCATCTGGGGGGATCCCTCCAGGACCTGGCCATCGCAGTCCATGAACTCGAGCGGATCCATGAGCTCAAGCCCCTGTCCCTGATTGATGTCGGGCCAGGTCAGGGAGGTGAGGTCAAGACCGGGAACCGGCCTGCCCAGCGAGATGTGCACATGGGGCAGGAGCTGCGCGGGTCCGGCTCCAGAACCGGCAATGGCGGCGATGGGCTCGCCGGCCTCAACCCGGATGCCGGGCTCAATGAAGGGCAAGGGCTGGACATGGGCCTGAATGATCACCAGGTCAGGGCTGGGGGACAGGACGATGGACTGCCCAAGGAAATCCAAGATCACGGCGGCCACCTGACCGCTGGAAAAGGCCGGAACGAGCATGCCGGCGGTCAAGGATCGGATTGTCCCGGACGCGTCGGCATACAGGCAGAGGTCCAGGCCTTCATGTCCGGCAGGCCTCTGACCTGCAGGTTCCCACCATGGGCGGCAGGAACCGAAGAGCATGCCGGGGTCGAAGACCCAGTTCCGGAACCCTTTGGATCTCAGATCGTTCAGGGCCGCCAGCCTGTGGCAGAAGAGGGATCGGATGGGACCGCAATTCACCGCTCTGTTCAGTCCAGATCCCCATTCTCCGGAATGATCCGGTCAAAGCAGACCACGCCCCAGCCGTTGTCCATGGACACCAGCTTGACCCCCTGGGCCGCACGGTTGCAGACCCTGATCTCGTTCACCGCGATGCGGATCATCTTGTTTTCCGAGGTCAGGATGATGATCTGATCCTCTTCATCGACCATCATGGCCCCCAGCACTGCCCCGGTCTTGGAACTGGGCTTCATGTTGATGATCCCCTTGCCGCCCCTGGACTGGAGCCGATACTGATCAAGGGGGGTCCGTTTGCCGAAGCCGTACTCTGACACGGTCAGGACATGGTCGGCCCCCTGACCCTGGACGACCACCCCGGAAACGACTTCATCGTCCGGCCTCAGGGAGATGCCCTTGACGCCTGTGGCATTGCGGCCCATGGCCCGGACATCGGAGCAGGAGAAGTGGATGGCGTAGCCCTGTTTGGTCATGAGCATGATCTCGCTGTCATCCGTGACCTCGCGGACGGCAATGAGCTCATCGCCCTTTTTCATGGCCAGAGCGATCATGCCGCTGGAGCGCAGGTTCTTGTACAACTCGATCTCGGATCGCTTGATCACGCCGTTCTTGGTGATGAAGAGGAAGAAGTTGTTGAAGTTCAGATCCCGCTGCCCGAGAACAGTGGCCACGAACTCGTCCTTGTGCAGGTCCAGCAGGTTGGAGATGTGGGCCCCCTTGGCCCGTCGGCCCCCTTCCGGCACCTGATAGACCTTGAGCTTGAGAATGCGGCCCTGATTGGTGAACAGAAACAGATTCTGGTGATTGGTGGCGTAGAGCAGGGCCTGGACCATGTCTGAATCCCCGAGGGCGGATCCGGTCATGCCCTTGCCTCCCCGTTTCTGCTGATTGTAGTTCGAAAGCGGGGTCCTCTTGATGTAGCCCTTTCTGGACAGGGTGATCATGACCTCTTCGTCGGGGATGAGATCCTGAATGTCGATTTCATCCGGATCCTGGGTCAGGATCTGGGTCTGCCTGGGGGTGGCGTAGATCTTTTTGATCTCCTGGAGCTCGTCCCGGATGACCCCTTTGAGGACCTCCACATTTTCCAGGATGGACTTCAAGTACTCGATCTTCTTCAGGACCTCCTGATACTCCTCCTTGATCTTGGACTGCTCCATGTTGGTCAGCCGCTGCAGACGCATGTCCAGAATGGCCTGACTCTGCTCGGCTGACAGTCCGAACCGGTCCATGAGGTTCTGCTTGGCCTCCCCGGGGTTTTTGGACTGCCTGATGATGGCCACCACCTCGTCGATGTTGTCCAGGGCGATACGCAGCCCCTCGAGGATGTGAGCCCGCTGTTCGGCCTTGCGCAGGTCATGTCTGGACCGTCTGATGACCACTTCCTTGCGGTGATCGATGAACAGCTGCAGGACCTCTTTGAGGTTGAGGAGCTTGGGCCGGTTGTTGACCACAGCCAGCAGGTTGATCCCGAAAGAGGTCTCCAGGCTCGTGTATTTGTAGAGCTTGTTCAGAACGATGTCGGACAGGGTGCCCTTTTTCAGGTCGATGACCACCCTGATCCCGTTGCGGTCGGATTCGTCCCTGAGGTCGCTGATGCCTTCGATTCTGCGCTCGTTGACCAGGGCGGCGATCTTCTGGAGCAGATTGGACTTGTTCAGGGCGTACGGAATCTCGCTGATGACCAGGGATTCGAGACCCCGGCTGCGCTGCTCGGTCTCGATCCTGGACCGGATTTTCACGCTTCCCCGTCCGGTGGTGTACGCCTCGCGCAGGCCCCGCAGGCCGAACATAAAAGCCCCGGTGGGAAAATCAGGCCCCTTGATCAGGCCCATGAGCTCGTCCATGTTCAGCCCGGGATCATCCAGGAGGGCCAGCACGCCGTCCACCACCTCGGACAGATTGTGCGGGGGGATGTTGGTGGCCATGCCCACGGCAATGCCGGCCGCGCCATTGACCAGCAGGTTGGGCACCTTGGTCGGCAGGACCTCGGGCTCGTACAACGTGTTGTCGTAATTGATGCGGAAGTTGACGGTCTCTTTTTCGATGTCGGCCAGAAATTCCCCGGCCAGCCGGGACATTCTGCACTCGGTGTACCGCATGGCCGCGGGGGCGTCGCCGTCGATGGACCCGAAGTTGCCCTGACCGTCCACCAGGATGTCCCGCATGTTGAAACCCTGGGCCATCCGCACCAGGGCGTCGTAGACCGCAGCATCGCCATGGGGATGATACTTACCGATGACATCGCCGACGACCCTGGCCGACTTCTTGTAGCCACGGTTGTAGGTGTTGCCCAGGTCGTGCATGGCGTAGAGAATCCGCCGGTGCACCGGCTTGAGCCCGTCTCTGACATCGGGGATGGCCCGGCCGATGATGACGCTTAAAGAGTATTCCAGATACGATTTTTTGATTTCGTCTTCAATGTTGACTGTCTGGTACACGGCGACCTCGAATGGTTAGTCGAGAGCGAACATCTGGATCAGATGTCCAGATCCTGAACCGCCAGGGCGTTCTTTTGGATGAACTCCCTGCGGGGTTCCACGTTTTCGCCCATCAGTTTCTGAAAGAGCAGATCGGCCTCTTCGGCTTCATCCACCTTGACCTGGAGGAGATTGCGCTTTTCAGCATGCATGGTGGTCTCCCACAGCTGATCAGGGTTCATCTCCCCCAGCCCTTTGTAGCGCTGAATGGTCAGCCCTTTGTCCGCGTCGGCCAGGATGAGCTCCAGGAGTTCGAAAAAGGATCTCACCTGCCTGACCTGGCCGTTCTTGTCATGGATCTGGAACAGGGAGTCCGGGCTTCTGGCCTTGAGGTGCTGCAGCAGATCAAAGGACCTCCGGTAGAGCTTGGAGTGGAAGAACTCCACCCCGATGCGCACCGTGTGCTTGTTCCGGTCCGTAAAGAGGACGAAGACCCGGCTGATCTCTTCATGCTCCTCTGTGTTCACCTGGAGCTCATAGCCCTGGGTCTGGATGTAGCGGTCAAAATCGCTCAGCAGGAAATGGTCTTCATCGGATGGCTCAGCCGTGTCCTGGGCGGGACCGAACGTCCTCGGGGTCAGCTTGGTGCCGTAGTCCAGAATGGACAGGAAGAGCTCATCCTGCAGTCCGATGGTGTTGGCCTCCTTGACCCTTTCCTGAAGGTTCATGACGTTCTGGAGCAGATCCACGAGCTCCTCTCCGGTGACCCTGCTGCCGTCCTGGGTCTCCACCTGGAGCTCCTCACTGACCCTGTTCAGGAGAAAGGATTTCAACTCCAGCTCGCTGGCCAGAAACTGCTCGAACTTGGATTTGTGCACCCGGTACAGGGGAGGCTGGGCAATGTAGAGATAGCCTTGATCGATGAGCTCCAGGTACTGGCGGTAGAAAAAGGTCAGCAGGAGGGTCCGGATATGGGCCCCGTCCACATCCGCGTCAGTCATGATGATGATCTTGTGGTAGCGGAGCTTGTTCAGGTCCAGGCCGTCTTCGCCGATGCCCGCCCCCATGGCGGTGATCAGATGCTGGATCTCCTTGTTCTCGAGCATCTTGTCGAAACGGGTCTTTTCCACATTGAGGATCTTCCCCCGCAGGGGGAGGATGGCCTGGTGCTTCGGGTCCCGGCCCTGCTTGGCTGAACCGCCGGCTGAATCGCCCTCGACGATGAAGAGTTCGCTCGTCCTGGGATCCTTGGACTGACAGTCGGCCAGCTTGCCCGGCAGGGAGGAATCGGACAGGGCCGATTTCCTGCGCACCAGATCCTTGGCCTTCCGGGCTGCGTCCCTGGCCCTGGCCGTATCGACCACTTTCTCGATGACCGTCTTGGCATCTTTCGGGTTTTCCTGGAGAAAGGTCTGCAGTTTTTCACCGACCAGGGTGGACACGTACCCGAAGATCTCGCTGTTGCCCAGCTTGGTCTTGGTCTGGCCCTCAAACTGGGGATCCGGGATCTTGACGCTGATGACCGCGGTCAGCCCTTCCATGACGTCTTCTCCGGAAATCTTCTGCTGCAGCTTCCTGGGCAGATCCGAGTTCTGGATATAGGAATTGATTGTTCTGGTCAGGGCCGTCTTGAAACCTGACAAGTGACTGCCGCCCTCCTTGGTCCGGATGTTGTTGGCAAAGGTGTAGACGTTGGACTTGAACCCGGACTGATACTGCATGGCGAACTCAATGATCACGTCCTCCACTTCACCGTGCCCGTAGACCATGGTGTGCAGAGGCGACTCGGATTCATTGACGTGCTTGACAAAAGAGCGGATCCCGCCTTCATACCTGAAGGACTGCTCTTCCTGACTGCGCTCGTCGTAGAGATGGATCTCCAGTCCGCTGTTCAGGTAGGCCACTTCTTCGAAGCGTTTGCTCAGGATCTCGAAATTGAGCACGATGTCCTCAAAGATGTCCTCATCCGGGCGAAAGTGGACACTGGTCCCTGTCCGCTCGGTCTGACCCTTCTCCTCGAGCTCCGTGACCGGCTTGCCGCAGGCATAGCCCTGGAAGTACTTGCTGCCGTCCCGTCTGATGGTCACTTCCAGGTATTCGGACAGGGCATTGACCACGGAGAGCCCAACCCCGTGCAGGCCGCCGGAGACCTTATAGCTCTGGTTGTCGAACTTGCCCCCGGCGTGCAGGACCGTGAGCACGACCTCCAGGGCAGGCCTGTTCTCCTTGGGATGCATGTCCACCGGGATGCCCCGGCCGTTGTCCGTGATGGTCACGCTGTTGTCGAGATGGATGTTCACATTGATCCGGTCGCAGTAGCCGGCCATGGCCTCGTCAATGGAGTTGTCCACCACCTCATAGACCAGGTGATGAACGCCATGGGTATCGGTGGAGCCGATGTACATGGCCGGTCTTTTTCGAACCGCGCTCAGACCCTCGAGAATGGTGATGCTGTCTGCAGTGTACTGGGGTTTGTCCATAGTCAGGTATCCATTATCTCGGTTGATCGTCGTGTCCCAGCCACTTTTCTAGAGCTGTTCCTCTTCGACCACCTCGTCCGTGTAGTAGGTTTCCTCTTTGATTTCCACCGGCATGATGATCACCACATACCCAGGGTCCTCGTCACCGGACACTTTGCAGGGCCCTTCGTTCTTGGTGAATTCGAACCGAATGAGGTCGGATTCGAAATGGTGCAGGACATCGATCAGATCCTTGGTCGGAAAGACGATCTTGTCCAGGGTTCCCTTGAAGTCCATGGGGATGGTTTCAGTGGCTTCGCCGGTATCCTGACCCTGACTGTAAATGACCAGTTCCTGGTCGTCGAAGACAAAGTAGGAGCAGCGCTGGGTTTCAGTGTTGAAGATGGAGAGTCTCTCCAGGGACTCCAGGAGCTCCTCCTTGTCCAGAGCCATGGTCGAGGTTTCGTTCTCAAAATAGGTCAAGAAGAGCTCATACTTGGGAAAACGGTCGTAACTGACCGGAAGACTGAAAATCTCGTTCTGTTTCTTATTGGTGAAGAAGAGTCTTTTTTCATTGACCGTGAACCGCAGCTCTTCATTGGGCAGCCATTTCTTGAGCTCCAGAAGGTAGGGCTTGGCGATGAGAAAGCCCTCCTCCCCGAGGAGAGAGTAGATCTCCTGATGCTCAAAGCGCTGCATGGCACACTGGTGGCCATTCAAGCCGCAGACTTCAATTGTTTTGGAATCCTCCAGAGGGCACAGCTTCATGTAGTACATCTGGTCAGTGTTGTCGTCGGCAATGCAGAAGGAGATGTGCTCGATGAGCTCTCGGAGAAAATCCCCCGACCACTGGACAGCCTGTTCCTGAGGAAAAGGGGAAAAATTTTGAAACCAGGTGGGATCATAGACCGGGAGCTTGTATTTGCGCTTGCCCTGCTTGATGAGCAGGGTCTGACCCTCGGCGTCGGCCTGGAGTTCCAACTCTCCGGGGGGCAGCTTTCGCATCAGCTCAAAATAGTTGCGTCCATGCACTCCGATCAGACCTTCCTCTTCGATGTTGGCTGGATATCGGCCGGCGAATTCGATTTTCGAATCCGTGGACATGACGCTCAAGAGCCCTTCCCTGGCCTCCAGCCAGATCGTCCTCAGAAAGGCGGCTCCAGTCCTGGCTGGAATGATGCTCGATGCTTTCTGGACTCCTTCAAGGATATCCTCTTTCATAATTTTACATTTCATATTGACTCCTGATTATGAATGGCGGTTCGTTTGTTCGTTTTTTTCTTAAACCTCTCAAAAAATAACTTCTTTTGTGTACATGAAGAGGAACACTGTGAAACGTGGAGGAACCGTTCACGTCCTTGAGGTCTCATCACTCCCGTGAGGAAATCTTTGTCTTCAACGCTTTGAACACATTTTTCATTTCATGGTCATCTTCCCGCAATGTTTTAATTTTTTTTATCGAATGGAGCACTGAGCTGTGGTTTTTGCCCCCAAAGAGCAGCCCGATCTGGGCATAGGAATGGCCGAGCATCTCCCGGCACAGGGTCATGGCCACCTGTCGGGCCAGGACCACCTCTCTGGTTCTGCAGGGTGAGGTCAAGGTATCGAGGTCCAGGTTGAAGTGCCCGGCCACCGTGTTCAGGATGGTTCTGGCGTCGCACATGGGCGGCTGGGGCGAGAGGGTCTCGATCACGGCCCGGACGTCCCGGGTGCGGACATGCTCCCGGCCTGAGAGGTCCTTTCTGGCCAGGATGCTGATCATGACCTTGGACAGGGTCTTGAAATCGGAGCAGCATTGGGCGATGTCCAGGATCTGGGATTCGGTCAGAGCGACAGAGAGCTCAGAACAGCGCTGCCTGATGAAGCGCACTCGTATATCGAGGTCCGGAAGCTCGAGATGGGTCATGAACCCGCCTTCAAGCCTGGATTTGAGCTTGGAGTTGAGGGCGTCTTGAGCAGCCAGCCTGTCGCAGCAGGCGAAGACCATGGGTTTGCCCTGCTCCTGATAACGGTCGATGATGGAGACGATGTCCTCCTGCAGGGTTTTGAAGTGCTGGATATCCTGAAGATCATCGAGGATCAGACAGTCGAATTCGAGGATGTTCTTGATGAATTCAAAGCTGCTCTTGATTTTTGAGTGATAGGAGGCGTTCAGTTCGTTTGTGGTGCAGAAAAAGATCTTCTCATGGATGTGATGTTCAAACAGAGCGTTGGCTATGGAAGAGATCAGATGTGTTTTTCCTGTCCCGTTTTGACCGCAGATCAGAAATGGATTGAGAAAAGATTGTGTATGCAATGAAAATTTCTGGGCTGAAATGTATGCGAAGTAATTCTTGTCATTATGAAAGAAGTTATCGAAATGATAATTGCCATTGCCCTGATAGAGAGCAAAAGGTTCCGAACCCTTGTGATTCAATCGAACATCGTACTTGATGTGCTTGATGGCTGAACTATGAGTAAAAACAACATGTTCAAAATCGTGCCGGATTCTGGCATGGAACCATTCCCGAAAGTAGAGGTGGGGGAAGACGATGCAGATGGTTTCCGGGCTGTCCTGAACAATATGGACGGAATTCAAAAAGCTGGTCTTGAATTCCGTTTCCTTGTCCAGGAGAAATTGATGGATCCGGTTTTTCAGTTCGGGTTGAGGCATAGACGATGCTTCTCAGGAGAGCACGGATCTGGCCAGTTGCGGCAGGATGTCCTCAACCGGGGCATCGAATCTGATGTCGGTGATGTCGCCATACATGGTCGATCCCAGATTGATCTCGATGACCCGGCCGCCATTGATTTTGACCTGCCGGGGCAAAACATTGGCCGGGGCCACTTCCCCGGATGTCCCGGCAATGAGGATCAGGTCGGCCCTGGAAATCATCTCCAGGCTCCTCTGCTGGGCCGCGGCTGGAATGCTCTCTCCGAAAAAGACGACATCAGGACGGATGAGCCCGCCGCAGACGAGGCAGGTGCAGGGGATGGTCTCGGGGGTCAGACCTCTGATGTCATCCATGGACCTGTCCGCAGCACAGTTCTGACAGAAGAACCGCTTGAAGTTGCCGTGATACTCGACAACATCGCTGGAGCCTGCCTCCTGGTGCAGGTTGTCGATATTCTGGGTGATGACCCCCACGAGCTTCTGGGCCTGTTCGAGATCGGCCAGGGCCAGATGGGCAGGGTTGGGGGCAGCCTGTTCAAGGAGCTCGACCGTCTCGAGCATGAACTCCCAGACTCCTCTGGGATTGGTGTCCAGGGCCTCGGCCGTGGCCACCTCAAACGGGTCGAAGCGGGTCCAGAGGCCCCCGGGGCTTCTGAAGTCGGGAATGCCGCTGGGCACGGAGATGCCGGCCCCGGTAAAGGCGACGGCAAAGCTGGACTGTTTCCACAGGGAAGCGGCCCGTTCGATCTGCTGGTCGGAAGTCGTCATCGAGGTCCTCCATGTCAGAGGCAGAGCTGACATCGGCGTCGGTCTGGTGCTTGAAAGGGTCAATGGTCAGACGTTCCAGCACATGAACGACTCTGACACGAAAAGAGCTTTTCAAGACGTCGGTGCAAAAACTCCAAATGGCATCAATTTTCGAGCGAGGGCAAATCTCAACTCTATGATTTTTTTGTACTCTGTTGTCTGTCCTTCAGACGTGTTACAGGTGCATCTTTCAAGGATGCGGGTCCTTTCCCAGGCCCGTCAGACAGTCCAAGGTATACCAGTTGAGCCGTGATCTGGCAACCTGACCTTTGTATGTAGACTCTTAAAATATTTGTTTATTATAGAAATTATTGACAACCTTTTCAGATCGGGACTATGGGAACTGGTGAGCTTGACAGCCGAGGTCCAAAACCTGTGATCAGCCGTGAAATGAGGCTCAGGTTGACGGGGTTCCGGAGTGTGCTGACGCAGAGGTGTTCCAGTCAATGGACGCGGAGAACGTCAGGGATGTTGAGCGATCTTTCATCACCACAAAAAGCCAGTCTGGCCAGCGGCAGAGCTGGTATGAGGAGAAGATCATGAATCAGGTCTGGGCCCTTGGCCTGTTGGGGATCGTGGTTGGTTGCGCGGCGTCGTTTTCCGGCCTTGGAGGCGGGTTCATCATGGTCCCCCTGCTCCTCTTCCTCGGCTATTCAGCCCAGGAAGCGGTTGGGACGTCTTTTGCGGCCATCCTGGTCATTTCCCTGTCAGCCCTGGTGGCTCACAACAAACTGGCCAACATTGACTATCGGGCAGGGATCCTGCTCGGCCTGGGCGGAGTCATTGGCGCCCAGGTCGGGGCCCGTCTCGTGGAGCACGTCTCCACGGCCAACTTCAAGAAGATCTTTGCCTGTATCCTCATCGGACTGGCCGGCTATCTGTTCTTTAAAAGCTGACATGTGCGTCCACGAGGCCAGAAAGCCTCTGTGCTGCAGACCATTCTGACTTCAGCCCGGCCTGACCGCACTGAAGTCAGAGGCAGTTGGCGTAGGCTTCTCTGATGCGGTTCCGGATGTAGACCGCATCGTCGGAGACCGAACGGTCCAGGTCAAAACAG
This sequence comes from uncultured Desulfohalobiaceae bacterium, assembly GCA_964573115.1. Lineage (GTDB taxonomy): Bacteria > Desulfobacterota > Desulfovibrionia > Desulfovibrionales > Desulfothermaceae > CAYOID01. The sequence goes on along the minus strand of CAZNIP010000006.1, from coordinate 37,643 downwards.
TAGCCGTCCTGCCCCAGCAGCCCTCCAGGGACGATGTCCCCCATCTCCTCCGGATCCGAAATCATCTGGGCAAAGAAACAGACCGAGAGCCACCGGTCTTCAGGGTCGTCGTCGATGACATCGATCATGCAGAAGAGGTCGTCTGTCTGGCCTTGCCTGCTGGCCCGCAGGGAATAGGACACGCCGGGTCTGGCCTTGAAGTCCAGGGACATGTCTGACTGGCCGGTCACTTCACTGGCCAGGTCCACAAAGGCCTCCTTGTTCGGGCAATCTGTCCATGTGTCCAGAAAAGCTTTCACCTGGGAAGGGAGAGAGGATGGCATGGTGCGGTCTCCTTCTGAATTCAAAGACATGCTTGTTTACAGTTGGGCAAACTTTTTGATTTCCTGCCGGTAGGCCGTGATCCCGCTGGCGATCCCCCAGGCCAGCCGCTTCAGGTAGGCATAGGATCTCAGCTTCTGCCGCTCCTGGCTGTTGGTCAGGTAGCCGGTTTCCACCAGGATCGCCGGCATCTTGGCTCCCATGAGCACGTAAAACGGGGCCCTTCGCACTCCATGGTCGTTGAGCTTGTAGAACTTCCGCCCGTAGCTCAGGGTCTTGTCCAGAACCGTTTCAGCCAGCTTGCTGGACTCCTTGATCTTGGAATTGAGCATCAGATCAGAGAGGATGACCTGGAGATCACTGATTTTTTTCGTTGAAACGGCGTTTTCCCTGGCCGCCACCCGGACCGCGTCCTTAGAGGTGGCCAGATTGAGGTAGTAGATCTCAAGGCCATGAACATTCTTGTCCTTGTGGGCATTGACGTGCAGGGACAAGAAGAGGTCGGCCTTTTTGGAGTTGGCGATGGCGGTCCGTTCCTCCAGGGGGATGAACACGTCCTTGGTCCGCGTGTAGAGGACAGTGTAGCCCTTGTCTTCCAGAATGCTCCCCAGAATTTTGGCCAGCCTGAGGTTGATGTCCTTTTCATAGAGCTTGCCGTACACCGCTCCCGGGTCCTTTCCGCCGTGCCCGGGATCGATCATCACGGTCTGGATGTCCAGTCCGAGCTGTTCCACCAGACTGCCCGAGGTGTCCTCCTGGCTGCGCCTCGAAGGGGCCTGGCTGGCCAAAGCTTGTGACTTGGCCTGGCTTTCCGGGGCGTAGACATCCACGACAACGCGGTAGGGGTTGTCCAGGGAAAAGGTCCGGTAGTTGTTCAGCTCTCTGACATCAAGGACCACCCTGGTCTTGGTCTTCCTGTACTGCCCCGTCCTGACCTGCTCGAGAATGCCGTCCTCAATGGACATCTTTTCCCGGACCTCCGTCCCCAGTCTGGAGGAGGCCAGATCCACGACCAGCCTGAAGGGGGTGTTCAGGGCGGGGTCGGGCTTGAGGAGCATGTGTTCGAAGGCTGTCTCCTGGTCCAGGTCCAGGACCACCCGGGTGTAGTCGTCGCTGCTCCAGTGACGGATGTCCAGCAGTTCTGCGAGATTGGACGGCGATGTCCGGGGGGATCCGGCAGGTTCGGGTCGGGACGTCTTCGAGCCGGTGCTCTTGTCCAGCTTGGGCGGGTCCATCCCCACCTGCTGCATGTACTCCTTGTCCAGGTCCTTGAGCAGCGATCTGGCCTCCTCGATCATGTCCCCGTCAGGGTAGTTGTGCTCGATGGACAGCAGGTCGAGATAGGCCTGGTTGCGGTCATGGAGGTGCTTGAGGTGGATTTTGGCCACATAGAGCTTGGCGTCGTCGGCCCAGCTGTGGGACGGGAAGCGGCCGACCACCCGCTCGAAATAGTCCACGGCCTGAAGGAAATCCTTCTTCAGGTAGGATCTCTTCCCCAGCTCCTGGTAGGTCCGGCCGAGGTAGTAGAGGCATTTGGGCGCGTAGGGTCCATGAGGGGCCTGGCTGTATCCCTGCTGGAAGCTCTTTTTGACCTGCATCCAGGAGGATCTGTACTTGGCGCGCTGGGGGTCCTTGACCAGGCTGTGAAACTGACGCCAACCGGTTTGAAACTCGGAGCTGGGACCGGCGGAGGCCGGGAAGGCCCAGATCAGGAGCAGAAACAGGCTGACGAGCAGATGGGGCAAAGGGTGTCTGGGGGTCATGTCCAGCATCACTCCACAGTAACGCTTTTGGCCAGGTTTCGGGGCTGATCCACATCCTTGCCCAGGTAGACCGCCATCTCGTAGGCGAAGAGTTGCAGGGCCGGGAGGACCAGAAAGCTGTTCAGCGGTCCCCAGACCTCAGGAATCAGCCACAGGTCGTCAGCCTCGAGGTCCACACCGGGATGGGCCAATCCAATGACCGATCCCCCCCTGGCCTGGACTTCCTTGAGGTTGGACACCAGCTTGGGCAGGAGCTCATCGTTAGAAGCCAGGGCAAACGTTGGAAAATCGGGTTCGATCAGGGCGATGGGTCCGTGCTTCATCTCGCCGGCGGCATAGCCCTCGGCATGGATGTAGGAGATTTCCTTGAGCTTCAGGGCCCCTTCCAGGGCCAGGGGAAAGTTGATGCCCCGGCCGAGAAAGAAGAAGCTGTTCACCCGGCTGTATTTCGGAGTCAGCTTGAGGGCCGTGTTGCGCATGCCCGGGAGCTCGGTCTGCAGGACATGAGGGAGCTCGCTCAGCCCGGTCACGATCTTCTTGCGCACCGAGGGGGAGAGAGTCCCCTTCTGCTGTCCCCAGTACACGGCCAGCAGGATCAGGGCCACCATCTGGCTGCACATGGCCTTGGTGGAGGCCACGCTGATCTCCGGCCCGGCCTGGGTGTAGATCACAGCGTCCGATTCCCTGGCCACGGTGGACCCCAGGACATTGCACAGTCCCATGACCTTGACCCCCTGGTTCTTGGCAATCCGCAGGCCGGCCAGGGTGTCGGCGGTCTCTCCGGACTGGCTGATGACCAGGACCAGGTCGTCAGGCCGCAGGATGGGGTCGCGGTACCTGAACTCAGAACCGATATCGATCTGGACAGGGATCTGAGCCCAGCGCTCCAGGAGGTACTTGGCCCACAGGCCGGCGTGAAAAGAGGTCCCGCAGGCCACGATGTGCAGCCTGGAGGGGGTGTGCAGGGCCTCGATCTCCTCCAGGACAGCCTGGCCCGATTCCGGGTCCAGGCGGCCGGCCAGGCAGTCCCGGATGACCTGGGGCTGCTCCAGGATCTCCTTGATCATGAAGTGCTTGTGTCCGGATTTCTGGGCTGCCTGGACATCCCAGGCGATGTGGTTGACCTCTTTGTCCACCTCTTCCAGGGAGCTGACTGAAAAGACCTCCCAGGAGGTGCTCGTCAGGTGGACGAGCTCGTGGTCTTCCAGGAAGACCACCTCCCTGGTGTAAGGCAGGAAGGCCGGGATGTCCGAAGCCACGAAGTTCTCCCCCGTGCCCACGCCCACAATGAGGGGGCTGGAATGCCTGGCCGCCCACATCTCTGACGGATTGTCCACATTGAGAACAGCCAGGGCATAGGACCCTTCGACCTGGGTCAGGGCCGAAGAGATGGCCCGGGTCATGGACCCGGTCTCGGTCAAGGCCTGGCTGATGAGATGGACCAGGACCTCGGTGTCGGTCTGGGATATGAACACATGGCCGGCCTGTTCCAGGCGCTTCTTCAGGACCTGGTAGTTCTCAATGATCCCATTGTGGACCAGGGCCAGACGCATGGCGTTGTCCCGATGGGGGTGAGCGTTTTCCTCAGTGGGCAGGCCATGGGTGGCCCACCTGGTATGGCCCATGCCGGTGGTGGCGTGAAAGGCGTCGTGCTGGGCCACTCTGTCCTCAAGGGCGGACAGCTTGCCCTGGGTGCGAATGACCTCCAGGCTCCTGTTCTGGACATAGGCCACTCCAGCAGAATCGTATCCCCTGTACTCCAGCCTTTTCAGCCCGTCCAGGACCACTGGGACCGCCGGTCTGTGACCGGTATAGCCGATGATGCCGCACATCGTCCTCTCCTCTTCCCCGCGCTCTGGTTCACCCAGAAATCTGCTTCAGGAAAGCAGACCAGCGGAGGACAAAATTGTTCAGGGCCAAGGCCCTGTGACTGCGTTCGTTTTTCATGTCCGGGTCCATCTCCGCAGCTGTCAGCCCGGTCTGGAGGTCTTCAAACACCGGGTCGTACCCGAACCCGTTGTCCCCTCGCGGAGCCTCTGCGATACGGCCTTCCCAGGTCCCTTCGGCCTGCATGGAGATGCCTTTCGGGCTGCAGGCGGCCAGGACGCAGCGGAATCTGGCCTGACGGCCTTCCGGGCCGCAATGGCGAAGCTCCTGGAGCAGCTTGGCCGTGTTCTCTTGGTCGGTGGCCCCAGGTCCGGCAAATCTGGCGGAGTAGATGCCCGGGGCTCCGTTCAGACCGTCCACCTCCAGGCCCGAGTCGTCAGCCAGACTGATCAGGCCGGTGGCCGAGGCCACGGTCCTGGCCTTGTGCAGGGCATTTTCAGCAAAGGTCGATCCAGGTTCAGGAATCTCTCCCAGGTCTTTGAAGTCATCCAGACCAAGGATATGCAAGTTTTGATCCGTTTTTCCCAGAAGCGTCTGCAATTCTGAGATCTTCCCTCTGTTCCGCGTGGCCAGGATGAGTTTCATGTTGGCCTCAATGACGCAGGGTTGCCGAGACTCTGTTGCCTGGACAGGGCTGTCCTGTCCAGCCCCTTACCTCTGATCCGGTTCTTTTTCAACCTGATCGGGGTTTCCGGCCTGGTTGTGATCGAAGAGCCGCTCAAGGCCCCCGGCGGATTTGATGTGCAGGTCCTGCTGGGGAAAGGCGATTTCGATGCCGTACTCCCGAAAGATCTTGTCGATCTCGAAGCGGAGAGCTGACTCGGTCTCCCAGGCGTTGTCGATCATGGCATAGAAGTAGAGCCTGAAGTCCAGGGAGCTGGCCCCGAAATCAATGAACCTGGCAAAAGGCCTGGGCTGTTTCAACACGTCCGGGTGGGTCTCGGCAATGTACAGCAGCAGGCGCTTGACCAGCTCGGTGTCCGACCCGTAGACCACGCCCACGGTGATCGTCCGGCGGATCACGTTGTCGGACAGGGTCCAGTTGGTGATCTGCTCCCCGATCAGCTTTGAATTTGGGAGCAAAAGGGCCGACTTGTCAAATGTTTCCACCACGGTTGTCCGGATGTTGACCTCCTTGACCTCGGCCCACAAATCCCCGATCTGGACGATATCCCCGGGTTTGATGGCCCTTCCGAAGAGCAGGATGAGCCCGGAGATGAAGTTGTTGACGATGGACTGCATGCCAAAGCCGATGCCCACACTCAGACCGCCGGCGACCACGGTCAGGCTGGTCAGGTTGACCCCGAGAAAGGCCAGGGCCAGGACGATGTACACGGACCAGACGATGTAGGTCACCAGGGTCTTCAGGGTGGCCCTGGTCCCAGCGTCGAGCTGATCGTGGCTCTCGGCCATGGAGTCCATGACCGAGCGGATGATGACCAGGCCGGACCTGGCCAGGTAGAAGCCGATGAGGACCAGGATGAGCCGGAACAGATTGACCGAGATGGCCCCCCAGCCCAGGTTCAGGTTGGTGATTTCCTGCAGGAACTGCACGTCGCCCATGTTCACGCCCAGCCAGAGGATGGCCAGGAAGATGGACATGATCCACAGCAGGGGCAGGCCAGTGCCCTGAATCAGGCCCTGACCGAGATAGCCCAGATTGGATTCAGGAAAGGAGCTCACCCTGGCCTTGAGCAGGCTCCCGGCAATGGCCCCGAACTGGAGGGACAGGGCCAGGACGAACAGGAAGGCCGAGAGCAGCAGGGAGATGTTCACCAGGCCGAGCAGGGCGACCAGGATGAGCAGGACCAGGGCGATCCAGACCGCGATGAGCAGGGAGCGTTCCAGGCGCAGGTTGATTGTTTTTGAGGACCTGGCCAGCCAGATCACAAAAACCAGGAGCATGACCGGCCACAGGATTTCCAGGGACAGGGACGGCAGGTTCAACCCCTGGAGAATGAGGGAGGCGGTGAACAGCCACCATATTCGGGTCAGGGGGTTCGATCTGGACCTGCCATGCGTGGCAGTGGCCAGACGGTACTTCCAGAGCAGACTGGACACGCCCCTGAGGAGCATGACCTGGATGAGGATCATCAGGACAACGGACTGGAAGGCACTGGGGATGAGCTCGATGGCCCCCCAGAGCCCCAGGGAAAAACAGAGCAGGACCAGCGGTCCGCTCAGGTTCTTGAAGCGCAGACCGGCGACCTGAAAGGACAATCTCCTGAGCAGCAAAAGGCCAAGCAGAGCCAAGAGTCCGGAAAAAATCAAAGCGTGAGCCAGGAATTTGACCCAGGGGATCTTGCCGATGAGGAAAAAGTTGACGTAGACCGGCAGGCCCTGCTGCCAGGTGGTGATCTCCTTGATCAGGTCCTTGAGGTTGAGCTCAAAGACCGAGGGGGCTGGTTCGAAGAAGTAGGATTTCCAGGCTGTGGCCAGGTCATTCTGCAGGGAGCTCTGCATGGACTGGACCCGTTGGGCGAAGTCCTCGGAGCTGGTGATGGTGGCCTGGATCTCCTCGCTGAGGTTGGCGCTCTTGGTCAGCAGGGCGTTGAAGGCCTGCAGCCTCTCCCGCTGCGACTGGCTCCTGGCGAATGGCGGGCCGAGCTGAATCTGCTCGAGCATGTCTTGTTTCTGGCTCTCCAGGTTGACCCGGATCTCTTCGATCTTGTTCAGGGCTTCCTGGAGAGGCGTCAGAGCCTGCTGGTAGCTCTGGTCCAGACGTTCGAGAAACTGGTTGATGAGCACCAGCTCCTTGAAGTTGTTGCCCACAAAGCCTTTCAGACGGATGAGCTTGTTCAGCTCGGGGATGAACTCCTGGAGACGGGCCTGAAAACCCTCGGCCAGTTCGGGCAGCCGATCCTCGAGCTGTTCCAGGGCCTGCCTCTGCTGTTTGATGGCCTCTGATTCCGCTTGCAGGATCGGTTCTAAGGCGTTAGCCTCTGATTCCCGGCTCTGGGCCGGGGCGGAGCATGGCACCAGCACAACGCAGCCCAGCGCGCACAAGAGGGCCAGGCCTGCGAGCCTTTTTCGGGCTGATACGCTCGTATGTAACATCATCGCAGGTGTTCGGGTTTCAGGTTTCAGCCCGGCCGCTGGCCGGGCTGACAGGTTCAAGGTTGAGGAGAGGAAAGATCCCCGACGTGACCAGCAGGATCTCGACTCGGCCAGGTTGATCAGTCAAGAAACGTGACTCCAGAATCACGTTTCATACGAGCCAGGCCGGCGGCCGGCCTGAGAAGTGGCCTGGACTTCACCGTTTCCCCGGGCTTGGACGTTGCCCGAAAGTAGTCTTTTTTGGACGTGAGTTCAATCTCCCCAGGGCTGTTCCGCAGGAAGAGCCCCCCGCGTCGAGGGGCCAGGGCATCATGAACAGGATTGCGGTCTACACCATCAGCCTGGGCTGCCCCAAGAACACGGTGGACACGGAAACCATGCTCGGCTCCCTGGGCAGCATGTTCTCCCCGGCCCCTTCAGCAGACCAGGCCGATGTGGTGCTCATCAACACCTGCAGCTTCATCCGCCCGGCTGTGGAGGAATCGGTCCAGGTCATTCTGGAAACAGCCCTGGAGCTGGCAGACCGAAATCCCAGGCCAGTGCTGGCGGTCACCGGCTGCCTCCCGTCCAGGTACGGAAGCGAGCTGGAAAGGGAGCTCCCAGAGGTCGATCTCTGGATATCCCTGGAGGACCAGCACCGTTGGACAGAGATCCTCTCTGGACATCTCCAGGCCCGACAGCTCTGCCCTTCCCCCGGGTCCGGGCTGGGCAGACCAGGCGGCCGGGGACGGGTCCTGAGCACCGGACCGGGCCTGGCCTACCTGAAGATCAGCGAGGGATGCAACCACACCTGCAGCTTCTGCATCATCCCCAGACTCAGGGGCCCCCTTCGTTCCAGGCCCCTTCCGGATCTGCTGGCCGAGGCCCGAAATCTCATCGGCCAGGGCGTCAAGGAGCTGTGCCTGGTGGCTCAAGACGTTGGGGCCTATGGGCAGGACACAGGTCCTGGCCCCCATCTGCAGCACCTGGTCAGGGCCGTGTCCGAGCTCAAAGGCCTCCACTGGCTGCGGTTGATGTATCTCTACCCTCCAGGGGCCTCCAGGTCTCTGCTCTCTTTTCTGAGCGACCTCGGCCCGCCCTTCGTGCCCTATTTCGATATCCCTCTGCAACACGCCCACCCGGACATCCTCAGGAAGATGGGCCGCCCCTTTGCCGGGGATCCCTGGAAGGCCGTGACCAGGATCAGGGAGGCCTTTCCTGCAGCCAGCCTGCGCACGAGCCTGATCGTCGGCTTTCCCGGGGAGACCGAGCATCACTTCCAGACTCTGCTCGAGTTTGTCCGCGAGGTCGGCTTCGACCATCTCGGGGTGTTCACCTTTTCCCCGGAGCAGGAAGCGAGGGCCACCAGAGAAGCGGGACAGATCGAGGACGAGATCAAGCAGGAGCGCCAGGAGCGGCTCCTGGCCCTTCAGAAGGAGATCAGCCGCGGCAAGCTGGCGGCGTATGAGGGTCAGGAGCTTGAGGTCCTGGTGGAGCGGTCTGATCCGCACTGGCCCACCCTGTATCAGGGACGGACCTGGTTTCAGGCTCCGGAGGTCGACGGGATGACCTATGTCAGCGGTCAGGGCATCAGACCCGGGGATCTGGTCAGGGCCAGAGTGGAAGCGGTCTCAGAGTATGACCTGTCAGGACTCTGCCTGGACGAGCCATAACGATCCCTGAGGCGCCTCATCCCCTGGCCTCTCCCCATGGCCAGGCCTCAACCCAGAGGATTGAAGAAGCCCGGACCGCTCCTCCCCTGCCTCAGCATGCGGGGCCTCCCGTCAGCGACCCCCTGAACGTCTCCCTCCCCAGGGGCTCATATCCAGACGAGCCGTGTTGGTCATCCCACGCCCTGGGGCCACAAAAATGGACCGCGTGCCTGTACAGACAGAGCAACATGCATTACAGTCATGTTTTGTTTTTCGGAAATGAGAAAAATTCTTATTTTTCTGCCAGCGCTTGCAAAACAGGAATCATTCTGCTAAAAGTCTCAAAATTTGTTTGTTTTAGGGGGTATTTTTTTGATGGAAAACACGCAGTCACACCACAACCTGGAAGAAGAACAGCACGACAACAGCATGCCTGTCGAGGAGACCGACTTCGAGGCAGCCCTTGAGAACTATCTGAACAACGACTTCGGAGAGCTTGAAGAGGGGAGCATCGTCAGCGGAGAAATCGTCAAGATCGGCGACGAGTACATCCTGGTGGATGTCAACTTCAAATCCGAAGGGCAGATTCCCACTGAGGAGTTCAAGGACAGGGACGGCAACGTCACTGTCCAGGAAGGCGATAGCGTCGATGTCTTCGTGGTCCGCAAGGACGACATGGAAGGGACCATCGCCCTGTCCCACAAGAGGGCCAAGCGGATGCGGGTCCTGGATGAGCTGGAGAAGATGCTCGAGACCGAGGAAAACGTCGTGGGCAGGATCGTTCAGCGCATCAAGGGCGGATACACGGTGGAAATCAAGGGCATCGAAGCCTTTCTGCCGGGTTCCCACGTCGATCTGCGGCCGGTTCCGGACATGGACGCCCTGGTCAACCAGGAGTATGAGTTCAGGATTCTGAAGATCAACCGCAAGCGGAGCAACGTCATCGTCTCCAGGCGGGTCATCCTGGAAGAGGAGCGGGAGCACCAGCGGCAGGAGCTCCTGGAAACCCTGGCCGAAGACCAGGTGGTCCAGGGCAAGGTCAAGAACATCACCGAATACGGGGTCTTTGTGGACCTCGGGGGGCTGGACGGCCTGCTGCACATCACCGACATGTCCTGGCGCCGGATCAAGCATCCCAAAGAGATGGTCCAGATCGGCGATGACCTGGAGCTGAAGGTCCTCAACTTCGATCGGGAGCACCAGAAAGTGTCTCTCGGTCTGAAGCAGCTCGTGCCCAATCCCTGGGAGTCAATTGAGGACAAGTATCCCGAAGGTCAGAAGTTCACCGGCAAGGTCAACAACATTGTGGACTACGGGGCCTTTGTGGAGCTCGAGCCCGGCGTTGAAGGTCTGGTGCACATCTCGGAGATGTCCTGGACCAGAAAGCTCCGGCATCCGTCGCAGATGGTCCAGGTCGGGGACGAGGTGGACGTGGTCATTCTCAGCGTCGACGCCGAACGGAAACGGATTTCCCTGGGCATGAAGCAGGTCACTCCCAATCCCTGGGACCTGGTTTTTGACAAGTACCCTGAAGGAACGGTGCTCGAGGCTCCGATCAAGAACATCACCGACTTCGGGATTTTCATCGGGATCGAGGACGGCATCGACGGGCTGATCCATGTTTCGGACATCTCCTGGACCAAGAAGATCCACCATCCCGGTGAACTCTACCAGGTCGGCGACGTGATCCAGGCCAAGGTCCTGACCGTGGACAAGGACAACGAGAAGTTCACCCTGGGGATCAAGCAGCTCTCCGAAGACCCCTGGCTGCAGATCCCGGTCAATTACCCTGAAGGCACGGTCGTGTCCGGCAAGATCACCAACATCACCGAGTTCGGCATCTTTGTCGAGGTCGAAGAGGGGATCGAAGGACTGGTCCACCTCTCTGAGCTGAGCTCGAAAAAGATCAAGAGCCCGGGAGAGCTCTTTGAGGTCGGGCAGGAGGTGACGGCCAAAGTCATCCGGGTCAGTGCAGCTGAGCGACGTCTGGGGCTGTCCATCAAGCAGCACCAGGATGAAGAGGAGAAGAAGCGCCATCATGATCGCAAACACAGCGCTGAGCCCACAGGGAGCAATCTCGGCGATTTGATCAGGCAAAAACTGGAAGATGGCGATCAGCATATCGATGATGAAGAATAAACCGGGATTCAGCCAGAGACATCCCTTTGTCTTTGGTTTTATCTTGATCATTGCGGCTGTGGTCCTGATCACCGGGGCCATGGCCGTTTTTCATTGGTGGCGGAGCGGCCAGCTGGCCTTTGGGCAGGAGAGGATCGGGGTGGTCCATGTCCAGGGGACCATCACCAGCGCCAGAAAGGTCACGGCCTGGATCGACCGGCTGCACAGGGACGAATCCGTCCGCGGCCTCATTGTCCGGATCAACTCCCCTGGCGGGGTCGTGGCCCCTGCGCAGGAGATCCACGCCGCCCTGGAAAAGGTCGCCCCGGACAAGCCTGTGGTCGCCTCCATGGGGTCGGTGGCAGCTTCCGGAGGGTACTACATTGCCTGCGGAGCCGATCGCATCGTGGCCAACCCCGGGACCATCACCGGCAGTATCGGGGTCAAGGCCAAGCTGGCCAGTTTTCAGGAGCTCATGGACAAGGTGGGCATCAGCGATCAGACCGTGGCCAGCGGCGAGCTCAAGGACGCCGGGTCCCCGAGCCACCCCCTGACTCCCAAGGAACGGGCCTATTTCCAAAATCTGGTGGACGATCTCTACGATCAGTTCGTCAAAACTGTGGCTCTGGGGCGCGGCCTCGATGTCGACCAGGTCAGATCCCTGGCTGACGGGCGGGCCTACACCGGGCTTCAGGCCAAAGGCCTGGGACTGGTGGACATCCTCGGGGGGATGGACAGGGCCGTGGACGAGGTCCGGTCCATGGCCGGGATCAGGGACAGGGTGGCCCTGGTGGAAGGTCCCAAGGAGGAGTGGTCCCTGTGGTCGTTCGTCTTTGGACAGTCCAGGGAGCCTGACATCAGCCTCTGGTCTGGTCAGGACTGGCAGTTCAGGTACGAATGAGCTTTGAAGCTGGCGAGCTTGAGGTTCAGAGTCCGGCCCTGGCGGGGTGGGCAGGTCTCAAGGCTGAAAGGACCATCCGAACACGAGGAGGCAGACCATGCAGACGTTGCTCGAACTGTTGCAGAACATGTCCCACAGCACCCTTTCAGGCATGATCGGGGTCAGCGGGATCGTGCTCTTCTTCCTGGCTCTTGTCGGGGCGGCCGTGTACCGGATCCGTGAGCAGCAGGAGCAGGACGACCACTGACCTCTCGCTAGCCCTGGAGTTCTGACTCGGATGCGTTGTCGAATCCCTCCAGGACCTTTCTCTCCTTATCTCTTTTTTCCCGGTCAGCGACTTCGAGGATGGGTTGGTAGCCCTCTTTCAGAAAGAGGGTCTGGTAGTAGGCCCCGTACTCGTTGTGCTCATGGAGCTCGAAGTTGAAGGGTGAAATGATCACTTCCTGGGTGATGTTCAGCCCCTGCAGCACCGGCTCCATCTTTTCCGCGATGTCCAGCCCCCAGTTGAAGCCCTCGTCGTTGTAGATCCTGGAATCATAGGTCACCCCCGGTTCAGCCAGATGGCAGATCAGGTAGATTTCATCCGATTGAAAGGGGTTCCTTGGGGAGTCTGAATGAATGAAGACCTCCAGGATGCGGTCATCCAGCTCCGCCAGGGCCAGGGCGATTTTCTTCAATATTTTGATTTCGTTTCCCATCGTCGTCCAGCCGGTGTGCGAGTTTTTGTCCAGGGCCCAGAAGACAGCTCATGAGTCTCTGTCAATGTAGCTCTTTCAAGGGATGAAGGCAAGGGGGGGCACGCAGATGGGGACTCATGTCGGCTCTGTCACGTGTGGTGCAGAATCACCACTGCCAGAACTCGTCACTGGAGTGCTGCTCCTGGATGGCCTGTTCAACGTGTTCGGCCATGTCTGAGGCCGTTGAGGGTCCCCCGCTCTCATGGAGCGCCAGCTGAAGGTTCAGGGCCCGCTGAATGATCGGCTGATCCACGTTGAAGTACTCTTTCCAGTGGGCCAGGGCTGATTCGGAACTCCCCTGCCTGGCCCGGATCATCCCCAGATAGAGGTGGGCGAAGTTGTCCCGGGGGCGGATCTCCAGGAGCTGTTCAAAGATCCCTGCGGCCCTGTCCAGCTCGCCGAGCTTCATCAGGCAGTAGCCCAGCTTCTGGCCGGCCTGGAAGTGGTCCGGACTCTTTTTCAGGATCGCTCTGAGCTGGTCAGCTGCTTCGGCAAAGCGTTCGTGTGCGATGAGGGCATTGACGTCCCTGGAAGGGCCGTCGATCTCCGACGTTCGCAGGGGTGATTCCGTCTGCTTGAATCTGTTTCTGAGCCCGAAGAGGATGTCCCGCCGGGTGAACGATTTGGTGCGCATGTCCATCCTGTCAGCGTTGTTGCCGATGGCGCTGTGAGGTCTCCACGTTGAGTCGTTGCCTGTCGGTTTCAGGCCCTGTCGCGGCTGGACCTGAGGGATCGAATGCCAAGGTCATAGCTGAAACCCGGCCTGCAAGGCAAGGGTCTGGATCAGGATCTGACCCTGGACGACACGTTCGCCTTTTCACAGCATGGGGACTTTGGGTCCGGCCAGCCAGAAAAGCAGGATTGAGGCCTGAGGATGTCATGAACCTGATAAATTTGACTTTGACAAGGAAGCTGAAAACCATTATTCGGGAGTGCAATCTATTGTGTAAAATTTCACAAGGCGGCTCTGGGGAAAACGCAACACAGCAGGGAGGTGAGCATGGAGAAAGGGCCCTGAGGAGTCAGGTCGAGCAAGAGATCGCGATACAGTGTCGAAACGCACCTCGAGATCATGGAAACAGGAGACGTGAAAATGAAAAACTTTTTTGCCAAGCGGAAGACCCTCTTGAAGGGGCTGGGCTGGCTGGTGCTCATCGTGGCGACTGTGGCCCTCAGTGCCGGCACGATTCATGCGGCCGGTTCGTTGGAGCCGATGGGACTGAGCCCCTTGGCCTTTTTTCTGATTCTGCTCGTGGCCTGCACCCTGATCGGGGTTTTTGCGGTGCTGGCCGGCGTTGGCGGCGGGGTCATCTTTACCCCTGTCTTTATGGGTTTCACGCCCATCGACTCCTACATCATCAGGTCCACGGGTCTCTTTGTGGCCATGGCCGGTGCCCTGGTGGCGGCCAGGCCCTTTCTGCGCCAGGGGATCGCCAATATCCGACTGCTGTTCACCGGAGCTGTGCCCTACACAGCCTTTGCGGTCATCGGGGCGCTCATGGCCGGGTACATCGAGCACGCCATGGGCCAGGGCGGCGAGGCCTTCATCAACGGAGCCCTGGGGATCATTGTCATCGGCATCGGGTGCTTGTTCATCTTTTTCGGAGGCAAGACCGAGTATCCCGAGGTCTCCCACGTGGACAAGTTCACCGAGAAAATGGCCCTGAACATGCCCTATTTTGAAGCCTCCCTGGGCAAGGTGGTCCACTACAAGCTGACCAGGGCCGGTCTCGGGCTGGTTCTGTTCTGCGGGGTCGGGCTCATTTCCGGGCTGTTCGGGCTCGGGGCCGGCTGGGCCATGGTCCCGGTCTTCAACATGGTCATGATGGCTCCCCTGAAAGTGGCGGCCACGAGCAGCAAGGTCATGATCTCCCTTGGCGACACGGCCGCTGTCTGGCCCTACATCGTGGGCGGGGGCATGTTCCCCCTGTTTGCCGTGCCGTCCATGATCGGGCTCATCGTGGGCACCCTGATCGGGGCCAGGATCATGCTCAAGATCAAGGCCGGGTTTATCCGTTATCTCATCATCGCGGTCATGATCGGAGCGGGAATCAGGCTCGTCATGAAAGCAATCAGCATGTTCTAGGAGGTGGAACGATGACTGAGCAGAATGTACAACAACCGCTCCTGTCCGGACGTGTCTACGGAGAATTCGCCTACTGGATCGCGCTTGCCGGGCTGCTCATCGCCCTGGTGGGCATTGTCATGTATCTCTTCGGGGCCAATCAGTTCTTCGATCCGAACGTCATCATGCAGGGGCTTTTTGAAGGCAAGGATTCAACCACGATCTGGAGGGAAGCCACCGGCGGCGAGGTCATGTACGGCCACTGGTATCTGGAGAAGCTGGCCAACAGCGACGGCATCGCCATGCTTGGGATCGGGGTCTGCTGCTTTGCCGGTGTGGTCGGGGCCTGGGGAGCCGTGGTCTCCATGATCGTGAACAAGGAAAAACCCTACATCTTCCTTGTTTTTGCCCTCATCATCGCCATCATTCTCATCCTGTCGGCTGTGGGGGTCATTTCTGTGGGCCATTAGAGGTGCCTGCATGTGCCCCATCTGTCATGAGCACCGGCTCCGGGTCATCCCCCTCCGCCAGGAGCCGGTGCTCCTCTCTCCTCAGCACGATCAGCAGTGACCTCAAGAGGCAGCTCCTCCCCCCAATCCAGTCTCATCCGTCGTCCCTGTCAAAGGCCACAAGGATCTTGAGCGACCCCGGCCTGGAAGCATGCTCCAGGGCTTTTGGGACGTCCTTGAGGGGATAGACGTCCTCCACCAGGTCGTCAACAGTGATCCAGCCTTGCTCCAGAAACTTCAGGGCCAGGGCCAGATCCCCGCACCGGGACCCGATGACGGAGATCTCCTTGACCGCGATCGGGGTCAAATCGAGGTCTGCAGTGCCCCGGGCCGTTGTTTTCAGGACCACGGTTCCTTCCGGTCTGACCAGCCCCAGAGCGGTGCTCAAGCCCCGAGGGTTTCCAGTCGCCTCGACCACCAGGTCAAAGCCAGCCATCTCCAGATCTTCGGACTCCGCAGGCAAGGTGCGCACTCCCTTGCGGGAGGCCAGGTCCAGGAGGGCAGGCCGTCTTCCGATCAGAGTCACGTCAGAGGAAACATGGTCCAGACACAGGGCGGTCAGGATGCCCAGCTTGCCCCCTCCCAGGATCCCGATCCGGGTGGAGTGTTTGATGTGGATCTGCTGGGTGATCTCCAGGGCGGCGGCCAGGGGTTCGGCAAAGACCGCCTCCAGGGTGTCCACCCGGTCGGGGACGGGATGGATGTTCCCCTCGGGAACGGTCAGAAACTCGGCAAAGGCTCCGTTTCGCCCCCGGATGCCGATCACCGTGCGCTCAGGGCAGTGCCTGGGGTCTCCGGCCAAACACCTGGAGCAGGTCTGGCAGCCGCAGTTGATGTCCGCCACGACCCGGCGGCCGAGGAGCTCGGGCGAGCCGTCGGCCCGGACCACCTCCCCGACAAACTCATGCCCGGGAACCCCGGAGAAATGGGCGTAGCCCCTGATCAACTCGAGGTCGGTGGCGCAGATCCCGGCCATCAGGGTCCTGATCAGGACCTCGCCGGGTGCTGGTGAGGGGACAGGCTTTTCAATCACCGTCACTGAGCCCTGTTCGAGCTGGACGGCCTGCATGATCGGGATTGGCTGGTGCTTCACGGCTCACTCCAGCAGATCAGGGTTGGTGAAGGTGGAGCTCAGAATGGCGACGAGCTTCTTGTCCGCAGCAGGAAAGGCGAAACGGTTCAGCTCCCGGGGCTCGACCCAGGCCGAGTCTGTGGCCGCCCTGAGAACGGGCTGCTGAGATCCGGATCCCTGGCGGAGGCGACACCAGAAGACGTGCAGGGTGACCCGGAAGGTGGTGTAGCCGTGCCGGATGACCGTGATCTTGTCTCCCACAGCGATGTCCAGGTCCAGCTCTTCCCTGAATTCCCGGATCAAGGCCTGATCCGGCGATTCTGCATGATTGAGCTTGCCTCCGGGAAATTCCCACAGACTGGCCATCAGGCCGTGGGGGGGCCGCTTCTGGATGAAGATGCGCCCACCGTCAGTGAGCACCCCGGCAGCGACCTGGATGGCCTGGATCCGGGGCTGTTTCCCGGGGACAGGCCTTTCCAGCTCCACACCTTCAGCCAGGCTCCGGCAGTCCCGGCTCACAGGACACTTGCCGCAGGACGGCCTTCTGGGCAAACAGACCGTGGCCCCAAGCTCCATCAGGGCCTGGTTGAAAATCCTGGCCTGCCCCTGGGGGATCATGGCCTGGGCCGCGTTTCTGACCAGCTCCTGGCCGGCCCTGTTCTTGACCGGAGTC
This sequence comes from uncultured Desulfohalobiaceae bacterium, assembly GCA_964573115.1. Lineage (GTDB taxonomy): Bacteria > Desulfobacterota > Desulfovibrionia > Desulfovibrionales > Desulfothermaceae > CAYOID01. The sequence goes on along the minus strand of CAZNIP010000006.1, from coordinate 20,909 downwards.
TCGATGTTCAGGACCCGGGCAAAGACCCGTTCCACATTGCCGTCCACCACGGCGCAGGGCTGGTTGAAGGCCAGGCTCATGATCGCCGCTCCAGTGTAGGGACCGATGCCGGGAAGCTTCAGGAGCTCACCCAGGTCCCGGGGCAGGGAGCCGCCGTGCTCGGCCAGAATCTTCCTGGCCGCCGCCTGGAGACGCCTGGCCCTGGAGTAGTAGCCCAGGCCTTCCCAGGCCTTGAGCAGGTCGTCCTCCTCAGCTTCGGCCACAGACCTGATGTCCGGAAAGACGCGGATCCAGTGGTGAAAATAGGGGACCACCCGATCGGCCTGGGTCTGCTGGAGCATGATCTCGGAGATCCAGACCCTGTAAGGGGTGACCTCCTGCCTCCAGGGAAAAGGCCGCTCGTGTGCCTGATACCATTGGATCAGGGCTGAAGAAAAACGGACTCGTTCCTCTGAGTTCATGGCCCTTCCGGTCATTCTTCAGCTCGCTCTGGATGGGCAGGGCGAATACGGCAGTTGAGTCCCTTGAGGTTCGGGGTCCCAAAGGCCTGCCCCAGCCTCGAGGTCGAGGTCAGCAGGTTGTAATTGGCCTCCCCCCAGCCATAGAGGGCTGCAGGCGAGGCCTCGGGAAACCACCACCCGTAATCGGCCTGGACAACGTCCGGGCGAATCCGGTCCGTGAGGCGGGCCTTCTGGGTCATGGAGCCGTGCCTGGTTTCGATGGCCACTGGTAAGTGGTCCGTGATGCCCAGCCGGGCAGCGGTCTCGGGATTGATCCAGCAGCGGGGATGAGCATGTCTCTTCCGCAGAGAGTCCACCCAGCGGTAGGAGGAGTGGAGGAAGACCTTGCTCTTGGCGCTGGTCAGCAGCAGGGGGTAGTCAGGGTCAGGAGGGTCAGGGGGGCCTGCCCATTCCGGAAAGGGGGTCTGCCCCAGGGCTTGGGCCCTGGTCAGCTCCAGCTCCACCAACCCGGACCGGGTCTTGAACCCGCCGCGCTCATGGCTTTGAAAGAGCTTTTCCCCCTGCAGGACCCCCCTGCTGACCAGGTCCTCGAAATCGAGTCCGGCCGGCTCCAGGAGATGGTCCAGCAGCTCCTCGTGATCAGAAAACCAGAGCTGTTCCGGAGTCAGGGCCCTGCCCAGCTCATTGAGGATCTTCATGTCCGGCCAGCATTCCCCGGGAGGATCCAGGGCCTTGGGCCTGGCCAGGACCAGTCCGTGCCCCAGCCCGTAATGGCCGATGTCGTTGAATTCGGGTGAGGTCGCTGCAGGCAGGACCACGTCGGCGAGCTCGGTGGTCGGGGTCATGACCACGTCTGAGACCGCCAGAAAATCGAGGTCCTGGAGACTCTGCCTGGTCAGCTCGCTGTCTGCCCAGGTGAGCATGGGGTTGGAGCACTGGATATAGGCTCCGCGGATCGGATAGGGGTCGTTCTCCAGCACGGCCCGCCGAAAAAAGGCCGGCGGGACGGTCATCAGCCTGGGCAGGGCCTGGTGGCGGGCATTGAGCATGGTCCTGGGCTTGTCCGGCAGGTCCGAGGAGAGGACGAAGCGTCCCGGGGGCAGGGTGCGGGGCTCACTGGCCCGGATGTTGCCACCCGGGACGTCCAGGTTCCCGCACAGGGCCATGAGCAGGACCAGTGACCTGGCGGCGTCGAAGGCCCTGACCGTGTGTTCGATGGGGTTGCCCCAGCCCAGGGTGGCTGGGGCAGCCCGGGCGTAGCGCCTGGCCGCTTCCCTGATGGATCTGGCCGGAACACCGGTGACTCCGGCCATGGCCTCCGGGGGAAAGGCCTGGACATGGTCTGTGAGCCCGGGCAGGCCAGATGTCCAGGTGTCTACGAACTCCTGGTCGAAGAGCTGTTCGGAGAGGATGACCTGGAGCATGGCCAGGGCCAGGGCCAGATCCGTTCCAGGCCTGATCTGCAGCCACAGATCGGCTCTGTCCGCCAGAGGAGTTCGGAAGGGATCGACCACGATCAGCTCGGCCCCCTGCCTGATCTGCTGCAGGGGCAGGCGGCAGATGGAGCCTTCCTCATTCGTGCTGGTGACGTTGCTGCCCCAGAGCAGGATGAGCTGACTGGGATGGGTGTAGTCCGGAACCGGGTAAAATCCGCAGGTCAGCTGACCGGCGATTTCCCTGGGGGCGTGACAGACATCCTGGACCGCGACGACATTTGGGGAGCCAAAGAGGTTGGCCAGGCGGATGAGCACAAAGTGCTCCAGGCCTTTGGGCATCCCCTGGCAAAAGGCCACTGACCTGGCTCCGGAAGTCTGGCGGATCCTGTCCAGGTTGTCCCTGATGAGCTCCAGGGCCTCAGGCCAGGTGGTTCTTTGCCAGCGTCCGCTCCCCCTGGGTCCGGCCCTGCGCAGGGGATGGGTCAGCCGCAGGGGATGATCACGCTTTTCGCCCAGGGCCCGCCCCTTGGCGCAGAGGTGGCCATGACTGAGGACACCGTCCGGGTCCCCTGTCACGGAAAGGATGGCCTTGTCCCTGACCTCGACCTTGATGGAGCAGCCGCCGTGATCCATGCGGCTGCAGTGGGTCTTGATCCAGTGGCTGCTGCCGGACATCGAAAATCACCCCCAGTGCTCGACATGCTGGCTTTTGGACGTTCAGGAGCGCCCGCCGGGTGGAAAAGAGGCGGGCAGGGGTTCTCTGCTTGCTGTCGTCACCCCCCTTTGCTACCCTCAGAGCCATGGTGGACATGTTCCCCTGGCATGTGGACGAGGAGGCACATCATGGGCATCGGATCATGGTCGGCGAAGGATCAGCGCCGCTTCAGGCGCTTCAGGGTCCAGGACGGCGGCCTGGTCCGCATGCGCTCCAGCCCGGAAAAGGTTGGGCAGCTCATCGATGCCAGCAAGGGCGGGCTGTCCTTTGTCTCTCTCGCGGAGCCGCACTCGGCCCACCCCTTTCAGGCCATCGACCTCATGTTCATCAACCGGGCCTTCCTGCTGGACCGGATCTCCGTGACGGTCATCTACACCCAGCGCCTGGATGCGCATTGGGCCAATCCCAACATCAGGGTCCTGAGGACCGGGGTGGAGTTCAGGGATCTCACCAGGTATCAGCAGCACAACATCGAACATTTTCTCCAGGACTACACCGCAGCCTCCCCGGCCTGAGCCGAGGCGGCTCGGCCGCCTGCCGTCTGGCTGCCTTTCACAGGGGCAGGGTTGCCGGCAGGCGTCCTTGCCTGTACCTTGCCTGCCATGTCCCGGGTCACCCACATCACCGTCACCAGAGCCGAGGCCGGTCAGAAGCTGATCCAGTTTCTCGAGCGCTCTGTGGAGGGGTCCATGCCCCGTTCAGCCCTGATGCGCTGGATCAGGACCGGTCAGGTCAGGGTGGACGGTTCCAGGGTCAAGCCGTTTCACAGGGTCCATGAGGGCCAGGACGTCCGCCTTCCGCCCTACGTCCCCCCTGACGATGCCCCTCTTGCCGCAGGCCAGGACTCCAACCCCTTTCTCCTGCGCCGGGTCTTTGAAGATCGGGACCTCCTGGTGGTGGCCAAGCCTCCAAACCTGTCCGCTCAGCCCGGGAGCAAACAGACCGACAGCGTTGTGGACCGGATCAGGCAGGCCTACAGCCAGGCCCCGTGGATGCCCACCCTGGTCCACCGCCTGGACAGGGAGACGTCCGGGCTCCTGCTCGTGGCCAAGAGCTACGCCATGTTGCGCGACCTCCAGAACCTGTGGAGGGAAGGCAGGGTCTGCAAGGTCTACCTGGCCTGGGTTGCGGGAGAAACGGCCTGGAAGGGCTGGACAGGGCTTGAGGACCGCCTTGAGCAGACTGTTTCCCGGCGAAAGGTCACATCGTCGCGCACGGTCACCGCCCGGTCCAGGGTCCTGACCCTCAAGGGGACCAGGGCATGCAGCCTGGTGGCCGTTCATCTGCTCACGGGCCGCAAGCATCAGATCCGTCTCCAGCTCTCCAGGCGCGGCCATCCAGTGCTCGGGGACAGAAAATACGGCGGAGGGACCACGGGTCAGGGGCTGCTGCTCCATGCCTGCCATCTGTCCTGGCAGCAGAGGTCCTTCACCCTGGAGCCCCCCTGGACCGGTCCTTATGCCGTGGGCCGCGACGAGCTGCAGCCAGTCCTCGATCAGGCTCAGAGCTCTGGGATGTCGCAGTGATTGACCCCCAGCCGTGAGAACCAGAAGATGTTCTTGGAAATAAAGGAGCAGCTCTGCTCGAGATCTTCTTTGGAGTGCGGCTCTAGGGCAAAGCTGGGTTGAAGATCCAGGAAGTCGAGGCCGGAAAAGAGCTCTTTCCATGGGATGGACCCCTGTCCCAGTCCGAGGTGCATGTCTGCGATGCCGTCGTTGTCGTGCAGGTGGAGGTGGTTCAGGTAAGGTCCCATGGTCTGGATCCACAGGGGCAGGTTCTTGTACTGGCTGCCGCTCCCGTAGCTGGCCCAGTGGCCGATGTCCAGGCAGAACTTGACGTTGTACCCTGCCAGCTCGCTCATGAGGTCCTCCAGGGGTCGGGGGTCCTTTTCCCGAACGTTTTCCAGGTAGAGGGGCGGGTGGTCCTCCCCGGGCCATTCAGACAGGGCCTGTTTCCAGGTTGTCGTGGCCCTGTTGAGCCATTTGGAAAACATGTCCGAATACAGCGGGATGAAGTAGGCATGGCCCACCAGGTATCGCGGTTCGTACAGGAAGGCGACCCGCATGGACTGCATGAGGCGTTGCCTGGTGGCCTTGAGAATGAGGTCGTCGATGCTGCCGGGCTGAAGATCGTGAAAAGGGAGGTGGATGGAGCAGGGTCGTCCATGGGACTTGAGCTTGTCGGCCAGGCCGCGATGCCAGGCTTCATCGAACTCATCCAGGGCCAGGGCGTCCAGCCCGAGCTCAGGGTTGATCTCTTTTTCCAGGAAATAGTCCAGGAGTGATGGATCCTCGGCAGCGTAACGGATTGGGAGATTCACAAAAAAACAACCCATGAACTCTCCTAATAGCGTTTGTTTCCGGAAAAGGTCATCTGCCCCAGGGGTTCGAAGGTGGTGGCCAGAAAGAGCTGCAAGGTCGTGGTCTCTCCCTCCCGGAGGCTGAAGGCCTGTCCCCAGGAGCGGGGGCGTCCCTGCATGACAGGGCAGACCAAGCTGTCGCCCTCCTTGGCCAGGACATTTTCCAGGGTGTACGACCCGGGTTGGAGGGAGCATTGCGCCCCAGGTTCAAAAGGGAGGACAAACGATCGATCTTTTTCAGAGCGAAGTGTAATCCCTCGAACTTTTCGAGGCAAGACCCGAATGGTCATCTTGGAATTTTTCTTGCCTTCGGTCTCCCGAACCACTTCACAGCGCCAGTCTCCGGGGTGATTGGACGGTAGCAGATACCTCCTGATGAAGATCTCGGGGTAGAGGACGATTTCATGGCCTGCATCCTGGCCATTGTTGTATCCGGCCTGACTCACGTAGCCCTTGAGGTTGAGGATCTCCCCCGGCTGACCGTTCCAGATCCCGTGCAGGACGAGGCGGTCACCCTCAACAGCCTCCAGCTCGTCTCCGGCAGGGATGAGCCTGAGGCCGCCGTTCAGGCTGCAGACAAAGATCGGCTTTGAAAAGTAGTGCACGGGCAGGTCGGCCTCGGACCAGTCCAGGCTGTAGGAGTGCAGGGATGTGCCGTCAGCCACCAGTCTCAGCGTGTCCTCAGGGTGGAGCATCAGGGTCCTGGTGGCCTGGAGCAGGTTCTGACCGTGGCCGTTGGTGGCATAGAGTCCCAGTTTCGGTGAAAAGCTGGAATCGGGGCTGCTGGAGCAGGCAAAGGAAAGAGGGGACTTGAGGTCCAGAGTGGAGCCGTGAACAGCTGTCAGGGCCTGTCCATTGACCGTGCACTCAGCTGCTTCGGGCTGCAGGGCCTGCTGAGCGACAATCCGGGCCAGCTCAGGGAAGACGATGTCCACCCCGAACTGCTGCAGGAGCTTCTGGGTGGCCCTGAACTGGTGCCTGATCTTCCATTCCAGGCTGGCAATGTCCTTGCTGACCTCCACGGCCACGGCCGGGATGTTGGCTTCCTGCAGGGCGAAGTAGGTCAGGGACTTCCTCTGTTCCGGGTGCTGGGACGATTGGGAGTGGGTCCTGGTGTTGAAGAGCTGGAAACGATAGGTGGCCGGGACAATCTCGGCGTTGAGCGGCGGCAGGACCTGTTTGACCGTCCGGGCCAGAAAGATCCGGTTCTGAAAGACGGCCGTGTCGATGATCAAAGACTGCCCGTAGCGCTTGGGGTTGCGAAGGGAGTCGATGTACACGGGATTGTAGAATCCTGAACCCTCATGGAGGTGGATCAGGGCGTCGCTCTGCCGGACCAGGAAGCGGATCGCTCTGGCCAGGGTGTCTTCGTAGAACTGGTGGTAGTCGGTGTCGAAGCGTCTGTTCAGATCCACATTCACTGACCGGGTCCTGGCCAGGATGGCCGGGAGGTTGGCCCTGGGAACCACAATCAGGTTTCCCCTCAGGACCCTGGCCCGGCTCAGGAGTTCGGCGGTCAGATAGCCTGCGGGCTCGTCACCCTGGATGCCCCCCTGGACCATGACCGTTGGGCCGGGCTGGTCGCCCTGAATGAAGATGGTTTCCAGGGGAAACTGGGTCTGGGGAAAAAAGGTGTATGGCCGTGTGCTCTGGGAGAAGGCCTGCTGGGGGTGGCCCGAAAGGGTCAGGGCCAGTCCTGCCAGGAGCAGAGCCATGGACAGAAAAGGGGTCCGAAGGGGCAGGCGCGGTCTGATCATGAAGAGGCCAGGGGGCTCCAGGTTTCCCGGACGATCCGCATTGATCCGGGTGCGGGCTCGAGGATCAGGGCCTTGAGGCCGGTGTCCGAGTAGCCATTCCGGCCCTGATAGTGCTGCTGAAACTCAACCCGGAAGCCTGCGGCTGCGGGGAGGATGCGAATGTCCTCCAGGGTGACCCTGGCCGGTTTTTCCTTGGCCCAGATCTTCTCCTTGTGCGCCTGAATGGCTTGTCTGCCGGACCGGCCATCCTGCCGGGCCTTGGGGTCATAGAGCGCTGAGTAGGCCGTGAGATCGGCCTCTTCCCAGGCCGAACGCCATCTCTGGAGCCAGACCCTGATCCGGGACCTGGCCTGCCTGAGATAGGCCTGTTTGAGGTCCAGGTCCAGGGGGACCCATTCCCGGCCGACGATCTTCCAGCCTTCCTGGTCCATCTGCTGCCAGTACAGGCGTTTCAAACCCTGGGACTCGAAGCAGGGGCTCCTGAAGTACTGGCCAAAGGTGGTCACCCAGTATCCGGGGCCAGGGATGAGCTGCAGCTGATCCACGTAGACATCGATCCAGGGGTAGCGCTGAAAGAGGTTCTCTTTGCGGGACCGGAAGGCCGTGAACGACTGGGAGTCGGACCTGGAGAAGCTTTGGGGGTCATAGTGGCTGAAAAAAAGCTCTGATCTGCTTTCCCAGGCCTGGACCCAGGAACTGAGGCGGCTCTCGAGCTGTCTGGCCGTGACCTCGAGCTCCCGGGTGGGCTCCCGGGAGGAGCAGGAGGTGCCGATGAGGATCGGGGTCTGGCCCAATCTGAGATGCGGCCCCAGCTCGCGGAGTTTCTGCGTGTCCATGGCCACACAGCCCTTTGTGTCCCGGGGCAGGAGCTCCTTGCCCCGGCCGTGCAGCCAGATGCCGTACCCGGTTTTGCCTCTGATCCGGTCCACAGGGTTGGGATAGTTCAGGGTGTAGGCCAGATTGCCGTAGAGTTCCCGGCCGAGATGGCCGCTCATTCTTCGTTCCAGGAAGTAGACCCCTTCCGGCGTCCGCTGGTCCCCTTCCAGGTGCTTGTCCCCGCTCTCGCTCCCTGTTGAGCACACGGCGGTCCACACGGTTTGCAGGGGGCTTTTCCGCTGCCAGAGCGAAACGACTTGCCTGGACTTGTCAACGGTGACAAAGGATGCCGGCCCATGGGGATTGGCCGGGATGAGGGCCTGCGAACCAAGCGCGGGAGTCTGGACGATCAGGGTCAGTCCGGCCAGGACGCAGGTCATCAGGGACAGCAGGTCGATGGGCAGGCGAAATGTCTGTTTCACAGGTCCGGATCAGCTCGTTGAGGGTCTGGTCCAGGAGGGCGAGGCGTCTGGCGACCGCCCCCATTTCAGGAGTTCGGCTCTGGTGAAGATGGTTTCGAGTTCGAAACCCTGGTCCTGAAGGGCCTCGCGGCCTCCTTCCTCCCGGTCCAGGATGCACAGGACCTGGACGATGTTCAGGCCGGCCTCCTGGACTCGCTGGCAGGCCTTGAGCACGCTGCCTCCGGTGGTCACGACGTCTTCGAGCAGGGCTATGCGGTCGCCCCGCTCAAAATTGGCCATGCCTTCCAGGTACTGATTTGTCCCATGGCCCTTGGATTTTTTACGCACGATGCATCCCGGCACTGGCCAGCCCCTGAGGTGGGAGACCAGAATCACAGCCGAGACCAGAGGGTCTGCGCCCAGGGTCATGCCGGCCACGCCCTGAATTCCAGGCTGCAGACGGTCAAAAAGGAGATGCCCCACAAGGTAGGCCCCTTCAGGATGCAGGGCGGTCTGCTTGCAGTCGAAGTAGTAGTCGCTGGTCCTGCCCGAGGTCAGGGTGACCTGGCCCTCAATGTAGGACTTGTCCAGGAGGAGGCGGGCGAGTCGAGTTTTTCTTTCCATGGGCGGCTCGATCGAATCCAGGAACACAATGTGAGGTCCGTGGACCGGGGGTGAATCCATGCAAAAAGCGTGTCAAGTGAGGCTGTGCCAGCTCAATCATCAGTTTTGGCCTGGAAACGAGGCTCCCGTGATCAGGGTGCGGACTCCGCTGCGGGCCAGGTCCCGTCCAAGCCTTTGAAAACCCTGCCGAAGATGAGGTCTTCATAGCGCAAATAGTAGCCCGGGTCAAACAGCTCATCCAGCGCCCCGGGCGTGAGCCGGTCACAGATGGCGGGATCGTTCCGGACCAGATCCTCAAAAGGCTGCTGGCGGTCCCAGGCCTCCATGGCCACTTTTTGGACCATCTCATAGGCCTGCTGCCGGGGCAGTCCGGAGTCCACCAGGCCAAGGAGCACCCGCTGGGAGAAGAAGAGCCCGTAGGAGCCCATCAGGTTTCTGTCCATGTTTTCGGGGATGATGCGCAGATTGTTGAGGACTCCGGCCATCCGGTTGAGCATGTAGTCCACCAGGATCGTCGAGTCCGGCATGATGACCCGTTCCACTGATGAATGGCTGATGTCCCGCTCGTGCCACAGGGCCATGTTCTCCAGGGCAGCCAGGCTGTTGGTGCGGACCAGCCTGGCCAGGCCGCACATGTTCTCGGCTGATATGGGGTTCTTCTTGTGCGGCATGGCTGAAGACCCTTTCTGGCCTTTGCTGAAGCCCTCCTCCACTTCAAGGACCTCAGTCCGCTGGAGGTGCCTGAGCTCTGTGCCCAGCCGCTCAATCCCGCCCCCGATCAGGGCCAGGGTGGAAAAGAAGTGGGCATAGCGGTCGCGTTGGACAATCTGCGTGGAAATGGGGTCTGGGACCAGCCCCAAAAGCTCGCAGGCCCGGCCTTCCACATCAGGTCCGAGGTGGGCGTAGGTGCCGACGGCCCCGGAGATCTTGCCCACCCGGACCGTGTCCAGGGCCTCGTGAAAGCGTTGTTCGTGCCTCTTGAACTCGGCGAAGAAGCCGGCCATCTTCAGCCCGAAGCTCGTGGGTTCGGCATGGATGCCGTGGGTCCGGCCCATGGTCAGGCGGCCCTTGTTGGCCATGGCCACCTCCTGCAGGACCCGGGTGAACATGTCCAGGTCCTCCAGGATCATCTGCCCGGCCTGGGCCAGAAGCACGGAGTTTGCCGTGTCCACGATGTCCGAGGAGGTGCATCCAAGATGGATGTATCTGGCTGCCGGACCGACCTTTTCTTCAACGGCGGTCAGGAAGGCGATCACGTCGTGCTTGGTCTGCTCTTCCAGGGTCAGGATGCGGCTGAGATCGAAGTCGGCCTTCTCTCTGATCTCCTGCATGGCCGTGGCCGGGATCTCTCCCTGCTCGTGCCAGGCTTCGCAAATGGCCACCTCGACCTTCAGCCAGGTCCGGAACTTGTTCTCCAGGCTCCAGATGTGCCCCATTTCCGGGCGGGTATAGCGTTCGATCATGTTCCCTCCAAAATTCTCTGCCAGACCGGCTGCTGCCGGCCTGGCACAGAATTTTGCCTGATGAACTTGATTCTTTCATGGTCTGCAGACGCGCGGTGCTGTTGTATCGCCCGCTGGCCGGACAGAGGAAGCATGAGGCCCAAGACTTCCTGGAGGTGTGATCTGCACTGGAAAGGGCGGTGACAAGGTGCGGGATTCCTGTCCAGCATAGTCATGGTATGGGGGCAGTGATACACGAAGAACGAGACAGAGGTCGGCGCGAATGGGCAGCTTGAGGGGGCGTCGTGCCCCCTTGAGATGCTGACCTCGGGGTGTGCTTTCCGGGCTGATAAGGACTTGCGGGAGAAAAGCAGGCTCAGGTTGAGGAGCTCGAGCTTTCAGACGCTTTCGATTCTTTGGTCGAGGCGGTTGAAGAGGTCTCGGACGTGCTTGACTCCTTGGCTGAGGAATCCTTGCTGACGTTCCCGTTCCCGTTGCCGTTGCCGCCGTTTCCGTCTGCAGCGCTCTTGCCTGCGTAATCAGTCACATACCAGCCTGAGCCTTTGAGAATGAAGGCCGTGTTCGAGATCATCCTCCTGGCCCTGCCGCCGCACACCGGGCAGACCAGCTCTTTTTCAGTGAAATCCTTCTGCCATTCCTCAAAGAGATGCTGGCAGTCTTCGCAGCGGTACTCATAGATCGGCATGAGTCCATCCTCCTTGGATACCTGGATGCCAGTCGCGGTGCAGCCGTGAGCACACCCTGGCTTGAACATGATCAGATTCCATTAATCAGCAGTCACGGAAAGTCAAGAACCTGAGTTCAGATGTGAGATCTATTTGGATTCGGACTTGGCCTCTTTGATGCGTTGCTTCAATCGCTTTTTGCGCCGTTGGCGTCTGCGGTCAAGTTCTTTTTTCCGTTCGATTTTTTTGTGTCGGGACATAGAGACGGGTTCCTCCTCAAAGGTCATACGGTATGCTCAAAAGAGTCAATTACCAGGAACACAGGGCCTTGTCCAGGAGAATTTTCCTCCGGACATCAGTCCCGGGAATCGATGTGAATGAGCTGGTAGGTTCTCGACCCCAGGCCCAGGCTCTGGGCATACTCCAGGCAGTGATCGGGCTGGGACCTGAGATGGAGGGCCTTGAACTTGTCCGTTCCGGGTTGGACCTCCTGGGGAAGCCGGCTCGAAGAGAGGCCCTGGGCCTGGTTGACGAGATCCAGGCAGGCGCTGTCCAGGGCGACAGGATCGTAGGCGGCCAGGACGCCCTGGTCGGGACAGATGGGTGCGTCGCTGTAGCCGATGCAGTCGCAGCCGGGGGTGACGTTCTGGACAAAGGCGATGTGCAGGAGGGGTTTGGCAAAACAGGACAGCACAGCCCCGGCGTATTCGACCATCCGCTCGACGAACTGGCGGACATCGACATCCCAGTTCACGCTCAGTCCCCCGTGCCGGCAGGTCAGCAGGCAGGCGGCGCACCCGATGCAGGCCTCCCGGTCCAGGACCATGGTCCCGTCTTCATTCAAAAACAGGGCTCCCGGGCTGCAGACCTCCACGCACTCCCCGCAGTGCGTGCAGCGGTCAGGGTTGAGCCTGGGGCCGAGGCTGCAGTGCTGCTGCATTTTACCCTGCCTGGTGGCGCAGCCCATCCCCAGGTTCTTCAGGACACCGCCGAAACCGGTCAGCTCGTGGCCTTTGAAGTGCGTGATGGAGATCATGAAGTCGGCGTCCAGGATGTCTCCAGCCAGGTAGGCATGCTCAAAGTGGTGCCCGGGAGTCGTGACCGAGACCTGATTGGAGCTCTTGAGGCCGTCGGCAATGATCACCGGGGCCCCGGTGATCATGGGGTCAAAGCCGTGCTCCGCAGCCAGACGGGCATGGGAGACGGATTCGTTTCTCTGGCCCACATAGAGCGTGTTGGTGTCGGTCAAGAAAGGCTTGACCCCGCTCTTGCGCAGGAAAGCCACAATGGGCTTGAGCTGCAGAGGAGAGACAAAAGCGGTGGTCCCTCGTTCCCCGAAATGGGTCTTGAGGGCCACCAGATCGCCTGGATTGAGGTGCGAGGCGACCCTGCTCTGCTTGAGCAGCTTTCGCATCCGGAGCTCAAAGGGGGCCTTGGGTGAGGCCCTGAGATTCCAGAAGTAGACCGGGCTTGGGGTGTTCTTCCTGCTCATGGTTGCGATCCTGGTCTTCGTGGGGTCGTGGGGCAGAGGGCTGGACCATGGGGAGTTCAGCCCTGGTCCGGCCGGTCAAAGAATCCGCTGACGCCGCTGGTCAGGAGCAGCTCGGCCTGATCAAACCCGAAGCGGGCCAGGCAGGCCCGGACACTGAGCCAGGACTGTCTGACCAGGTCGGCATCCCCCGCGTCGACCTGGAGCCAGGTGCGATGGCCCAGACCTTGACGGATCCTGACATGATTCAGGCCGAGAGCCAAGAGTTCGTCCTCGGCCTGGCCCAGGTTGTTCAGCTGGGCAACATCAGGGGGGAGTCCATAGGCGAAACGGGTCAGCAGGCAGGCCCTGGACGGCTGCTCCGGCTCGGCCAGGCCAAGGCGGTGTCCGCAGGTCCGGAGATCAGACTTGTTCAGCCCGGCATCCGCCAGGGGGCTGTGCACGCCTGACTCCCTCAGGGCCCGTTGTCCCGGGCGAAAGGAGTCCTGATCCGAAGCATGACTCCCTTCAAGGAGCTGCAGGGGGCCTTCAGGGGCAAAAAGGGCCTTGACCCGCATGATCATGGCCTGTTTGCAGTGATAGCACCGCTGGGTGGTGTTCTCAGCTGCCCGGTCGATCTCCAGGGGCGAGAAGGTCCCGGTCCGGCAGGGCAGTCCCAACTCCTGAACCCATTGTCGACCTTTGAGCCTTTCTTTGGGGGTGAGGTGCGGACCGGACAGGAACACGGTTCGAAAGTCCAGATTCCAGGCCCTGGCCATGGAGGACAGGAATCGGGAGTCCAGGCCGCCGGAAACAGCAATGATCCCTGGCTGGAGATCGACGAGGCGGTCCTGCAGGAGGCCGAGCCTTTTCTGGAGCCCGGGCTCCAGGGTGTGAATCAGGTTCAGATCGATCATGGCCTGCGCCTTCAATGGTCCTCACGAGCCATGCCCGGCGGGACATCCGCCTGTCTGGCCCTGCCCAGGGATGCAGAGCCACGATCAGCAGCTCGCTGAATGATCCCGGTGAGATGGGGGCTGCAAACTGGTTGACAAAGGTCCTTTCCGCACATACTCCAAGGGCAATGGTCAGGGAAACAGGTCTTGCTCCAGAGGCTTGAACATCTCGCTCCTGCATGGCCCCGGAGCGTGCCGGGCTCAGAGAGCATGTTCCCTGTTCCGGCAAGTCATGTCAAATGGAGAGCTCCATGGGGTTTGATGCCGATGTGATTGTGGTCGGAGCTGGGCCTGGAGGAGCCTCAGCAGCCTTTTTCCTGCGTCAGGCCGGGTTTTCGGTCCGGATGGTGGAAAAGATGGCCCTGCCGAGATACAAGGTCTGCGCCGGGGGCGTGCCAGGCAGCTCTCTGGCCATGTTCCCCTTTTCCTTCGCAGACATCGTGGAACAGGAAGTGACCCGGGCAACCTTTGTCTGCCAGGAACGGTCTGCAGAGCACCCGGTGCCTCCGCAGGCCCTGTACATGGTCATGCGGGACCGTTTCGACGCCCTGCTGGTTGAGCATTCCGGGGCAGAGGTCGAGGACAGGTGCGAGGTCAGGTCGGTCGCCGAGGACGCCAGCGGCGTGACCCTGACCTTGAAATCCGGACAGACCATGCGGGCCAGGTACGTGATCGGCGCTGACGGGGCCAACTCCAGAACCGGCAGGTCCCTGGGCCTGCTCAATGGCCGCCGTCACGGCGTGGCCCTGGAGTCAGAGGTCAGGGTCGAACCTGAGGTCCAGAACTGGTTTCAGAACAGAATCCTGGTGGGCATGGGCATCCTGGACAATGGCTACTACTGGGTCTTTCCCAAGTCCGAGCATCTCTCCGTGGGCATTGGGACCATGAGAAAGGGGACCAGCTCGATGCCGCGCGTTTTTGCCGAGTCCATGGCCCGCCATGGGATTGATCTGGGGCAGAGCAAGCAATACGGGTACCCCCTGCCGGTGTATGTCCAAAACAGGCGGTTCCATTCCCAGAGAGTCTTTCTGGTCGGAGATGCCGCCGGTCTGGTCGACCCCCTGACCGGCGAGGGGATCAGGCATGCCCTGGAGAGCGGGCAGGTCGCCGCCGAAGTCCTCAGAGACGGCCAGGGGCATGCCTATTCTGAGCGGATCATAGGCGGCCCGGGCCGGGACTTGATGTGGGCCCATCGCTTTGCCCGCTTGATCTACGGCCACCAGCGGGCCTCGTTCAGGTGGCTGGTCAGGAACAGGCTGGTCTTTCAGGACCTGATCAACGTTTTCACAGCCAGGCTGTCCTACAGTCAGGTCATCTTCAGATTGCCGCGATACGTTCTGGGGTCGTTTCTGCGCGGGGCGGCCGGCTGATGTCAGCCGGACCACCTGCCCTGCAGCCATGGCCCCTGCCTGGAGCAGACCTTGGTCGCAGCTGAGCGGCCCGGGGCACAGAGCGGCCGTTTCTTTCGGCTCAACTGCAGGCCGGAAGAGGTCTCGGCCGTGGACCGGATGCTCCAGGCCGAGGGCTTTGTCTGCTCCCGGGTCCCCTTGTTCAACGACGCCCGAATCCTGGAACACGGCCCCAGACCCCTGGGAAGCTCTCTGGCCGCCTTTTTCGGCCTGCTCTACATCCAGGACAGATCGTCCCTGCTCCCACCCCTCTGTCTTGACCCCGGACCCGGAGACCGGGTCCTGGACATGTGCGCCAGTCCGGGCAGCAAGACCGGCCTCCTGTCCCAGCTGGTCGGACCTTCCGGAGGGGTGTTGGCCAATGAGCCGAACAGGAGCCGCCTGCAGACCCTGCGCAAAAACCTCCAGATCCTGAACCTGGTCAATGTGGTCAGCACGAGGTTTCCCGGGCAGGATTTCCCTCAGACCGGCGACCAGCCGCTGCACATCCTCTGCGATGTCCCCTGCAGCGGCTGGGGAACAGTGGATCGGCACCCCAGGGTCAAGAGCCTGTGGACCGATGACCGGATCGGTCCCTTGATCGATCTCCAGCGGAAGATTCTGGGCCGGGCGGCAGAGCTGCTCCAGCCGGGTGCCAGGATGATCTACTCCACCTGCACCACCAATGTCCGCGAGAACGAGGACCAGGTCCTCTGGGCCAGGGATTCGTTCGGGCTGGACATCCAGCCCCTGCCTCTGCCGGAGGGGATTGTTGGCGAGCCCTTGCAGCGGGCGGAGGCAGAGGGTTGTTTTCGGGTGGACGGGCCAAGGTCCGGGGGGCAGTCTTTTTTCCTGGGGTGTGTGACCAGGCCCGGGCCCCAGCCAGGACGTCCGGAAAATTCGGCCTGCCAGGAGCGGTTCAGCCTGGAGGCCGGCCTCGGGCCTGGCCTGGAAAACCATGCCTCCATCCTGGCCTCGTCGCCGGCCTGCTGGGGGAATCTGCCTGCAGGCCGGCTTGACCTGGTCCGGGAGCAGGTGGTGTTCGTCCCGGAGGGTCTTGGGGCCCTGCTGGGCCCCACCCTGGAGGGGTCCGGTTTTCCCCTGGGCCGGCTGAAGAAGGGGCGGTTTTTCCTGTCCCAGAGGGCGAGGCTGCTCCTGCCTCGCCCTGGTGACCAAAAGGAGCTCAACCTGGAGGACATCACGCAGCTGCACAGGCTGGTCCAGGGGCAGAGCCTGCAGGTCGCGTCCAGGGCCAGGCTCCTGCCCCTGTACTGGAGGGATCTGCCCCTGGGCTGGCTGTCAGTCAAGGGGACCAGGGGCCTGTGGACGGACAGGGGGTGAACAGAGGGCAGAGATCAGAGGACAGAGATCAGAGGGCAGAGGACAGAGATCAGAGGGCAGAGGACAGAGGACAGAGATCAGAGATCAGAGATCAGAGGACAGAGATCAGAGATCAGAGGACAGAGATCAGAGGACAGAAATCAGAGGACAGAGGATAGAGGAAAGAAGACAGAGGGAAGAGGGCAGGAATGGGCAGGAGGAGC
>CAZNIP010000006.1:0-4696 GCA_964573115.1 uncultured Desulfohalobiaceae bacterium | reverse complement strand
CAGAGGATAGAGGAAAGAAGACAGAGGGAAGAGGGCAGGAATGGGCAGGAGGAGCTGATCCGGGGGCCGAACATCGTGAAGCGCCAGCCTTGTCCGTCCCCCGCAGGGAATCGGCTGCCTGAGCTTCCAGAGAGGCTCAGAAAGCCGATTCCCTGGCCTGCCTCTTCTTGAACTCCTCGACCTTCTGGTTGTAGAAGCCGATGACTTCCTTGCGCCTGACCATGCCCTTGAGCATGGAGGGGTCCTTGCCGTCCACCACCGGTATGGAGTCCAGGTTCTTGGTCGTGAACTTGTTCATCAGGGAGTACAGGTCGTCCGCCGTGGTCGTGCTGATGATCTCCCGGGTGGCGATGTCCTTGACCAGAACGAGCTCCTCAATGTCCTGACAGAAGAGAACCCCCCGGAAATCGGTGTTGGAAAAGATGCCGGTCAGCCTGTTCTGGGCATCGACCACAGGAAAGTAGTGCTGGTTCGATTCGGCAAAGAAGTCCTTGAACTCGCAGAAGGTCATGGATTCGGGAACGGTCTGGACCGGCTGGATCATCTCGGCCATGTCCCCGACGGTATAGGATTCCAGAATGTTGACAAAGAACTCTCCGGCGTGGGCCGGGGAGTTGGCCTTGTTCTTGACCTGTTCGATGTAGATGGTGAACTTCTGGGAGAAGTGGTAGCAGAGCAGACAGACCAGCAGGCTGGGAAGCAGGAGATGGTAGGAGTTGGTCATCTCGCTGACAAAGATGATGGTCGAGATGGGCGTGTTGGAGACGGCGGTGAAAAAGCCGGCCATGCCGACAATGACCATGGCTCCCGGGGCGACCAGGCCGGGAAAGATGGAGTGAAAGATCTTGCCCACGGCCCCGCCCAGGGCCCCGCCAATGACCACCGAGGGGCCGAACACGCCGCCGCTGCCGCCGGAGCTGATGCTGAAGGAGGTGGTCAGGATCTTGCCGAAGGCCACCCCGAGCAGGAGCATGACCCCAAGCTCGTCGAAGAGGCCCTGCTGGATGACCCCATAGCCAAAGGACAGGGTCTCGGGCAGAAAGAAGCCGATCACCCCGGTGAGCAGGCCCCCCAGGGCCGGTTTGAGGTGCAGGGGGATGTTGATCTTCTTGAACAGGTCGTGGACCCCGTAAAAGGACTTGGTGTACAGAAACCCGCTCAGAACGAGGACAAAGGCCAGGACAGCATAGGGACCGAGCTCCAGAGGATTCTGGAACTTGAAGTCCGGGGCCTGGAACAGGGCTCCCCAATCAAAGACCATGCAGAAGACGCAGTAGGCGACCACCGAGGACAGGCCGGCCGGGATGACCACCTCAGACTCGATTTCCGGATCCCGGTAGAGGACCTCGGCGGCAAAAATGGCCCCGGCCAGAGGGGCCCTGAAGATACTGCCCACCCCGGCGCCCACGCCTGCAGCCATCATGATTCGACGTTCCCTGGCCGTGAAGTTGAGCTTCGTGCCCAGAAATGAACCAAAACCGGCCCCGATCTGGGCGATGGGCCCTTCCCGGCCCCCGGAGCCGCCAGAGGTCAGGGTGATGGCTGAGGCAATGGTCTTGATGATCGGGACCCTGGTCCGGATAAAGCCTCCCTGGTGATGGTAGGCCCTGATGGCGGCATCGGTTCCATGGCCTTCGGCTTCAGGGGCAAAGGTGTAGACCAGCCAGCCGCTGACCAGACCGCCTGCTGCCGGAAGGATGAGCAGCACCCAGCGTCTGAAGGGGGTGTCGGTGAAATGGAAGAGTTCAGGCTCCCCGGCCGGGGACTCGGGCCGGTATCCGGCCAGAACGTCGAGCAGGTAGTGGGTGCCCAGGTTGCAGAGGAGCTGGAAGACGACAGATCCGAAACCGGCGATGATGCCGATGAGGATGAAGCAGGTCAGCCATTTGCCGATGGTGGTCTTTTTGAGGGCGGTGAGGATCGAGGCGGTCAGGGGACGTTTTTCATCGTCTGCGGTGGACTGTGGTTCAATGCTCATGGTCATGCTGTTGGTTGTTCGCTGTTGGTGCTCTGTTCAGCGTTGGTGGTGGCGTTGACCGGATCGGACAGGGAGATCCGGGCCTGGCTGATGTCCTTGCGGATCTGGGCCAGGAGCTCCTCGACGCCGGCAAACTTGCGTTCATCCCGCAACCGTTCCACAAAGTGAACCTGCAGGGTCTGGGTGTAGAGGTCCTGGTCAAAGTCCAGGAGGTGGACTTCCACAGACAGGGCGTCGTTGCCGAAAGTGGGATTGAAGCCCACATTGGCCACGGCTTTGTGCAGCCGACCCTCGTGTTCCCCCCAGACGGCATAGACCCCTGGCTTGGGGAAGAGCTCGTCAACCAGCTTGATGTTCGCAGTGGGCACGCCGAGCAGCGGCCCGCCCCGCTTCTTGCCCTGAATGACCGTTCCGCTGACCCGATAGAACCGGCCCAGGAGGGGCCGGACTTCGGTCACCCGGCCGGCCTGGATCAGAGACCTGATCCGGGATGAGCTGACCACGTCCCCGTTCAGGATGACAGGCTCGATCCTTTCGACCTCAAAGCCGTGCTGGCGGCCCAGCTCCTTGAGGACCTCGTAGTTGCCGGACCGGCCCTTGCCAAAGGCGTAGTCATGGCCGATGACCAGCTGGTGAATCGACAGTCCGTCAACCAGGATGGTGCTGACGAAGTCCTCCGGGCTCATGGCCGCCATGCGTGGTGTGAACTCCAGACAGAGGATGTGGTCCACGCCGAGGTCCTCGAGGAGCTTCAGCTTCTGCCCTGTGGGCGTGATGAAGGGAGGGGTCTCCCCGTTGATGATCCTCAAGGGGTGGGGGTCGAAGGTGACCACGACACTGGCCAGGCCAGAAGCCCGGGCCCTGGTCAGGGCCTGTTTGACCAGGGTCTGGTGGCCGAGGTGCACGCCGTCAAAGTTGCCGATGGTGCAGCAGGTCCCTCTGCTGTTGAGACGTTTGAGGTGCTGGAGTGAACGATGAGTTCCCATGTCTGAGAAGTCCCTGGTAACAAAATGGACGAATTTCCTGGGTCTCCTTGCTAGCTCAAAAGCCACCTCCCCGCAAGGTTTTCTGGACCTGTTTGCGGCCCAGGGGCGGGGAGGGCAAATCTATCATTTTGAAAAAATTGATCAATCCTTCAAGATTTTGTTCGAAATTTCCTCCTGAAAACCTCTTGCCAAGGAACAGCAAATCAGGTAAAAATTTTTGTTCGACGCCGAAGTGGTGGAATTGGTAGACACGCTAGGTTCAGGGTCTAGTGGGCACTAGCCCGTGGGAGTTCGAATCTCCCCTTCGGCACCATTTGGCGACAAGGCCCCGTGATTATTCAGATAATTGCGGGGCTTTCTTCGTGGGTGCGGTGTTCAAGGCAGAGCCTCTTCGGCTCAGTCCTGAACACTCCTTCATGCCGGGCGGGCGGAGCCATGATCTGCCGGTCCTCTATCCGGCACTCTCTTTCCCAGGGGAATGCAGCTCCTGCTGCAGGTCCATCAAGGCAGTCAGTGAACGGCTGTGCAGTCTGAGTTTTCCCCTGGAGCTCTCCCATCTGGAGACGCTGGCCGCTGAAACTCCGAGTCTGTGCGCGAAGTCAGCCATTGAAAGCCCGGTCTGCTTTCGCAGGCGGGCGATTTTTTTCCCTGTGGGCGGGGTCAGGCGGTCTCGGGGCCGGGTTTGCCCGGAACCGGATGCCCTGGGCAGATGCTCCTCAGGCAGGCTCTTTGTTTTTGTCCTTGACGTCGATGCCCGCCCTTTGGCCTGCCGTGTCCCGGCGGTCCCTGGTTGCTGGCGTGGTGAAGGGGGCGTCGTCTCGAGGGACGAGGCTGTTCTCGCCTTCTGGACCTGAGACGTGTCCTGCGGACTCCCTGGCTCCTTGAGTTCCGGATCAAAATCGATCCCGAAGAGCTCGCCCAGGTCCTCGTCGCTGAGGTCGCCGTCCCTGGTCAGAGGTCTTTCACCGGGAATGGACAGCTGTGTGGAAATCAGCTCCTGGGCATCAACCCCGCGCAGCTGAAAGAGCAGTTCTGGTTCATCGTCCAGCCGGTTGCCAATGCCGTAGAGGACAGCAGCGACGTGCTTGCACATCGTCGCCCAGTCAGGGCAGTCGCAGTTCAGGCGGATGTCCCTGGGCCCGGGGAACAGGCCACGCTGCCTGTCTGCGACAATGTCCATGACCCGACCCGACAGCTTGCCCTGAAGGAGCTCGAGAAAAGAACCGATTTCCCCGGAGCACTGCTTTTTGATCCCTTCCCAGAGAGTGGCCCTCAACGGAGCGATGCTGATGGAGACGTTGTACAACCTGGAGCCGCTGACCATCGCCTTGATCTGCCCAGGTCCAATCTCCAGGTGGCAGACCGATCCGTTTCTGACATAGGTCCGGCCGCGCGGCAACCGGTTGGCAAAATCGGAAAAAGACTCCAGATGGTCGCACCAGCCCTTGCCCCAGAAGCTTCGGGCAATGGTCCTGCCCTGGATGTGAACCGGGCAGATGTCCAGGCCCTGCTTGCGCATCTTTTCGATTTTTTTGCCTGCCTTGGCCCGCCGCTCTGCAACCGGGACATAGCGCGGCCATCTCCAGCGTGACATAGCACATCCCTCTGTCTCAGATCCTCAGATGGCTGCACCTGACCTGATCCCAGCCATACTCAGGGGATCTTCAGGAAGAAGATCGGTTCGGTGAACGCGTTCATCTTCTGTTGAGTGTCGTATGAAACTGAACTCCTG
>CAZNIP010000005.1:0-61648 GCA_964573115.1 uncultured Desulfohalobiaceae bacterium | reverse complement strand
TCAACCCTCGACCTTCAGCCCGGCCAGCGGCCGGGCTGAAAAGGAATCATAAGTGGAGTTTGAAAGGCATGAGCAGGCTGACTCCCAGGGCGATGATCGCGCTTCCAGAGGCCAGAGGCAGGATCGTCGCCGCCCTGTGCCTGGTCTGGAGCCAGAGCCCGACGCTTCCTGAGGCCAGGCCCAGGGTGGTCAGAAAGACCACGCTCATCAGGGCGAAGGTCAAACCAAGGCCGATCATGGCCAGAGCGTGGTGAGCACTCTCCGAACGCACGAACTGGGGGAGAAAAGCGACAAAAAACAGGGCCACTTTGGGGTTGAGGACATTGGTCATGAACCCCTGGGCAAAACAGGTCCTCAACCCCAGGGTCGTTTGCCCGCTGCTGAGGTCGAGGCCCTTCCTGCTCGTGATCAACTGCCAGCCCACAAAGATGAGGTAGAGGCCACCGGCGATCTTGAGCGCTGAAAAGGCCATGCCGGAGGTGCTCAGGAGCACGGCCAGCCCCAGGGAGGCGGCCAGGGTGTGGACCAGGATGCCGCAGGTGATGCCCAGGGCGGACATGGCCCCAGCCCATCTGCCTTCGGCGATGCCCCGGCTGAGGACATAGAGGATGTCCGGCCCCGGGGTGATGATCAAGGCCACTGAGGCGGCCAGAAAAAGAGGAAACGATTCCATGATTCAAGGCCCTCCATCCCCGGCCGGGCCCGGCCGGGACTGCAGGCAGCCCCCATCTTGACATCTCTGCAGGTTATGGTTTCCTTGCACATGGGCAATGTCTTTTAGCCCCCTGAATGTTCAACACCCCTGACGAGCTGGTCATGCCCCGAAGCAATGTCATCCCCATCGACCACAAGAAGCTGGTCCAGAGCAAACTCATCTCTGCAGTCGGCCCTGTTGTGGCCAGGGTCGGCTTCGCCCGCCTGGACGAGGCGCGGATAGCTCAGGAGGCTGGGGTCAAGACGAGCAACATCACCCGTTTCTTTGGCGGACTCCCTGGTCTGATGTCCGCATTTGGCGAATCCGGGCTTTTCTGGCCCACGGTCGAAGAGCTGATGCAGGAGACGCCCCGGGAATTCCCAATGCTCTCCCCGGATCAGCAGGTGGCCGCCTTTTTCAAGTCCATGCTCTCCTGCCTCAGGCGCAGGCCCGTGAGCCTGGACATCCTGGCCTGGGCGGCCCTGGAGCGGAACGACCTGTCCAGGCGCCTGGAGGACGTCCAGGTCCGGACGGCCCTGGAGTACTTCGAGCACCTCCACGGCGAGATTTCAGACGACATCGACCTCTCGGCCATTGTGGCCCTGCTGGCCGGAGCCGTCCATTTCCTGGCCATCCGCTCCCGGAACACCAGGACCTTCGGGGGGATCGACCTGGAGTCCGAAGCAGGCTGGCGCCGCATCGAAAAGGCCATTGAAATCCTGATGAATGGCTCCCTGTCCGGCCTGCAGCACTGACCTTGAGCAGCCATCCCCGACCCGAGACGTGTCCTGTTTCAAGAGGCCCAGAAGAAGAACCCTCCCCTGCTCCCTCCCGCCTGAAGACATGCGGCAAGGAGGGGAGCCGCAAGAAGCTTTGAAACGGTGCAGGGGACCTGTTCTTCCCTCACCCCTCGACCTCTTCAGAGCGCACACTCGATGGTCCTGCCCTGGTCCAGGTCGTAGGTCTCATCCCGGACCTGAACCTTGACTCGATGAGCCCCGCTCTTCAGGGCTTCTATCTTCAGTTTGTCCGCATGAATGTCCAGATCGAGCCAGTGCCCCCGGTACCTGAGGTGAAACTTGACCCGTCTGAGTTCATCCGGAAAGGAGGGGTTGAACCGGAGCACGTTTCCCCTGGCCTCCAGGCCGGTGTAGCCGCGCTGGACGATGTCCACGCAGCCGGACATGGCCCCCAGGTGGACCCCTTCAGCCGTTGTCCCGCCCTGAATATCGGACACGTCGGTCTTCAGGGCCTCTTCAAAGAGCTCCCAGGAGTGCTTTCTGTCCCGCCTGGCCGCCACCCAGGAATGGATGACGTAGCTCAGGGAAGATCCATTGGATGTCCGTTGCAGGTAGTAGTCGATGTTTTTGGGGATGAGATCAGGCTCAAAGACATACCCCAGCTGCTTGAACAGGCTTTCCAGGTGACTGGAGCTGAAAAGGTAGAAGAGCATGAGCACGTCGGCCTGCTTTGAGGCCTTGTAACGGTTGGCGGTGTCGCCCTCGGACTCCAGGATCCTGTCCAGCCTCTGAATGTTGCCGTATTTGCGCTCATAGCCCTCCCAGTCAAACTCCTCCAGCTGGTCATAGCCTTCAAACTGGCTGATGATCCCGTCGCCGTGGAAGGGGATGAGCATCTTGCGGCTGATGTCCCGCCACTTGTCGATCTCCGCTTTTTTGACCTCCAGCTTTTCGCACAGCTGATACCACTCCTCGCGGGTCAGGGTCTCGGACAGCTCCAGGGCCCGGTTCATGACAAAGACGACCATGAGGTTGGTGTAGGCATTGTTGTTCAGACCCGGCCGATCAGCGTCAGGATAGGCTTCATGGTATTCGTCCGGGCCCATGACCCCGTGGATCTCGAAACGGTCCCGCTCCTCGTTGTAGATGGTGATGGACGAGAAGAACCTGGCGATCTCCAGAATCATCTCCGCCCCGTAAAAGGACAGAAAGTCAAAATCCCCGCTGATCTGGTAGTACTGCCAGATGTTGAAGACGATGGACACATTGACGTGACGCTGGAGGTGGGAATGGTCGGGCAGCCACCTCCCGGACTTGGGATTGAGGTGCATCTGCTGGGTCTCTTCCCGGCCGTTGCTGCCGCTCTGCCAGGGATACATGGCCCCTTTGAAGCCCAGTTCCCGGGCCATCTTCCGGGCCTGGTTGAGTCGCCGGTAGCGGTACATGAGCAGGGTCAGGGTGATCTGCGGGGCCCGGTAGTTGAGATAGGGAAAGATGATCAGCTCGTCCCAGAAAATGTGCCCGCGGTAGCCTTCACCATGCCAGCCCCTGGCCGGCATGCCCACATCGATGTCCAGCGAATGCATGGAGGCGCTCTGCAGGAGGTGAAAGCAGTAGATGTGCAGGGTCCTCTGCACAAAGTGGTAGTGGTCGTAATCCGATTCCGGACCGGCCGGAGAGCCGTTGATGTTCAGCTCCACTTCCACGGCAAACCTGCGCCACAGGTGTTTCCAGGCGTTGGAGTGGGTCCGGAGCAGGGTCTCGAAGCGACCCGACTGCACGACAGTGTTGCTGGCCTCCAGGAAAGGCTCGGAAATGGAGTTGTCCCTGGAGGTGAACATGGCCATGACCTTTTCAATGGCCAGGCCCATGCCCTGATTCAGGCCGACCTTGAACTCCTGGGCGATGTACCCCGGCTCCTGCCGGCACTCCCGGCTGACCGTCAGGGGCTGCCTGTGCTCAAAGACCTCTGTCCTGGCGGCCTGGGCGACACAGATGTTGGACTGGTTGGTCCTGACCATGAGACCGATGGTGTGATCGTCGATCTGGTTCGTCTGGACAGGTTCCAGATGCTTTGAGTTCAAGGCCTGGTACCGCTTGACCCCGGCATTGATCACCTGGCCGTCCAGCGCCGTGCGAATCTCCAGCTCCCCGGACCAGTTGATGGGCAAAATGCTCGTTTCCAGGGCAGCCCGGTGCATGCGATCCATGCAGACGATCCTGCGGTGGAAGATCTTGGTCTCCCGTCCGCAGTCGTCCTGGAAATGGACCGTGCGATAGAAGACTCCGTTCTTGAAGTCCAGCTCCTGCCGGTAGGCCAGGATGTCCACATCGTCCAGGCTGAACCAGGCCTCCCCTGGAAAACGGAAGGTCAGACAGAGCCAGTTGGGCATGTTCACCAGGTCTTCGTTCTCGATGACCCTTCCGGCAATCTCGCTCTGCAGGCGGTTGTAGCCTCCAGCCAGGTAGGTCCCGGGGTAGTGCACATCGTCGGCCTCTGACTCCGGCCCGGCCCCCCGGGTGGCGAAGTAGCCGTTGCCCAGAGTGCACAGGGCCTCACGCAGCCCTTCCTCCTGGGGATCGTACCCGTGATAGACCAGGGACCAGGTGCGCCAGTTCCGCAGGTAGACCTGGAGCATGAACAGAAAGCTCTGGACCTCTTCCACAGACTCCAGCCGGTACTTGGCCTTGGTGATGCGGGGCTCGTCACCGACGATGAGCGTCACGCCCTTTTTGGAAAAGGCTTCAAAAGCGTCTTCATCCGTGACATCGTCGCCGATGTAGATTGGAGCCACCCGCAGCTGATCCAGCTCCAGCTTCTCCAGCAGCCACTGCACGGCCCTGCCCTTGTGCCAGTGCAGATCCGGCTTGAGCTCAAAAACCTTCTTTCCTCCCCCCTTCTTGAGCTTCGCGTGTCTGGCCAGGGTCTGATCGACAATGGTTTCGACCTCGGGGGCCTGGTCCTCCTCGACGTTGCGGTAGTGAACAGCGATGGAGTACTTCTTGCGCTCCACCTGCGAGCCCTGGATCCTTTCCAGCTCGCGGGCCAGCTCCTCCTCGACCTCATCGAGCAAGGGCAGCATCTGCCTGGCCATCTCCAGCTCCATGAACACGTCACCCGGACCCTCGATCTCAAAGCCGTGACTCCCGGCAAAGTAGAGGCCATCGACGTTCACGAGCTGCCTGGCGTCCGCCAGCCCCCTGCCGCTGATGATGGCCACCGTGCACTTCTTGGTCAGCCCGATGAGGGTGTTGCGCATCTCACTGGAGAGCACCGCGTCTTCAGGCCTGGAGACGATGGGGGTCAGGGTCCCGTCGTAGTCCAGAAAGACCACCACCCGCTTCTCCTTGATCTGCTGTCTGATCTCCTCGAAAAAGACCAGACCGTGGGGCAGGTCCATGAGATCGTCGTTGAGGTCCATCTCTGAGAGGTCCTGGACCACGATATCGGCCCCGGCCTCCTTGAGCTCGCTCTGGCTGTCTCCCCGGTTGACCCCGACCACCAGGCCGAAACCGCCCTTCCGGCCGGCCTGAACCCCGGAGATGGCGTCCTCGGCCATCACGCACCGCTCCGGCTCGAGATTCAAGAGGCGGGTGGCCTCCAGAAAGGAGTCCGGTTCCGGCTTGCCCTTGAGGTCGAGGTGTTCGATGTCGATGCCGTCGACCTGGACGTCGAAGAGCTGGGCGATGTTGGCCGCATCCAGCACGGCCGAACAGTTCTTGCTCGAAGAGACAACGCCTGTCTTGAATCCGCGGCTCCTGAGCTGAAAAATGAGGTCCAGGCTGGTTTCAAAGACCTCCACCCCCCGCTCCTTGAGCAGCTTCTGAAAGAGGTCGTTCTTCTGATTCCCCAGTCCACAGACCGTCTCATCCCCGGGGGGGTCGTCCACGTTGCCGAACGGGAGCTGAATCCCCCTGGACTCCAGGAAGCTCTGCACGCCGCTGTAACGTGGCTTGCCGTCCACATAAGTCAGGTAGTCCGATTGGATGTCAAAGGGCTCGAACTCACGGCCATCCTGACTGCTTCGCTGTAAAAAGCCATCAAAGAGTTCTTTCCAGGATTCAGCATGGACATTGGCTGTCCGGGTGATCACCCCGTCAAGATCAAAGATGAAAGCGCTGAACCTGGACCTGGAAATCCTGAAAGATGACTCCTGCATACCGTACTCCCTTTTCTTGGATGAGCTGGTCTCACTCCCGGAGGCTGCAGGGGTGAGAGAATGACTTCGGCCTCATTCGAGGCCCGATCGCATGAAGCTGCTGACTGGAGACTAATGAAGAGACCTCATTCATGCAAACCCTGTTTGAAGATCCTTCTCTGGACCTTATATCCTGAATCAGGCTCGAACTGTCAAGAGTTTGCGAGTTCATGAACTCCAAGTCCCCTCTCACTCGTTTGCTTTTTCCAACCGAATTTGCTATACCATCCAACATGGAAAGAGAGAGGCCTGCCTGGATGGACGAAACAGAGGGCTGTCAACCCGCATGTGCAACTGCATCCAGAACGCTGCATCCTTTCAGACACGGGCCGGCACACAACGTGTTCGGGCGTGTCTCCCCCTTCAGCCCTTTTGAGGCTGAAGATCAAGAAGCTCTCCAAGGGGTTCCTACCGCCCCTTTCGCTTTCTGATTCATTATCGATGGCATATTCTTGGAGAGATGTCGCAGAGCAAGCCGGTTCTGCCCGGAGGTCCCGGGCACTGCATCTGCGCTCAACCACAATCAGGAGGAAAGCCAATGAGAATGCTCACGACCTTGAAACCGCTCTGCCTGACGGCCCTGTTGCTCGCTTTTCTGGTCACTTCGGCCTCAGCCTACAAGGAAATGCCCGGACAGGGCGTGGTGGTCAAACCGGCCCGGGCCACCTGGACCACCGGCTTTTTTCTGGAAGCCCTCTACAGCCGGGCTCTGGAAGAGCTTGGCTACACGGTCTCCAAGGCCAGGGATTTGAGCAACCCCATTTTCTACCAGGCCGTGACGTATGGCGACGTGGATTTCTGGGCCAATGGCTGGTTTCCCATCCACAATGCCCAGCTTCCGGACAACTTTGACCAGCATGCCAAGATCGCCGGTTACATCGTCAAGGCCGGGGCCCTCCAGGGGTACCTGGCCTCCAAAAAGGAGGTGGAAGAGCTCGGGATCAAAGATCTCAACGACTTCAAGCGCCCCGAGGTCAAGGAAGCCTTTGACGCCAACGGAGACGGCAAGGCCGACCTGGTGGCCTGCCCGCCCGGCTGGGGATGCGAAAAGGTCATCTCCCACCACATGGATGTCTATGACCTGGAAAACCACGTCAACACCATTCAGGCCGGGTACTCGGCCGGCATGGCCGACGCCGTGGGCCGGTCCAAAAACGGTCAGCCGGTCTTTTTCTACACCTGGACCCCGAACTGGACTGTCTTCACCTTCCAACCGGGCAAAGACGTGATGTGGCTCAACGTTCCGGAAATCATCCCTTCTCCGGCCCAGGAAGGGCTCGAGGACGTCCTGGTGGCCTCAGACGTCCAAGGGGCGGTGACCGACCCGATCAAGCTCGGCTTTGCCTTGAACGACATTGTGGTGGTGGCCAACAAGGATTTTCTCAGCAAGAACCCGGCCATTGAGAAGATCTTCCAGGTCATGTCCGTCTCCCTGGAGGACATCGCCAACCAGAACTACCGCATGTATCAGGGCGAAGACTCTCAGCGGGACATCGAACGCCACGTGAACGAGTGGATAGCCGACAACCAGGCCACATGGGACGGCTGGCTGGAACAGGCCAGACAGGCGGCTGACTAGGCCGGCCTGATCCCGAGTCAGCTCCGGCCGCGGGAGCTGAACGCCGTGCCTGACAGGGCCCCTGCACATGACCGTGAGGGGCCCTGTGTCTTTGAGGGCTAGGGGAATGAGAGCCGGGAGATCGCCTGCAGCTGGTGCTGCAGATCCTGGAACTGCTCAGGGTAGAGCGACTGGGCCCCGTCGCTCAGGGCCCTGTCCGGGGCGTGGTGCACCTCGACCATGATGCCATGGGCCCCCACGACCATGGAGGCCCGGCTCAGGGGAATGACCTGATCCCTGCGTCCGGCCGCATGGCTCGGGTCCACCAGGATCGGCAAATGGCTCTCCTTGCGAACCACCGGAACAGCCGAGAGATCCAGGGTGTTGCGGCTGTGCCTGACAAAAGTCCTCACCCCCCGTTCACAGAGCACGACCTGGGTGTTGCCCTCCTCCATGAGGTACTCCGCGGCCATGAGCCATTCGTCAATGGTCGCGGACATGCCCCGCTTGAGCATGACCGGCTTTGTGGCTTTGCCCGCCTTGCGCAGCAGGCTGAAGTTCTGCATGTTCCTGGTCCCGATCTGGATCATGTCCGCATGCTCCTCGATCAGGTCCAGGGACTCATGGTCCACGGCTTCCGTGACCACCGGCATCCCGGTTTCCTCCCGAACCCGGGCCAGGATCTTCAGACCCTCCAGCCCCAGCCCCTGGAAGGAGTAGGGTGAGGTCCGGGGCTTGAAGGCCCCGCCGCGGAAAATGGTCGCCCCGGCATCTTTGACCGCCCTGGCTGTGGCCAGGGCCTGCTCCTCGCTCTCGATGGCGCAGGGGCCGGCGATGGTGGTGAAGCTCGAGTTGCCGATCACGGCATGGCCGACCTTGACCTCCGTGTCCTCGGACTGCGTCTCC
Source organism: uncultured Desulfohalobiaceae bacterium (assembly GCA_964573115.1). Classification (GTDB taxonomy): domain Bacteria; phylum Desulfobacterota; class Desulfovibrionia; order Desulfovibrionales; family Desulfothermaceae; genus CAYOID01. Next base: position 53,551 of record CAZNIP010000005.1, on the reverse strand, counting down.
CTGCTGACCAGCTTGTAGGGTTTGGTCACGGCAATGGTCTCTTTGACCCCCGGCAGCTCGAGGAAGGCGGATTCCTCCACTGTCCCGGTGTTGTAGAGCACGGCCACAGCCACCCGGTCCCCCCCGGGAATCGGCCTGGCGGTCATGCCCCTGGCCTCGATCCTGGCCACCACTCCATCGACCTGTTCCTGAGTCGCTCCCCGCTTCATGACGATCAACATCTTCCTGTCTCCCTGGTCTGCTGTTTATGGACCACCCCGTTTTCCTGCACCTGCGAAACTCAACTCCTGGGAAAGGCCAGGCCATATCAGTTTCTCCTCTGATCAAACTGGCCGAGTCAAAGCCCTGCTCGGCAACTTGAGGAACTTGTCTTCCCTCAACCTTCAACCTGTCAGCCCGGCCAGCGGCCGGGCTGACTTCAAACAACAAGGGCCGTGAGGTTGATGCTCACGGCCCGGGAAAAAAGAGGGGCCGTGAGCAGGTATGCCCGCGGCCCTTGGAGGATCTGCCTGATAGAGGGTGTCTCTCAGGTTACAGAAGCTTCGCCGGCATACCCCGTGCGGGTGGTCGACCACCACCAGAGCCACACATGACTGACACATCGGGGATTCTGCCGCACTGCCAACTCCTTGAATCACACCACACGAATCGTGACCCCATCACTACCCCCAGGCCCGATTCCTGTCAAGCTTTCAGCTCCGCTCCTGGCTGTGCCGGCAGGTTCGAGGTTGAGGAGAGAAGGGATCCCTGACCTTCGGTCTGTTGTCCCTGCGGCAATCAAGCCCGTGATGACTTCGTTGCCGCCGGCTGCAGCCAGGGCAGCGAAGTCATTCCAGCTGTCCCTTCTTCAGGCCGGGGATGGACAGGCGGGCTTCAGCATAGTCCAGGAGGAAGGAGACGATGGTCACTGCAGCCAGATAGATCATGGCTGCAGCAAAAAAGGTCGGAAAGATCTTGAAGGTCCTGTAGCCGATCATCTTCGAGACCCCGAGCAGCTCTTCCACCCCGATGGTGAAGGACAGGCTGGCGAACTTCAGGATCCCGATGCACTCGTTGGACCAGGGGGCGATGACCACGCGCACGGCCTGGGGGATGATGACCTTCCTGATGATCTGCAGCCTGCTCATGCCCAGGGATTCGGCAGCCATGATCTGCTCCCCGCGGACGGTCTGAATGGCCCCGCGAAAGTACTGAGCCTGGTATCCGGAGGAGTTCAGGGTCAGGGTCACGGCTGCGGCGGGGAAGGACGGCAGGTCGATGCCGACGCTGGGAAGCCCGAAATAGACCAGAAAGAGCTGCACCAGGAGCGGGGTGCCGCGAAAGAACTCTGAATAGGCAATGCAGGCCAGCGAGACCGGCCTGTTGCCGTAGACCTGGCCCAAAGCCAGCACCAGCCCGAATACGATGCCCAGCCCAATGGCGATGACCCACAATTCCAGGGTCACGGTGAAAGCCTGGAGGAGCTCGGGCAGGATGTCGATGATGTAGTCCATGCTTGAGAGGCCTTACTGCTCCTCGATCTTGTGCAGGAACTGCCTGGTTCGGTCATGAACCGGGTCGGAGAACTGCTCGGGGGGCCCCTGTTCAACGATTCTGCCATGCTCGATGAAGATGATCTCGTTGGACACGGCCTGGGCAAAGCCCATCTCATGGGTCACGATGAGCATGGTCATGCCTTCCCTGGCCAGCTCCCTGATGATCATGAGCACTTCCCCGATCAGCTCTGGATCCAGGGCTGAAGTGGGTTCGTCAAACAGGATCAGCTTGGGCCTCATGCCCAGGGCCCTGGCGATGCCCAGCCTTTGCTTCTGGCCCCCGGAGAGCTCGGCCGGGTACCTGGCCATCTTGTCCTGGAGACCGACTTTTTCCAGGAGCTCCCGGGCGTTCTCCCGGGCCTGCCTGAGAGGCACCCCCTTGACCGTGGTCGGTCCCAGGGTCACGTTGTCCAGGGCAGTCAGGTGGGCAAAGAGGTTGAAATGCTGAAACACATACCCGATCTCCTGACGGCAGAGATTCTTGTTCCTCTCCCTGACCTGGACGCCGTCCAGAAAGATCTGGCCCCGATCATACGGCGTCAGGAGGTTGATGCACTGCAAAAGCGTGCTCTTGCCCCCCCCGGACGAGCCGATGATGACCTTGACCTCGTTGGGGCTGAGCTGAAAGGAGATGCCGTCCAGGACCTTCCCATGACCCTTGTAGCTCTTCTCAAGGTCCTGAACGAGGAGGAGAGGGTGTGCGCTGCTCATTGAAAGCCCTTTGTGGTCACGCCCGGGATGGCCAGTTTGTCCTCCAGGACGCGCAGAAGCTTGTTGCCGCTCGTGGTGATGAGCAGATAGAAAAGGGCCACGGTCAGGAAAATGGGGATGGCCATCCCGGTCCTGTCCACAATCATCTTGGCCCTGGTCATCATTTCCACGACTCCGAGGACATAGACCAGTGACGAGTCCTTGACCATGGTCGACCACTCATTGGACCAGGCCGGAATGGCCCTGCGCAGAGCCTGGGGCAGGACGACCCTGGAGATGATCTTCACTTTTCCCATGCCCAGCGATTCAGCCGCGTCGAGCTGATCTTTGCCCACAGACTGGATCGAGCCCCGGAAGATCTGGGACTGGTAGGCCGAGCTGCGCAGGCTCAGGGCCAGCACCCCGGACAGGAAGGCGTTGAGCTCTATTCCGAGATAGGGCGCCCCGAAGTAGATCAGAAAGATGGTGAACATGACCGGAATGCCCCGGATGACCCGCTCGTAGATGAACATGAGGATGGCCAGGGGACGCCAGCTGTAGACCTGGATGGAAGCGATCGGGATGCCCAGGACGAACCCGGCGCTCAAGGTGATGAGGATGATCTCCAGAGTCAGAGAGAGACCTTTGAGAATGGACGGGATGCTGTTCCAGGTCACGGATGCGGTGGTCAAAAGCTCTTGAATGGCTCTCACTCCCTGGTGGTGAAGGTTTAAGAGACCGCGGAGAGGCGAAGCTGTCCCCAGGCCCCTTGAGTCAGCGCTGCCGCTGGCAGCGCTGACTCAAGGGGCATCTCGTCCGTCTCGCTCACAGCGCTGGTTTATTCCTGCTCAGGTCCGGCAGGAGGAATGGTCGGTGGAAGCCCCCATTTGGCATAGATTTCGGCCAGCTTGCCGGATTCGATCATTTCGTTCAGCCCGGCATTGAGCTTCGGCAGCAATCCCTTGGGGTCGCCCTCAGGCACTGCCCAGGCCAGGTATTCGTTGCTGGAGACGGTGCCCACGATCTTCAGGGGCATCTCCTTGATGTAGCTCTCTGCTGTCGGGGCATCCACAAAGACCGAATCGATCTTGCCCTTGATCACGGCCTGCAGGGCGGCAACGTAGCTGTCATAGACCTTGAGCTCTGTATCAAAACCTTTCTCCACCAGATTCTCCCTGACCCAGGCCGCCCCGGTGGTGCCGCTGTTGGCTGAAGTCACCGCGCCGTGGGTCAGGGCGGTGACAGGATTGAGGTCGGAATCTTCGTGAACAACAATGGCAAAGTCAACCCTGTAAATGGGCCGGGTGTAGTCCATGACCTTCTTTCGCTCATCCGTGATGGACATGCCTCCGAACATGCCGTCGACCTTGCCTTGCGAGGTACTGGCAATGCAGGCATCCCAAGGCATGTTCAAGACCTCGATCTCGATGTTCTGAGAGGCCTCGATGGCCTTGATCATGTCGATCTCGATCCCGGCAAACTCCCCTTTTTCATCCATGAACTCCCATGGTTTGTAGGCAGCATGGGTGGCCAGCTTGAAGGTCTGCTCCCCGGCCAGCACCTGGGACTGCAGTCCGATGAAGGCCAGAACGGCCACAACGAGCATCAGCAGGGCATGTTGTCTTTTCATGATTCCCGAACCTCCTGATAAAGATGTGAGACATCTGCCTGAAACACGTGGACGACCCCTCTCAATGCTGCATGGACATCACCTCCCCGGGCCTGACGACGATGAGAGACCGTTTCAAGGTGGACTCTGCCGCATTTTCAGCTGCAGCGTTGACATGAACCAAGGGAAATGTCAAGAAATACTCTGTCATTACAGCTCTTCACCCCAGGACCATCCATTGCTGCGGCCCCCCTGAGGAGAAAGCGGGACAGACCTTCTGCATGGGGATCACAGCAGCACAAAAGGCCACCAGATGTTTGACAAAAGTCCACAGCTCTTTCCGGCCAGGAACCACTTCGCCTATTTGTCCCACTGCAGCATCTCCCCGCTCTACGGCCATGCCCGGGACCAGGCTTGCGACGTCCTGACAGCCCAGAGCAGGAACGGGGTCCTTGGCAACATGCAGTTCAGCTCTGTCCTGGACAGCCTGCGCACGCATCTCGGATCCGTCCTGCAGACCGCTCCTGAGAACATGGCCTTTGTCAAGAACACGGCCGAAGGCATGGCCATGATCGCCAACGGCTTTCCCTTCCAGCCCGGTGACGAGATCATCAGCTACATCCATGAGTACCCCTCCAATCATTATCCCTGGAGGCTTCAGGACAACCGGGGGGTCTCCCTGCGGCTGCTCCCGAACAGGGACATGACCCGCGGCCTCTGCGGCTCCCGGCCCTGCGGCTGGTCCCTGGAGGACCTGGAGGGGATGATCAGCCCCAAAACCAGAATGGTGGCCATCAGCCATGTGCAGTTCTCCAGCGGTTTTGCCGCTGAGCTTGAGCAGCTGGGGGCCCTCTGCCGCCATAAGGGCATCGATCTGGTGGTTGATGCAGCCCAGAGCCTGGGCTGTCTGCCCATCTCCCCCGAGGAGTGGAACATCTCAGCCGTGGTCGCCTCGGGCTGGAAATGGCTCCTCGGACCTGTGGGCACCGGGATCATGTACACCTCCCCGGCCTTCAGGTCCAAGCTGGACCATGTGTTGACCGGAGCAGAGCTCATGCGCCAGGACTCAGACTATCTCAACCACGCCTGGGATCCGCACCGGAGCGCCAGACGGTTCGAGTACTCCACGTCCCATGTGGCCCTGGCCGCAGCTCTGGAAACATGCCTGCGGGAGGTTCACGCCCACTACGGTGTTGAGGCCATCAGGGCAGAGACCTTCAGGCTGCAGGACATGCTCCTCCAGGGTCTGAATCTGGACAAGTACACCCCGCTTGTCTTTCCACGCGGCCACCGCTCCGGAATCCTGGCCCTGATCTGCCATGAGCGGGAGCCGGATGCGGTCCAGGGGCTGCTCAAGGACCGGGGCGTCATCGCTTCGGCCCGCAGCGGCGTCCTGCGCATGGCCCCTTTCTTTTACAACTCTGAAGACGAAATCGAAAAGGCCGTCTCAGCCCTGAACACCATCTGACATAAGGGGAAGGGCCCGTCTTTTCGACATGGAACACTCCCCGTACCTCTGCGACCAGCCCCTGCTGGAGCTCATCAGCACCAATCTTGCCCGGTTTGCGGTCAAGGCCCAGGAGCCACTGGAAAGACGGCTCGCAGCCGTGGCCCTGACCGTCGTCGACCAGGGCTTCGGGGCCAATGTCTATGGACTTCCGGCTCTGACCACATGGAGCCGGGAAGCGGCTCTCATTTTGACCATGAGGGCCTCCGGGCTGGAGAACCACGCTGGCCAGTGGGCTGCCCCGGGGGGACGGCTGGAGCCTGGCGAGACCCCTGAGCAGGCTGCACTGCGTGAGCTTGAAGAAGAAGTCGATCTGAAGCTCGGCCCCGAGCAGGTGATGGGCCGACTGGACGACTACGTCACCAGGTCTGGCTTTGTGATCACCCCGGTGGTCGTCTGGGGCGGACCGAACCAGTCCCTGAGTCCCAACCCTGAGGAAGTGCGCTCCATTCACCGCATCCCTCTTTCTGAACTTCTGCGGCCTGATGCCCCCCTCCTGGACCGCATCCCGGAGAGCGACAACCCGGTCCTGCTCATGCCGGTGGGAAACAGCTGGATCGCCGCCCCCACTGCAGCCCTGCTCTACCAGTTCAGGGAAGTGGCCCTCAGAGGTCGTCGGACCCGGGTCGCCCACTTTGAGCAACCGCATTTTGCCTGGAAATGAAAAGGATTCACATCACTGCCCCCGTGGGCGCCGCGTTCATGGCCCCCGCGAGCCGATCCAAGGCTCCCGGTGTTCGCCCCGGCCCGACGTCACAGGGACCCTGGCAAGTGGGAATTCAGAGCGGATTCAGAGGCTGCCCTTGACCCTTGACGCAGATCCTGATTTTGGCAACAATCCGAGTATACGGAAGTCTCCTGTCCTGAGGATTGAAGGTGAGCGTTTGAGACCGCCCTTTTCAACTCCCAATGGATTTGGTCCGCATTCCAGATGACCTTCACATCAAAAGGAGGGAAGTATGGTCAAGGCATTCATCAACAGGGAAGTCCCCAGAGACAAGGAAAAAGAGATCATTCAGCTTTTCAGGGAGATGAGAGAACTGGCCATGAAGCAGCCCGGGTACATCTCCGGGGAGACCATGAAAAACGTGAATCAACCGGACGAGTACATGGTCATCAGCACCTGGACCTCTTCGGCTGACTGGCAGCAGTGGCTGGACAGCCCTGAACGGCAGAAGATCCAGAACGAGATCGACGCCGTGCTCGGCGGCAGGACAGAGTACTCCCTGTACCACTACGGATTCTCAGAATAAGTCAGCGCAGCCTCTGGCTGCGCTGAAACTCAAAACCTGCTCCCGGCAATCACGGCTCTGGGGCGGTCTGGATGCAGGCAGAGTCATCCATCCCCGGGCATCCGGAGCCCTTCGAGACCCTGCTTGCCATGACCCGGGGAAGCGACCTGACGCAGCGCTCAACCCCGATCGGTTCCCCATCAGGAACTGGTCACGGGTCAGCGCATCACGCCCCACACCCTGTTCCAGCCAGGGATCAACCCGCCTTCCGCCCGGCCTTGGCCTTTGACCTTCCACCCTGGGCCGGGTTGGTCTGGGGGACTTCTTCAGCATGCTGACCTGAAGTCTGCTTTTCAGCCTCCAGATCCTCCTTGACACTGGCCCGCTCTTCCTTGGTCTTGGGGACCAGCTTGAGCTGGGGCACGAGGATCTTGGTGACGGGATAGACTTCCTCAACGTCCTGGAGCAAAGCCTGGTCGGGATTTTTTTCGTCAAAATCCTCGACCAGCTCCAGACTGCCGTCGTACTTCTTGAGGATGTGCATTTTGGGTCTCCTCCGGAGCTTGAGATCAGTGACTGTTCTGTTCAGAAAGGGAGAGGTCAGAAGCATCAGCATGTCCATCCGGCTGAGGATTCGGCAGGGAAAATGCCGACACTCCGGACAGCGCAGAAAGGTGGAAAACCTTTGCCGAATCTGGCAGAAAAAGCTTCTGTTGTAGACGCTGAGCGGATCTGTGTGGTCGTAGGCGAAGAGCTTGTCTGGTTCCATGATGGTTGCTGTCCGTTGCCGGCCGAAGCTAGCACACATCATTGACGGGGTCACCTGCCCGAACCCGGCCTCCGGGGTCAAAATTTTCATCTTCTCCAAACTGGGGCTTGCAATGAACCTTCCCCTTCACTACCTTCGTCAGGGAGTGCAGCTCCATGTTTCAGCCATGCCAAAGGGCGGCGTGAACGATGACGGTTCGGGAAAAGAGCCTCTTCCGGGGCAATCCTGACATCGTGAAGTTCAAACAGCTGCTGGACCGCGTGCGGCAGGATTCCTTTCCAATCACCATCCAAGAGGTGAGCACGGCCAGCGGCCGCGCCGACAGCGAACCTGAAAAGCCTCAGTCCGGCATCGTGAGGATCTCCATGGTTGACTCCGACAGAAACGCCCGTCTGCAGACCATTTTTCAGACTTCCGAGGTCCCCAAGGTGAGTGAAGAGCACCTCAGGACCTTCTGCAACCACCTCCGGGAAAACGTGGAATACCCCTGCTTCATGTTCCTGGCCCAGGATGACGGCTCCATGTTCGAATCTCTCGAGCTCATGGAGATCCTGGAGGGCCTGGATCCTGATCAGGGCATCTTTGTCCAGGTCAGGCGCACCTCCGACCACAAGACCTTTGCCATCCCGCTGATCGAGCTCGAGTGCGCCTCGAATGATCCGGATAACTCCCGCATGATCGATGATTACTGTGCCTGGTTTGCCCGGTCCATGTTCAGGCCTTTCGACCTCTGATGCAGCGCCCGGGCCGGGGGAGAGAGGCCATCCGACATGCCCGACGAACAGCGAGAGAACCTGTGCGACGCCCTTGGCCGTCACTTTGAAGACCGGGAAGCAGACTGTCTGGCCGGCATCTTCACCATCTGTCTGGACAAGGACATCACCCCTTACGAGGACCTGGCCTCCGTGTGTCAGGATGTGGACGATGTTCTCCTGACAGCCTTTGATGAGCGGGCCCTGCTACCGGTTTCGCCCAAAGCGGCCTCGGCCTGGGAGGAACGAAGCCTGCTCCTCCGCCCTGGTGAGCATTTCTTCATCCCTTCGGTGACCAGATTCCTGGTTCGGCATGCCCTCTGGTCAGGGCGTCTGGATACGGATCAGGCCCTGAGCGGTGCCCTTGATGTCAGCCCTGCCGTGCAGGTCCAGCTCCTGATCAGACTTGTCCGCCAGATCATGGACCACTCCCGGTCGCGACGCTTCGAGGCCGGGCTCATGCTCCCCCTGGCCAAGGCCATGCATCTTCAGGCGGATCTTCATGAGACCATCGACCTCCTGGTCTCCGCCGGAGTGCTCAGCCCCTGCACAGGGGCCTCTCTGTCCTCCGGACTGTCCTGGTTCGAAATCAATCCCTGCCTGTTCTGGGAGGCCAGCCCCAGGTTCAGTCCACCACCTCCCTGACTGCTGCGATGGCTTCCCGCAGCTCCTGCCTGTATCGGGCCAGCCTGTCCAGGTGCCCGCTCTGATTCGATGACCAGTGCTCAGAGAGTTCTTCTTCCAGGGCCTTGGCGTAAGCGTCCACGTCCTGATCCAGAACCGCCCTGAACCTTCTGAAAAACCGGGCCCCGGCCAGTGAGCCCAGAAGCCCGAAGCTGAGCAGAGAGGCCAGACCTGTGGCGCTGAAGAGGGTCGTGATCAGGGAGAAAAAGAGGTCCATGCCCGCAGTCGGTCCAGGTGTCCGCAACATGCCAACCCAGGCCTCTCTCCCCCCGAGGGACAGCAGCAACAGCAGGGTCAGCAGGGCGTACACCAGGCGCTGGCCGAGAGTGAAAACAAACCGGGATCTGGGCCTGAACTCATGGACAGCAGTGCGCACAAAGCCCTGCCACTGGGCCTTGAGGTCCTCTGTCCCGGACGACTCAAGCTCCTGTTCGATCTGCTTTCTGAGCATGTCCGGGACCTGATGCTGAAGCAGGCTGGTGCTGACCCTGGCCTGGACATGCTGCTGGCAGTCCTTGAGCAGGGACATGATATGCTCTGGAACAGGGATTCTCCAGGGTTCACCGGGCTCAAGCCGCCTGCTGTGCCACTCGTTGGCCAGGACCCAGATCCAGCGTCCCGGGCCGACCAGGAGCAGCCCCCCCCTGGAGGACCTGGCCAGGAGAGGCTTGATGTCCGCCTCCACCCACTCCTGGAGTCCTTCCTCAACCCTGTTCTGCCAGGCCTTGAGGGTCTCCTGGAGGTCCTGCTCCGCGTGCTGCAGGATCGACTCTGCTCTGGAGGCCTCTTCCATGTTTGAGTTCAGGAGCTGGACAACCTGCCGAAGCTCCTGGTCCAGGTTGGCGTTCTTGATTCTGGCCACCTGCTTCAGATCCCGCTGGGCAAAGAGGTGATCCTGAAAGAGCCCGAACTGGTTCCACCCCGGACCAGCCTCGGTGGCAGACAGGACGTAGAGCTTCGAACCGGCGCTGAGTCCTGTCTCACCGCGCTCGACAAGGATGGAGTCCAGATGCTCGGAAAAGCTGCGACTGACCTTTTGCAGCCCCTCCACACCCTGGTCGTGCTTCATGAGCTGATCGGCCTTGTTCAGGACATAGACGAAGTTTGACCCGGCCTTGGGGACCTGGCGCATCACATGGTACATCCGCCTGTCCGCATATTTTTCCGGAGAGGTGACCCAGACCAGGAGATCCAGATGCTCCAGGAAAGCGTGCACGGTCTCGCTGTGCTCGGCGGCCAGGCTGTCAAAGTCCGGCAGGTCGCAGAGCAGGATCTGCCGAATCGCTGCGGCCCGGTGCTCCACCACGGTCACCTCCAGGGGCGTCTCCTGGATGAAGGACGGCCTGGGGGCGTCCTCGTGGGCGTAGATGAGGACCTTGTCCGTGTGCGGGCGCCTGAAGCTGGCAGAAGCGATATCCTTCTCGGCCAGCCTGTTCATCAGGGTGGACTTGCCCACTCCTGTCCCGCCCAGCAGACCGACCACCAGGGTCTCCTCCTCAACAGTCCGGAGGCGTTCCTGTACCCTGTTCAGCCTCTGTCTCACGTCCTGTCTGTCTTCTTCCGACAGAATGGACAGCCGGGCCTGGTTCACGACCCCGCTCAAACGCTCTACATCGGTCTGCAACCGACGCCTGAAAGCCTGTCCCATATCTCCCTTCCCCAGAACACTGATCAAAATTTGGCCCTGAGATCAGGCCTCGAACCTCTTCCTGGCACTCAAACTCTCCAGCTCCTGAACCGCTTCTGCAGGGGCCAGATGCCTGTCCACGCAAGCGGCAAACCGGTCCCTCTGTTCAGTCAGAACAGAGAACAGCCCCTGTTCAGAGCGTCTGGCCAGCTCCCTGGTGATGGCCTGGACTTCCCGGTAGGCGAAGAGCTCCACAGCCCCCTTGGTCAAAAACGGGGCTACCGCGGAATTGATCAGGGCTTCGATCAGGGTGATGCCACCCCCGATGGCTGTTTCAAAGCTCAGCAGGAGAACCCCCCACAGGACGGATGTGGTGTACATCCCAAACACGCGGCTCCGGGGCACGTTGTCAGCCAGGGCCTCAAAACGGCTCTCAAGCCAGCCGGCGAGCTCGGCCTGCCTCTGCTCGACCATCTCCCTGGCCTCCTCCTGGCCAAGCAGAGTCCCCTCCCGCCTCAGATCATGAAAAACAGGAGAGGTCCGATCAGCCGGGGAGAGGGTTTCCAGGGTCCTTTGCTGAAAGAGGTTCAGGGCCTCCAAAACCGGAGTCCACGCTGCCTTGTGCCGGGCGTGCTTCAAGGCCTCATGCCTGGACCGCCTGGATTTGGCCCGACTCAGACCCAGAAGCCGTATCGGGGCCAGGACGGTCTTGGAAACCAGTCTGCGCGGACCGGCCAGCAGGTCGTAACGACTGAAGAGCTTTCTGATCTCGGCCTGGATATTGGCCCGGCTGGTGTGTTCAAAGGCCTGTTCCGCCTTTCTCAGGAGCTGTTCCCGGGACTGGTCGAGGAGGCTGTCCAGCCTGGTCTTCCAGTCCTCGGCCGCCCTGTCCTCCGCCCTGAGCACCCCGACGACCTCTTTGATGTCCAGCCGGAGCCTCTGCCACTGGGTCTGAGCCTGGTCTCTCAGAAATCCGGCCAGATTGTCCCTCGAGACCAGACCGGCTGCGGCCCTGAAAAGGGAGTGTTCTTCCCTGGGGCCCTGCTGAGGTTTGGAGCGGAAAAAAGGGAGGAGCTGCAAGTCCTGGGCATGGAGCCAGGCCCTGTCCGGATCCAGGGTCTGCAGAACATCCTCTGCCAGCTCCTGCTGATCCTGCTCATTGACATGCACTCTGTTCAGGAGGGCCAGAACCGGTTTCCCGGACCAGTGGACCCGGCTCAGGGCCTCAACCAGGACCTGATCAGCATATTTCTCCTGCGAAAGGACGAAGATGACCGCATCGGCCAGCAGGGCCATGTTCTCGGCCATGTCCTGGTTGTGCTCCTCCAGGCTGTCCAGGTCCGGGGTGTCCACAAAAGCCAGGTGGCTGAACTGCTCATTGTCATGGGCCAGAATCTGGATCCGGTCCTGTCGGCCAGAGGAGGAGGCCCCGGGGGAGAGCCGTTCAGCGGGTGGCAGGAACCAGGGCAGCCAGGGCCCCGGATCCACCCCTGCCGGTACAGTCATGACCGGACCCGAGGTCATGGGCCGTTCCACCCCGGTCCGGCTGATCTCTGCTCTGCTCAGCAGATTGAAGACCGTGGACTTTCCGGTCCCGGTCCCCCCGAGCAGGACCACCCAGGCAAAAGGCTTTTCTGTCATCTGCTCCAGCACGGCCAGCCTCTTGGGGATGGATTGCCGGTGCCCAGCCAGACTGACCCCTGTCAGCCCCGGGGAGACCACCTGCTCCCAGAATGCCGGCCTAGCCGGAGCAAGGTCCTTGTCCTGTCTGTTCACGCCGCACCCTGGTCAGCGCTGCCGAGGCAGCGCCGGCATGCTCGATCGTGATGGAAGTGTTCTCGAGGGCGGAGATGTGTTCCACATCGCCCGGCCCGGATCACGAGGGAAAAAGATGAGTGTATTCGACTTGCGGCCATCAGACAACCGCAGCTGAGGCTGCTCGAGCCCGAACGTCCAACCATCCGGGGCCCGGACACTCTTTCTCGTCTGAACGTCATCACCGTTTTCAGCGCTGCCGCTGGCAGCGCTGAAACTCATCTTCCAGATTTTTGCATACCGACATTTGCCCGGTGCCCTGCTGTGCAGTATGATGGTCTTCATCGGCGCTCAATGCTTGACTGTCCCCTGAAACCGGCCAGCCTGAACCTCTCAGGCAGCTGGATGTCCCCGTGGAGCCCTGTCCCGGAAAGAATCAGCATGTCCAGTGCAGCCAGAAGCTGCGCTGAAGGGAGTCCCATGACCATGTGCACGCGCGCCAGACTGACCCGGCCGGCTATGCTGCTGGCCGCAACGATCATCCTGGCCCTGAGCGGTTCAGCGCCGGCAGCCTCGGATTTCGAACCGGTCAAATCCTTTCTCGACGCTCAGGGCATCGAGCAGGCGGTGATCCAAAAGGCCTACTCCCCGGAACCCGAACTGATGCTCCAGACAGTGGCCTCAGCCATGAAGATCAGGGAAGGAGAGCTCGACTATGATCAGTATCTCCAGCCCTGGGCCCTGAAGCGCTCCCGGCAGTTCCTCTCGGACCATGCCGAGCTCCTGGGCCGCATGGAGGAGTCCTTTCAGGTCGACCGGTACACCGTGACGGCCATTCTGCTGGTGGAGACCAGAATCGGAGGCTACACCGGACGAACGCCGACCCTGGACATCCTGACCACCCTGGCCCTCATGGACCGGCCCTCGTACCAGGAGACCATCTGGTCCATGCTTCCTCAGGAGGACCGGGCCCAACGTGAACGGAGCCGCTTCAATGCCCGGCTCGAACAGCGGGCCAGGCGCAGTCGCAAGGATCTGACCGCCCTGTTGAAATGGTATGCGGACCGGCCTTCGGAGCTGCGGTCCCTCAAGGGGTCGATCATGGGTGCCGTGGGCTGGCCCCAGTTCCTGCCCGACAACGTCCTCCATTACGGAGTGGACGCCGACCAGGACGGGCGCATCGACCTCTTTGCCCCGGCCGACGCCAGCTTCAGTGTGGCCAGATACCTTTGGGCCGCAGGGTGGCGGGCCGGGTCTGAAACAAGGCAGCACAAGGCCATCCTGCGCTACAACCGCAGCCGGTACTACATGCAGACGATCCTTGACCTGGCTGAGGCGTTGAAGCACCCCTGACTTTGTGGACCTGACTCCTATGGCCAGAGCGGCCTGTCCGATCACAGCCGGCATTCACGTCAGGCTGCAGCTCATCAGCTGATAAAGCGGGCTTCCTCCACCTCCAGCTGGTGCAGAGAGAGACCTGTCATCCGTTCATGCAGATGGTGATGTCAACCTTTTGCCTTCCCCGGGCGTCTAAAGGGGTACAGATCGAGCAAGCCCGCTTCAGTTCAGAAGTGAGGGGCTCATTTCAACCCCTGGAGGAGAATCATGAACTGGCTCCGAATCACATTGGCCTGTATGGCCTGTTTCCTGGCCACAATGTGGGCAGTTCCGGTCATGGCCGACGGCACGACCATCATTTCAGTGGGTCGGCATCACCGGACTCACATTCACCATCCGGACCGGGGGGTGCACTCCAGATCCGGATACCACCGCTGGCCTGGCACCCGGTGCAGCGTGACTCACTTCAGAGGCCCCTGCTGGACTCAGACTCCCCGGATCCACAAACACAGGCGCGACAGATGCAGGAGGCCGGCCTGCAGACGCCATGTTCACCGGGTTCGGCCCTGGGTCTTTCATTTTGGATTCACGTTCTGATTCGAACCTGAAGGTCAACTCGTGACTGAACCTGGCCTCTCTCTGAAGGCTGAGTGCATTCCTTCTGCCGATGCAGCTCAGAGCCCCGTCAGGAAGGAACTCTGCGCTGGTGCGGAGGCCAGGCTTGTGGCCAGGGCGCAGGGGGACGACGCTCAGGCTCTGGACATGCTCATCAGGGCGCACAAGGACAAGGTCTTTGGCCTGGCCTACCGCCTTGCCCTGGCTGATCGGGAAGCAGCCATGGACTTGACCCAGGACATCCTTCTGCGTCTGGCTCGAAACATCAAGAGCTTCAAGGGCAAGAGCTCGTTTTCGACCTGGCTGTACCGCATAGCGATCAACACCTGGATGAGCACCAGACGCAGGGAAGGCCGCTGGACACGGATGTTTCGCTCCCTTCATCCCGCCCGGCCGGCACCTGGCGAGTCAAGGGCCGGGGACATCCCGGACCACTCCAGCGACCCGGCCCGCATCGTCAGCAATCGTCTGTTTCTCCGCGACCTGCGGGAAACGGTCCAAAGGCTGCCCGCGAAGCAGCAGCTGGTGTTTCAGCTCAAGACGCTCCAGGGCATGAGCGTACCTGAGATTGCCGAAATCACCGGAATGGCCCAGGGAACCATCAAGGCCCATTTGTTTCGGGCCACCCGCAAGGTCAGGGAGCATCTGGACGAGTGGGTGGAACCATGACCAGGAGGACCACCATGATCTCCTGTCCACACGTGACAAGGCTCCTCATCAGGCAGACGGCTGAATCCCTGAATGATCAGGAGCAAAGGGCTGTCAAGGCCCACCTCAAGATCTGTCCTGCCTGCAGGCAGGAGCAGGAAAGGATTCAAGGCCTCCTCGCCAGGGCCAGGGAGCAGACCCGACCCGGCAGAATGAGCCGCGCTGAATCCGAGCAGGTGCTGGATGCTGTCCACGATCGGCTGGACCTGGAGCCGCGAACCAGCCCGACCTGGCCAGCCCTGCTCAAGAGGCCGATGGTCCTTGTCCCGGCTGCCGCTGCCTGCGCCGCCCTGGCCGGGGTTCTTGTCCTGACATTTCAATTCGAGAGGTCCCCTGGGCACCCTGACTCCGCGCTGCACCAGGCCGCGCACAACGAGGAGCTGGACCGGGAAGTGATTCAAAACCTGGACCTGCTCCAGGATATGGAGACCATTCAAAAACTGGTGTCGATCACCGATGACGATGAACAGTCCAAGACATCACCCAATCAGAGCTGCATCCAACCGAATGCCGATGACCAAAAGGCCCTTGGCTGAGCGGCTTCTCCTGGTCGGCCCATGGACGATCCTGCTGGGCATGGTGCTCCTGTCCCCTGACGTCCTCCAGGGCTCCGTCCATCAGCAATCGGCCAGCCTCAAAGCTGCAGCCGCCCTGGAAACAGACCAGGCCCGCGACGGGTCCCTCTTGACGCCCCCAGGACCGGCCAGGCTGCCCTCTTTCTCCCTGGCTCAAAGCAGGGGCCGCGATTTTGAGGATCACTATGAGCAGTGGCAGCGCCTCTCACCGAAAGAACAGAGGGATCTCAGGCAAAAGTATCAGAGATGGCAGGACATGAGCCCCAGGGAACGGCACATGTACAGACGACGTCACCATCAATGGCAGCAGCTTCCAACAAAACAGCGACAGGAGCTCAAGCGCAAGCTGGATCACTGGGACAGTCTGCCGGCCTGGGAAAAGGAAAGGATCCGCCGTCAGTTCCTGGAGTAGGAGCTTTCCAGGGTCCGGGCCAGGGTCGCTCTGTCACCACTCTGCCGGGACATCGGCCTTGGTGCAGAAGAAATGGGCGTTGAAGGGGTCGTCGTCCATGTTCTGGACCTCCACCCTGGAGAAGCCTGCCTGCTTGAGCATGTCTACGGCCTTCTCCTGACCCCACATCATGCCCAGGCCCGCTCCCCCGTCCATCAGCCCGACAGGCATGCAGTGCATCAGGCTGACCGTATACAGAAAAGGGCCCATGGGGTGGTCCTGGTTTTCAGACATCTGGCTGCTGGCGGCAATATCGACCATGGAGAAGGAGCCTCCCTTCTTGAGCATGGCCGCCACGCCTTCCAGGGCCTCCAGAGGGCGGGTCTGGTCGTGAACGGCGTCAAAGGCGGTCACATAGTCGAACTGCTCTGCCCAGGCTTCTGACGTCTTCAGCTCTGCAGCATCCTGAACAGCGAACCTGACATTGGGCAGGTACCCGGCCCTGGTCCTGGCCTCGCTGATCTCACTCTCCGAGATGTCGATGCCCACAAAGTGACTGTTGGGATAGGCCTCCGCCATGAGCAGCAGGGCCGTTCCCTGGGCGCACCCCAGATCGCAGACCCTGATTCCCTTCTGCAGCCGCTTGACCATGTTCCCGTTGTCGACAGCCGGGAGGAAGGAGTCCACAAGGACCTCCCGATGCTTGGCCTCGGCCAGCTGGCCCATGAAGTCGTAAAACCGCGGGTACTTGTCGTAGCTCACGCCCCGGCCGCTCTGGAATCCCTGAACGATGTCCTCGAAGACCAGGTGGGTCAACAGAGGGATCTCCTGGGTATAGACCCCCATATTGGCGTTTCCAGCCCGTGTGGTGATCATGTCGGCATGCTCGCCGGGCAGGACAAAGAGGTCTTGGCCGTCCTGACCGGTGCTGATCTCGATGACCTCCCCGCAGACCATGACCCCCAGCCATTCCCGGACATACCGTGCGTTCAGTCCTGCCCTGGCTGCGATCTCCTCTGCCCTGGCCGGCTGACCGATCTCATCCAGGGCCTCGAACAGACCAAGGCGATACCCGATCCCCATAGCCAGGTTCAGGGCCCCGGCGTTGAGGACAGCACTCATCTTACGGGCAAAGGCCTCTTTTTTCTGCTGATCGATTTCGGGCATCAATGCCGTCCTTTTTGTTGCATTATCAACTGAAAGAGGTTACCCTCCTTTTCATGATCGCCTGAGAACAGGCTCGACGTCAAAGGAGGAACACGACCATGAACACTGAATTGGACCCAAATTTTGAAGAAGTCATTCAAGGCGGGCCTTTTCCGATTCGATTTCCCAAAAAAAGGGACCTGGACCAGGATGAAGAGTGGTGCCAGGTCAAGGTGGAGGACACGTGGCAACAGATCCGTTTTCACGATTACGACCACGTCTACACCATACCCGGCCTGTACGAAACCATCTTCTACCGGACCCTGCGCTGCAACTCTCCCAACAAGGTCATCGGTCTGCTTGACGAGACCCTCAACGAGCACTCCGTTCCCGCAGAGGACTTGTGCGTTCTCGATGTGGGAGCCGGCAACGGCATGGTTGGTGAAGTGGTGCAGACTCTCGGAACGAGAAAGATCGTGGGCATTGACATCATTCCTGAAGCCAAAGAGGCGGCTGACAGGGACCGTTCCTGGGTCTACAACGACTATTTTGTTGCCGACCTGACCGATCTCAGCCCGGATGTCAAACAGGTTCTGCAGGATTGGAGGTTCAATGCCCTGACCGTCGTGGCCGCCCTGGGCTACGGCGACATCCCTCCAGAAGCCTTTTTTACGGCGTTCAACCTCATCCAGGATGGTGGATGGATCGCCTTCAACATCAAGGAGGATTTCCTCAGGGATGATGAGCAAAGCGGCTTTTCAGGACTGATGAACCGCTTGACCAGGCGGAACATCGTCCAAATGGAGGCCTACAAGCGCTATTGCCACCGGCTGAACATTGCTGGCGAGCCTCTGTATTACATCGCCGCTGTTGCCCAGAAGATGAGCGACATTCCAAGAAAGATGATCGACTCGGCGTAATCCCTGGCCCCTTCCAAAAAGGAGGCCTCCATCCCTGACTCGGGGTGGAGGCCTTTCACTCTGATCCTGGTCGCTGAGGGCTGTCATGGACAAACCCTCCAGGAAGAACGTTCAACGAATCAGACTAAACTTTCCTGATCCTGTAGGTGACGGGCTTGACACCTTTCAAGGACAGACTTTTGGGCGACTGAAGCAGATACTGACCTCTTTCCATCAAGCGATCCATGATGTTTCTGTCACCCTTTGAGTAGTTTTCAGAATGAACCACGTTTGAGTTTCCATCCAAAAGATCCAAAACAAAACCCTTCATACGACCCCCCTGAATCAATTTTTCTCAGTCCTGCAACTGAGTGGCTGCTGTCATCTCATGTCCGCACTCGGACGAAAAGAAAATAGGGATGAAGACATATCTTGTCAACATGAAACCAATCCCTGTCAAAAAAATAGAGTCCAATCAAAGCCGAAAACAGATGAAACAGCCACTTGTCCTTTCTTCCAGCCACACCGTCAACATCTTCTAGCAAGCACGATGCCATGGCAGGGCGCATGACTTCCTGAACCCTGCCCAGCATTTGGTTGCAAGTGCAACATACAAGGAGATGTGAATGCTTTTCCAATGCACGATGTCTGACCTGCATCATTCGAAGCAGACAAACTGAGAAGTATTTGACTCCATGAAAAGTCTGAAAATATGTAAATGAAAAAATTTTTCTGTATGAAAAAATGTTTCAAGGCAAAAAAATGTTCCCAGATCACGGCATAAGAATGGTCTTTTTGATTTCAAGTTTCTTCAATCTTGTCGATCAACCTGAACCAAAAAGGAAATGTGCTGCTGTTCCAGCTCCAAAAGGGACAAAGAAGACTGTCGTCAGCCTGACCAGCATGAACCTTGGTCCGATCAGGCTGACCTCAAAGGGAAGCTGTCCGAGCCCGAGCATGGCCCATCCGCTGATCAGGGCAACGGTGGTCCCCACACCGGCCCCGGAATCAAAGATGGCGGCAATGATCGGGAACGAGACATAGGGCCCCCCCGTGATCAGGGCACCAGCCACAGTTCCGACCAGGATGCCTCTGAATCCCGAGGTCTCCCCCATCCAGGCGGTGATCATCTCCGGGGGCAGGGCCACCTGGATCAGCCCGGCCAGGACAAAGGCCAGCACCAGAAGGGGAATCAGGCTGACGAACATCCGCCCCGCATCCACAATCCCCTGACGGAGCGTCCCGGCCCCCTGACGATGCGCAGCCACTCCGAGCCCGGCAGCCATGAGCAGAAGGATGAGAAAAGCTGATGTCACGGCGCGTTCCCTCCCTTGTCGTTGTTCCCGCGCAGAGCTCAATCACGGACTGACTCGTTACGCTGGAGTTCTCCTCTTTCATCACCCTACAACCGTCAGCCACGCAGGGGCGTGCTCACTGATGACGCTCCAGTTTTTCGATCCCCTCCCGAACCCAGGGGGACATCCTGGAATAGAGAACATTGGCCCACAACCCCAGAATGACCGGAAAGACAAAGGTGACCACATAACGGATGACGGTGATCTTCGGGCCGAGAAGGGCCACCTCCATGGGCAGGCGGCTCAGGGTCCAGAGGTTCTTGGCCGTGACAAAGGCGATGGCTGTCCCGATTTCGGCCCCGGACAGCATCAGGGTGGCCGCCAGGGGAAAGTAGACGTACGGGCCCCCTGGGACAAGGGCCCCGGCCAGCCCGCCGAGAAGCAAGCCTTTCAGCCCGGCTTCCCGACCCAGCCATCTGGTCACGGTCTCTTTTTTGACCAGAAGCGGGATCAACCCGGCCACGAGCATGGCCACGACCAGCAGAGGCAGGACCTTGACAGCCATGAGCCCGCCCTTTGCCAGTCCTTCGAGGAAGAGCTCGACCCCACCACGCTGGAGTGACAGCACTGTCAGCAGGACCACGGCCGCCCCCATGCCCATCAGCGTCTTGTTCATGATCTCCAGTCCATTGCCTTCAGCTCAGATTCGGTCTATTTTTTGATTTCATAGGAATCCTCGAGGATCCGCAGCGCCAATTTTGAAGGTTCATCAACCAAACCACCGCTCGTCAGGAGGTTCACGGCCCCCTGCAGCTGTGGAAGGAGGTCCCCGTGCCGCTCTATACCTGGTTGCGTCCTCATGCCGACGATGGTCCGGAAGCCATCAGGACCAAGCAGCGGGCTGCCCAGAAAATCAAGGAGCTCCGGGCCGCACTCCAGGGCCACATCGACGCTGCCGCCCTGCCGGAGGCGATCCCCCCGCCCTCTGACCGGTCGAAGTTCGTCCGCCTGGCCACCTGGAACCTCCGTGAGTTCGACTCACCGAGCTACGGCTACCGAAGCCTGGAGGCCAAGGCCTATATCGCGGAGATCATTTCGCACTTCGACCTGGTGGCCCTGCAGGAAATCCGCCGGGACCTCGGGGCCCTGGAGGACGTCAAGGGGCTGCTGGGACCGGAATGGGACTACGTTGCCACCGACGTCACCGAAGGTTCGTCCGGAAACAAGGAGCGGATGGCCTTCTTGTTCAACCGCGACAAGGTCATGTTCAAAAATGTCGCCGGAGAGCTCACCCTGCCAAGGGGCCAGAAAGTCACCGATCCTTTCGGGGATCGCTTCAGGGTCGAAGGCGGAGCCAGGCTCGACCTCCCCTCCGGGCAGACGCTCACGTCCCCGAGCGGACTGAGGACCGACACCCTGGCCAGCGGACAGACCAAGATCGAGGAGGAGGTCGAAATCCCCATCCCGGACGGGGCCAGACTCGAGCTGCCGGCCGGGTCGTCGCTTCGTTTTGCCAAAAACGCTCGGGTGCCGATCACGCCTGAAGACGGCATCGAGATCGAAGCCACATCCTCTCCGACCCTTCCCGAGGCTGCAGAGATCGTGCTGCCCCCGAACTCCCTGCTGGGAGGTCCGCAACAGTTCGCCCGAACGCCCTTTATCGCCTCTTTCCAGGCCGGATGGCTGAAGATCAACCTGGCCACGGTGCACATCTATTACGGCCAGGGCTCTGCCGGCATGGCCCGGCGCACGGAGGAAATCCAGCGCCTGACGACGCTGCTCGCCGATCGGGCCAGGAGCGACAGCGACTCGGACGCCGACTCGTATTTCATCGCCCTTGGAGACTTCAACATCGTCGGTCCCGGTCATGCGACCATGGCGGCCCTGACATCGAACGACTTCATGATCCCCGGGCCCCTGCAGAACATCCCCGGCTCGAACGTCAAGCAGGACAAGTTCTACGACCAGATTGCCATCTGGACCGGTAAACCGCGCCGCAGAAAGACATACACGCGCATCCTGTCCTATCGCGCCGGAGTTTTCGACTTCTTCGATGTCGTCTATCGCACGGACGAGGAACAGGCCTACCGCCCCTTCATGCGCAAGCCAGGCACGAACAAAGACTACGCCAGCTATTCCAGATGGCGCACGTACCAGATGTCTGACCACCTGCCGATGTGGGTCGAGCTGCACATTGACTTCACCCAGGAATACCTGGAGACGATCGAAGCTGACATCCAGGCTCACCTGAGAAATCGACGCCCGGCCGGGACAGACAGCCCTGATTCAGAGCCTGGCTCGGAATGACCTCATGTGCTCCGGGTCACCTCTTGGCAATGGACAGGACCCGGTCCTTGAGCACCCGTTCGTCGTAGGCCTTGAGCAGGTCGTCCTTGACCATGATGCCCTGGACATCCCCGGAATCCCAACCCACAACAGGGAACATGGAGAACCGGTGCTCCTCGAAGAGCTTCATGGCGTTTTCCATGGTGTCCCAGGCCTTGAGGGTGATCACCTTCGTGGACATCATGTCCTTGACTGTGGTTGTCGACTTGAGCTCGTCGTACTTCAGGAGGAAGCGCCTCAGATCTCTGAGGGACAGGATCCCGGCCAGCTTGCCCCGGTCGTCGAGAACCACGAAGTGGGGAAACGATGACTTCAAGACATGGTCCATGACGTCTTCGAGGGTGCTCGAGGCCGATATCGTCTCCACATCCTTTCGCATCACGTCCTTGACCGGAATGTTCCTGAGGATGGCCACATCATGCCCCCGGACCAGATTCACCCCTCGCTTCAGCAGCTTGAGCTCATAGACCGAGTACCCGAACAGAAAGCGGACCACCAGGGTGGCGGAGATGCAGGCCGCCATGAGCGGCAGAATGACCTCGTAGTGCAGGGTCAGCTCAAAGATGGTCACAATGGCCGTGATCGGAGCCAGAGTGGTCCCGGAGACCACAGCCCCCATCCCGGCCAGGGCGAAAAAGGCCGGGTTGACGGCGATCTGCGGCCACAAGGCCTCAGCCCCAAACCCCACGGCCGTTCCCAGAGCAGCCCCGAGGAAAAGGGATGGGGCAAAAATCCCCCCGCTCATCCCCGACCCGATGCAGACTGCCGTGGCGACGAGCTTGGCAGCCAGAAGGGCCAGGGCCATGTTCAGGGTCAGGTTGTCGGTCAGGGCCGCATTCACGGTCTCGTATCCCACCCCCAGAACCTGGGGCATGACCAGGGCCATGCATCCCAGCACAGCCCCGCCAAGAGCAGGGGTCAGCCAGTCGGGGACGACGCTGCGGCTGAAGAGCTTGTCGATGGTGAACAGGAGCCTGACAAAGACAATGGACATCACCCCGGCAGCGATCCCGAGCAGGAGATAGGCCGAAAGCTCCCAGTAGCTCTCCATGACGAAAGGGATGACCTTGAAGGCCGGGAAATCCCCCCAGAAGACCCTCGAGAGCACAGATCCGGTGATGGCCGCGATCACGATGTAGCTCATGTAGGAGACCTCGACGTTCATGAGGATGATCTCCATGGCGAACATCGAACCCGCAATCGGGGCGTTGAAGGTCGCGGCGATGCCGGCTGCGGCTCCGCAGGCCAGGCAGAGTCGGCGAAGCTGGGGATTGAGATTGAAGACCTGGGCCAGGGACGAGCCCACTGAGGACCCGATCTGAACGATGGGACCCTCCCGGCCCACCGAAGCTCCGGTCCCCAGGAGAAGGCTGGACACCAGGACCTTGAGAAAAGTGACCCGGTGTCGGATCACGCTCTGCCTGGCGCTCACGGCCAGAATCACTTCCGGGACCCCGGGGCCCCTGGCCTCGGGGACGAAAAAGGCGATGACCGGACCGGCCAGGAGTCCTCCCAGGAAGGGGATGGAAACCACCAGCCACCAGGGGGAGTTGGCCACCTGATCCATGAAGGACGCCCCCTGAAACCAGAACAGGCCTTGAAAGAACTCAATCAGCGTCCGAAAGAGGAGCGCCCCGCCAGCAGCCAGGACCCCGATCCCGATGGCGAAGCCAAGCAGTGACAGGTCCTGGATTCTCAACCTCTGGACGATGCTCAGGGACCTGGTCCCGATTCTTTTCAGGAACGCTGCAAGGGGCATACAGTGTCCGACACGGGTCATGGCTCAGAAATGCACCCGGACGCGTTTCGCAGCACAGCGCTGCACGGAAGAGGCTCGGCTTTGAGCTCTCTTGTGCCGCCGCTGGAGGCGGGGCGGCAGCTTGGCCGCCCTGGTGTCGCTCACCTGGAGGCCTGATGCCTGTTCTTTGGTTTCGGCACCCTGTCCAGCAACGGCAGGGAAAAGTCTACGTGAAAGGGACCTCTCCCGGCAAGCCAGGTGATCGGACATCTGCAGCCATTGATCCTCTCCAGAGCCTGCTGCCTTGAAAAGGCGGACCGTTTCCGCTACAGCTGAGGCCAACGACGTTGGACATGACCCCCTGAAACCCAAGGATTTATGACGTGCGCAGCTACCTGATCGACGAACTCCGCCCTGAAGCGGTGCACAGCGTGACTGGCCGACTGGATGAGCAGGGACTGAGAGGCTCCCTGGACGGCATTTACTGGATCGAGCTCCCCCGTGACCTCCTGACCCCTGTCCAGGCCGAGCACTTCCCGGAATGCGGCCCCTACATCTTCAGCCTGGAGGCCGGCAAGACCTGGATCAAGCTCGAGCTCCTGGTCCGGACCAGGGGGACCTTCCGCTGTCACTGCTGCCAGTATGCCTCCCCAGAGCAGAGAGCCTTCATCTTGGACTTTATGGACCACATCCTGGCTTCTCTGGACATCCAGACCTGATGGCCCGCCACCCTGGACCATGACCCTGATTCAGGCTCGATGAGATGACCAAGCCATCCAGACTCCAGGACCTGCAGCCCAGATGGGCCCGGTTCTGCCTGTCCATCGACCATTTTCTGGCCAGGGAGCTCAGCCTTGACCTCAAAGGCCGGACCCTGCTCGTGGCCCTGTCCGGGGGCGTGGACTCCACGGCCCTGATCCTGGCCGCCCACCTGCTCAGGCATCGCTGGCAGGCTTCGCTGCAGGCCGCTCACCTGAACCACAACCTCCGGCCCGAAGCTGACCAGGAAGCCGGTTCTGTCGAACGACTCTGCGCTGATCTGAACATCCCCTGCCACACCGGGAACTCCTCTGTGGCCGTCTATGCCCAGCGCTTCCATCTCGGCCTGGAGGAGGCCGGACGCATCCTGCGCTACCGTTTCCTGCACGGAATCAGGCGCAAGACCGAAGCCCACTTCGTGCTCACCGGCCATCATCTCAACGACCTGGCCGAAGACGTGCTCCTGCGGCTCGTCCGGGGCACGGGCTGGCCGGGCCTGGCCGGCATGGAGGCCCTTGACCGCGGTTCCGGGCTCCTGCGTCCACTTCTCCTGGTTCCGAAGCAGGAACTGCTGGAGTTTGTCAGCTCCATGGGGCTGAAATGGCATGAGGATGCGTCCAACCAGGACGAGGCCTTCACCAGAAACAGGGTCCGCCAGTCCATCATGCCCCTGCTGCTCCAGGAAAACCCGAATCTTCTTCAGACCGTGAAGCAGATGTGGCGTCAGGCCAGGGTCGATGCGTCCTATTTCGATCAGACCCTGGAAGCCTTGAAGTCCTCGGAAGTCCACGACCAGGGCGCTGTTCTCGTCCCCAAACAGGCCCTGGCCGCCACCCATCCGGCCCTGCGTCTGCGCTGGTACCGGGACATTCTGAACAGGCTCGGTCCGGGCCAGGCCCTGTCAGCCAACCTCTTTGCCCTGGATGAGCTCATGCCCAGGACCGGCACGGCTCAGTTCCCGGGAGACAAGAGGGCCGTGGTGGACAGGGAGTGGGTCAGATTCCTGATCAGCCCGGCCAGAAGCCGGGCTCGTATGACACGTCATGAGGAAGACCCCCTCAGCCCTGGGGGCAGCTCCCAGGACCCCTCAGGCCTTCGGCCAGCTCCCCTTGGAAAAGGCGAGCAGTCAGGGGAGCAATAAGAAGAGTCACCCCGAAAGTTCTGCCATGACCAGACTGGCCGAGTGGGGAGCCATCACGGGAAGAGACGAACATGCTTTCTTCCATCAACCCTCAACCATCGACCTGTCAGCCCTTCCTCTCCGCCTCCGCTCTTCCCGGTGCAAACCTCTTTCAATCCCTGGCGTTTTGTGCTATCCCTTTGACAGCTGAAGACCAGCCAGACCTCTGCCGCAGACTCAGAAGTTGACCATGATGTCGCCTGTCCAGATTTCGATGCGGAATCGTTTCACCTCCAGCTCCCAGACACGACGCGCCCACCCAGCGGGTTTGGAGGTCTTCCAGGCCGTCATACGGCCGTGACACAGGTCATGTACAAGGATGAACGCCACCGGGGACTGATTGAAACAGGAGCATGGTCATGCAGGTCATCGTCCTCAATGCCGACTACACCTATCTTCACACCATCAGCTGGAAGCGGGGGATCAAGCTGGTCCTGAAGGGCAAGGTTGAGGTCCTGAAATATGCTGAAAAGGCTGTCCGGGGCATCAACGAGACCGTCGTGGTCCCCTTGATCGTCAGGCTGATCACCTTTGTGCGCAGGGTCTACCGGTCCATGGTGCCCATGAGCCGCCGCAACGTCTTCATCCGGGATGAATTCACCTGCCAGTACTGCGGCCGGTCCTGCAGGAAATCCCCAACCCTGGACCACATCATTCCCAGGTCCAGAGGAGGCACCAATGCCTGGGAGAATTCGGTGACCGCCTGCTCCCGCTGCAACCAGCGCAAAGGAAGCAAGACTCCCAGCGAAGCCCGGATGCGGCTCAAGCGGCAACCGGTCAGGCCAACGATCAATGAGTTCGCCCAGAAGAAGATGAAGGTCATGGGCGTCCAGGCCATGCTCCAGGAACTCTTCAACGCCCAGGTATGATCCCCCCCTCTTCCCGATCCCCCGTCCACCTTCTGGCCTTTGGAGACAGTCTGACCGAAGGATTCGGACTGCCTCCCGGTGCCTCGTTCACGGCTCAGCTTCAGCGCAGGCTGGACGATCGCGGGCACCAGGTTCACATCTCCAATCACGGCATCTCAGGGGACACCACGGCAGGCGGACTGGCCCGGATTGAGTCCGCTCTGCAGGAAAAGCCGGACTGCGTGCTCCTGGAGCTCGGGACCAATGACGCCCTGATGGGAGTGCCCATCCCGGTCATCCAGGACAACCTGGACAGCTTGATCCGCATCTGCCTGAACCACAGCTGCCGGATTCTCCTGGCCGGTGTTGACCTCTCTCCTGTGTTGGGGCATGAATACGGGTCGCTGCTCAGCAGCGTCTATGCCAAACTGGCTGAACGGCACAGCCTGAGCCTGCACCCTGACTTTCTGGCCGACGTCGTCGGTCGCCCCGAGCTGACCCTGATGGACGGAGTGCACCCCAGCGAGCGGGGTGTGGCCGTCATGGTCGAGACCATTCTGGACAGGGTCGCCAGCCTGATTTCCGGCGGCCATCCTGACTGAGGCCAGACCTCGAGCCGTTCTCATCCCTCCAGACACGACACCGCAGATCGAATGATCGGGACCATCCATGAAAACTGCTCTTTTTGGATTTGCCGGCAGCGGCAAGACGGAACTCTTCCAGGCCCTGGCCGGACCTGGCTCTGAACACAACGACCGGGCCATGGTCAAAGTGCCGGAACCCCGCCTGACCCCTCTGGTTGATCTGTTCAAACCGAAAAAAGTCACCCCCACCGAGATCGAAATCCTCGACCTGCCAGGGGGGAGCACCAAAGGGGGAGGCCTGGGCCAGAGAGTCCTCAATGCGGTTCGGCCCTATGACTGCCTCATGGCCGTCCTGGACCGCTTTTCCGGGTTGAGCGACGCCGGCAGCCAGCATCAGTCCCTCGAGACCGACATGATCATCGCCGATCTGGCCGTGGTTGAAAAAAGACTGGAACGCATCGCCCAGGACAGGAAAAAGGCCAGAAACCTGGTCGACCCTCAGGAAGAGGGCCTCCTCCAGCAGGTACAGGCCGTGCTGGAGGAGGAGCGGCCCCTCCGCAGCGCCCCTGAGCTGAGCTCCAGCCCGGAGCTGCGTGGCTTCTGCTTTCTGTCGGCCAAGCCGATCCTCTACGTCTGGAACGTGGCCGAGGACAACCTCGAGGCCGCCGTGGCTGAAAGCCGTCCCCGGGAAGCCCACCTGGCCATCTGTGCCAAGCTCGAACGGGAACTGGCCGAACTCGACGACCCCGAAGAGAGGGAAGCCTTTCTCCAGGACCTGGGGATCAAGGCCTCAGCCCTGAACGTCATCATCGGCACCGCTTACCAGCTGCTGGACCTGATCACCTTTTTGACGGCCGGGGAAAAAGAGGTTCGGGCCTGGGCCATTCCAAAGGGCTTCCGGGCCCCTGAAGCGGCCGGGGCTATTCATTCCGACATCCAGAAAGGGTTCATCCGGGCAGAAGTCCTCAGCTGGAGTGATTTCCAGGCCGTCAAGACCTTCAAGGCGGCCAAAGACAAAGGGGTGCTCAGACTGGAAGGCAAGGACTACGTGGTCCAGGATGGGGACATCATCACCTTTCGGTTCAATGTCTGAAATTTCGGGCATCAGATGCCCGAAATGTCAGTTCTCACTCTGATGATTCAGGACTCAGCACAGCCTCTGCCCGGACTGAAAACCGAAACCTGAAACCACAAGCAACTTTCAAACCAGCTCAGCCCAACCGATAGAGCCTGGCCCCTTTGGGGGTATCCTCCACCCGGTAGCCGAGGGCCTTCAGCTCGGTGCGCAGCTGGTCAGCCTCCTTGAAATCCTTGACTTTTTTGGCCGCATCCCTGGCACTGACCTTGTCTGCAACCTCGGAAGGCCAGTCCTGTGGGTCCTGGGGCAGCTGCCCCCAGTCAATGATGCCCAGAGTCTGGTCAATGGCCTTCATCCTCTCCAGGATGAGCTCGGCCTCGGCCCTGGTCAGCCGGTCGGCGTCGAGCCTCTTGTTCACGGTCCGGCAGAAGTCAAGGAGCACGGGCCAGAAGCGGTAAAGGCTCAGGTCGTCCTCCAGGGATTCGGTCAGGCCCTTCTTGAGGTCGAAGAGCAGCTGCTCCACCCGGGCGCCCACACTGCCGCCGCCCGAACCGGCATACATCAGCCCGGCCATCATGTTCTGGACCCGCCTCCAATTGTGGTCCCACATCCTGAGCCCCTCCCCGGAAAAGCCGAGGGGCTTTTTGTAGCTGATGGACATGAGCCACAGGCGGAGGACAAAGGGGCTGCTCACCTCCTGAGCCAGCTCGAAGAGGTCCAGGCGGCCCTGTGATCCGTCAGCTGCCCAGACCGTCTGCATGATCATCCAGATCTCCGGGTCCTTGTGACCGGATTTGGACCAGATGGCCCGCAGGTTCTCCAGGTGGGGAAACCTGTGAGACCGGCCGGCCAGGACCACCTGGACCTCCTGACTGAGTCCGAGGCCTGCGCCGGCCATCTGCAAGGTCCAGCTGGGCCGGACGTTGCCCCATTCGGTCTTGATGAACTCGCCAAGCTTGAGGTCCTGGAGGGTGGCCCTCTTGAGCAGGGTGAAGTCCCTGGGGTTGTCCTTTGAGTAGTCCTCCATGTCCACGGTCTGGCCCAGGTTGAGCTTGGACAGGTCGGCCCTGACGAGCTCCCCGTAATCCCGGCTGCGGAAGACGTCGAAGTAGACCGAACGCAGCCTCTCGTAGGCCCGGCCCTTGCCCAGGAGCTTCCGGCACATGCCGAGCATGGCCTGTTCCATGGTCGAGGCCGGGACAAAGCGCACCGAGGTGATGCCAAGCCTGAAGGCCCTGTCCTCCATGGTGGAGACAAAGGAGGCCGAAAACCGGGCCTGGGACTGGCCTCTGGCCCGGGCCTGCTCCAGGGCCTGGTCGTCAAAATCGGCCACGCCTGCCCCGGCTGCTACAGTGACCCCCTTGCCCTGGAGGTGTCTGCTGAGGATGTCCATGAAGACCAGTCTGCGCCAGGTCTCCGGCTCCCCGGGATATTCCGGGGATGGGCCCGGAGTGAACACCGAGACCGGATCCTTCTGCAGGTCGAGGATCTCCTGGGATCTCGATTTGAGATTGGTCAGGGCCAGCCCCTGTCTGGAAGGAGGCACGAACAGAGGCGTGGACAGGTAGCGTTCCCCTCCGTCCGGGAAAATGACCACAATGAGGCCCTGGTCCAGCTCCCGGGCCACTTTCAGGGCCCCGCCCAGGGCAGCCCCGGAGCTCATGCCGGCAAAAATGCCTTCGGCTCTGGCCAGCTCCCGGCAGAGGGAAAAGGCCTCTTCGTCGTCCACCCGCAGGATGCGGCCCAGCTGGTGCTTGTCGTAGATGCCGGGAGGATAGGAGGCCTGCATGTTCTTCAGGCCCTGGATCTTGTGCCCCACATAGGGCTCGATGGCCACCACCTGCGGGCTCGGGTCGGCCTCCCGCATCCGTCTGGCCAAACCCATGACCGTGCCTGAGGTGCCCAGAGAGGCCACCACATGGGTCAGCCGGCCAGAGGTCTGGTCCAGGATCTCTTCGGCCGTGCCGCGGTAATGGGCCTCGATGCTGGCCTCGTTGTTGAACTGGTCCATGAGCACATAGCTTTCCGGATGCTCTCGAGCCAGGCGGTAGGCCTCTTCTATCGCTCCGTCAGTGCTCAGGTGCCCCGGCGTCAGGTGAATGTCGGCCCCGTACGCGGTCATGATCCGTTTGCGCTCTTCCGAGGCCGACTCAGGCATGAGCAGCTTCAGCCGGTAGCCCTTGACCGCACAGACCATGGCCAGTCCGATGCCGGTGTTCCCGGATGTGGCCTCGATGATCGTCTTGTCCGGGCTCAACTCCCCACGCTTCTCGGCTGCCTCCACCATGGCCAGGGCTACCCGGTCCTTGATCGATCCCCCTGGGTTGACCCCTTCAAGCTTGGCGTAGATCTCGACCCCGGGATTGGGGTTGAGCTTGGAAATGTTGACCAGGGGGGTGTTTCCGATCAGGTCGAGGACAGAGTCATGCATCATGGCCCCCTTTCTCAGACATAATCCGGATTGATGGCGGCCCTGCCCTCATCGAGCATGACTTTGATGAATTGAATCGAGCGCTGGTCGGCCGGGACCACAGGGAACTGCTTGCTGCAGGAGTCGCACTGGGCCATGCTCGCCTGGAGGGGAGCCACAAGAGGCACCTTCCGGCCGCAATGGGGGCATGGATAGAAGAGGACGACCTCCATGCCCACGGGTTTGACCGGCAAGAGCGGCTTCTTTTCAGTCATCTCAAGCTCCTTTCAGGGAAGCAGAAGAAAAACCATCCAGCTCCCCTTTGGACGTGATCAGGCTCTGTCCGGTCATCTCCTCAGGGATGTCCATGTCCCAGAGATCGAGGATCGTCGGGGCAATGTCCCCCAGGACCCCGTCTCTGAGCGGGCCGCGGGCTGATCCGGCCTTCTCAGCCAGGACAAAGGCAACCGGGTTCGTGCTGTGGGCGGTGTGCATGCCGTCCTCCCTGTCCAGCATGACATCGGCGTTGCCGTGGTCGGCGGTGACCAGCAGGCGCCCCCCGGCTCCAAGGACCATGGCCAGGACCCGGCCCAGGGCCGCGTCTACGGCTTCACAGGCCTTGACCGTGGCCTCGAAGTTGCCGGTGTGGCCGACCATGTCCAGATTGGCAAAATTGCAGACCGTGAGATCGAAGCCGCCTTCAGGCCAGGTCTCTTCAAGGGTCCTGGTCAACTCCGGCAGCGACATCTCAGGTTTCTGATCATAGGTGGCCACCTCTTTGGGAGAGGGAATGAGGACCCTTTCCTCGCCCTGAAAAGGCTCTTCCCGGCCGCCGTTGAAAAAATAGGTCACATGGGCGTACTTCTCGGTCTCGGCCATCCGCAGCTGCCTGAGCCCCTCCCGGGCGCAGACCTCTCCCAGGATGCTGGTCAGCTGAACCGGCGGGAAAGCGGCCTTGATCGGAAACGTGGCATCGTACTCGGTCATCGTGGCCAGCCCGGAGAGCCTTGGGGTCCTGCCTCGATTGAACTTATTGAAATCATTTTCGAAAAAAGCCCTGGTCAGCTGCCTGGCCCGGTCGGACCGAAAGTTGAAAAAGAGCACCCCGTCGCCATCATTGACCAATCCTCGGGGCTTGCCTGAAGCGTCGGTGATCGCCGTTGGCGTGACGAACTCGTCCGTCTCTCCCCGGGCATAGGCCTGCTGGACAGCGTCGAGGGGATCAGCCGCCGATCTGCCCCGGCCCTGAACCAGGGTTTCATAGGCCAGGGCGGTCCTGTCCCAGCGCTTGTCCCGGTCCATGGCATAGTACCGCCCGCTCAGGCTGCCCAGGACTCCGACCCCCATGGAGGCCATGGCCTGGCTCAAGTCCCGGAGATGGTCGATCCCGCTGTGAGGAGGCGTGTCCCGGCCGTCCAGAAAGGCATGGACCACCACCCGCTTCAGCCCTTTCCTGACGGCCATCCTGAGCAAACCCTTGATGTGGTCCATGTGGCTGTGCACCCCTCCGTCGGACACCAGCCCCATCAGGTGCAGGGTTCCACCGGCCGCCACGACCTGGGCCATGACCTCGGACAGAACCTGATTCTGAAAAAAGGTGCCGTCCTGAAGCGAGGTGTCGATGCGCACGATGTCCTGATTGACCACCCGGCCGGCCCCGATGTTCAAGTGCCCGACCTCGGAATTGCCCATCTGGCCCCGGGGCAGTCCCACAGCCTCTCCAGTGCACTGCAGCAGGCAATGGGGCCAGGACTCCAGGAGCTGGTCCAGGTTTGGGGTTCTGGCCGCGGTCACGGCGTTGCCCGGCCCAGGGGCTCCGGCTCCCCAGCCGTCGAGAATGAGCAGAAATGTGGGAATCATGGCCTGTCCTTCGGTCTTCAATCCGATGTCCCGGGCCGACATCACGAGGTCAGCGGCTGAGCCTGGCTCCACAACCCCTCCAGGTTGTAGAACCCGCGCTCATCCTCCTGAAAAATGTGCACGACCACATCGTTGCAGTC
Source organism: uncultured Desulfohalobiaceae bacterium (assembly GCA_964573115.1). Taxonomy (GTDB): domain Bacteria; phylum Desulfobacterota; class Desulfovibrionia; order Desulfovibrionales; family Desulfothermaceae; genus CAYOID01. Next base: position 21,481 of record CAZNIP010000005.1, on the reverse strand, counting down.
GATCAGAATCCAGGTTGCCGGGCGGTACCCTTCCATGCCCAGAATTTCAAGGTCCAGCTCGGAAAACTTCTCCATGAGCGTATCTGCCAGGGCCTGGGCGTGACGGACGCTGGTGGCCGAGGCAATGACCACCCCCTCGGTGATGGAGTTGATGGCCTTGACGTCAAGAGCCACGATGTCCCTGGCCTGTCTGTCTTCCAGCCAGGACACGATCATCCGCGCCTTGTGCTCATAGTCGATGTTGGTCTGTGTGTTCATGCCTGTTCTCGCCGGGGCTGCCGCTGAAGACGCCCCGTTTTCCAATTGTTGTCGCCCGGTCATGAGAGGGCACGCTTGTGATATATGATTTCAGCCATTCCCTCAAGCCGGCTTGACTTCACTCCACAATTTCTGAAATATAAATAATCTGTTGTCCTTAACGCCAACGCTCATATCTCACTCAGCAGCAGGAGACACGGCATGATGTACGATGTTGACCAGGAGACCCTGCCCCGGGAAGAGCTCGAGGGGCTTCAGCTCAAGCGCCTGAAAGATCTCATCCAGAGGGTCTACCACAATGTCCCCTTCTACAGGCAGAAACTCGATGAGCTCAGCTTCAAGCCAGAGCATATCCGAAAGCTGTCCGACCTGAAATATCTTCCTCTGACCGAGAAGCAGGACCTGCGCAACAATTACCCCTACGGGCTGTTTGCCGTTCCAGCCGAGAATGTCGTTCGAATCCACGCCTCATCCGGGACCACGGGCAAGGCCACTGTGGTCGGCTACACCAAGCGGGACGTCAAGAACTGGGCCGAGCTCATGGCTCGCTCCTTCATGGCCGCAGGCGTCACCCGGCGGGACACGGTCCACAACGCCTATGGCTACGGCCTGTTCACCGGCGGTCTGGGAGCCCACTACGGGGCAGAGCAGCTTGGAGCAACCATCCTTCCTGTTTCCGGGGGCGGCACCAAACGCCAGGTCATGCTCCTGAACGACTTCAAGCCCTCAGTCCTCTGCTGCACCCCGTCCTACGCCCTGCACCTCTTTGACGTGGCCCAGACCTCGGGCATCGACTTCAAGGACTTGAGCCTGCACACCGGGGTTTTCGGGGCCGAACCCTGGACAGAGGGCATGCGCACGGAGATCGAAGCCAAGCTGCAGCTCAAGGCCCTGGACATTTACGGCCTGTCGGAGATCATGGGGCCTGGCGTGGCCATGGAGTGCAAGGCCGCTCAAAACGGACTCCACATCTGGGAGGATCACTTCCTCCCGGAGATCATCGACCCGGAAACCAAAGAACCGCTTCCTCCGGGTGAAACCGGAGAGCTCGTGATCACCACCCTGACCAAGGAGGCTCAGCCCTTGATCCGCTACCGGACCCGGGACCTGAGCCGGCTGGAGTATGTCCCCTGCCGCTGCGGCCGGACCCATGTCCGCATGGCCAAGGTCATGGGCCGCTCTGACGACATGCTCATCATTCGGGGGGTCAACGTCTTCCCGTCGCAGATCGAGTCCATCCTCCTGGAGACCGAGGGGCTGACGCCTCACTACCAGCTCCTCCTGCACCGGGAGCAGTCCATGGACACGCTTGAGGTTCAGGTCGAGGTGGACGAAAAGATCTTCTCTGACGAGATCAAGCACCTGCAGCGCATCGAAGGCAAGCTCAAAAAGAACATCAAGGAGTTCCTGGGGGTGACCGCCAACATCAAGCTGGTGGAGCCCAGGAGCATTGCCAGATCAGAGGGCAAGGCCAAACGAATCATCGACCTGAGGCATGAACACGGTTAGGTGCCCTGCTGCCCAAACACCACCATGCGAGCATTGGAGGAACATGCATGAAAGTCGAACAGATCTCCATATTTTTGGAAAACAGAGCCGGTCGGCTCTCAGATGTCACCCAGACCCTGTCCCAGGCTGGGATCAACATCAGGGCCCTGTCACTGGCCGACACCTCTGACTTCGGCATTTTGAGGCTCATCGTCTCGGACAATGAGCAGGCCAAGAAAGTTCTCAAGGACCAGGGATTCACCGTGGGCCGAACCACCGTGGTTCCGGTCGAAGTCACGGACGAGCCCGGAGGGCTGAACGCCATCCTCCAGATTTTGAGCCAGCACGGCATCAATGTCGAATACATGTACGCCTTTGTCCAGCAGAGCGGCAAGAACGCCGTGCTCATCTTCCGGTTTGACCGCACGGATCAGGCCATCGAGATCCTCCTGGAAAACAAGGTCAAGGTCCTGACCGGAAAAGAGCTCTACCACATCTGACCCTCCAGGGTCGCGTCCCTGAGACGACGACGAGGGGAGGCTCTCAGGGACCCGAGGCGCAGGGCGGACAGAGGGACGCCCCTTGCCGGAAGGGAGCTGACCTTTCCCGGGAGTTGCGTTCAGACCAGCATGCGGGGAGCCCACATGGCCTGGTCCGGAGCGCCGGCAGCCAGGGCCTGGTGAAGTCGCTGCAGAAACTCCCGGCGCGAGACCTCGAAGGCCTCGAAGCGCAGCATGTGCGACGTGGTCTGCTGACAGTCGAAGAGTGAAAAACCTCTGTCCGCAAGCAGCCGGGTCAGGTGGATCAGGGCCACCTTGGACCCATTGGTGACCGCGGTGAACATGGACTCTCCGAAAAATGCCCGTCCCAGAGCCACGCCATAGATTCCGCCGCCCAGGCTCCCTTGGGACCAGACCTCCACAGAGTTGGCCAGCCCCAGGGCATGCAGCTGAATGTAGGCTGCCTCCATTTCCGGGGTGATCCAGGTTCCGCCGCCCCCCTTCCGCCGGGTCCGGGCACAGCCCTGAATGACCTGCTCAAAAGCCATGTTCACGCTGACTGCAAAACGGCCCTGCCGGATGACCCGGGCCAGACGCCTGGGGACATGGACAGCCTCCGGCTCAAGGATGAGCCTGGGGTCTGGGGACCACCACAGGATGGGACCTCCAGGACCATACCAGGGGAAGATTCCCTTGCTGTAGGCCATGACCAGCCGGTCCGGGCTGAGGTCCCCGCCGACAGCTACGAGATCGTCCAGGTCCTCCCGCCAGGTATCAGGAAAATCATCGATGAATTCAGACGAATGCCCCATCCCTGCTCCTCTCCTGCAGGCCATCCCTGAGCCTGCTCAGTCTTGAGGGTCAAGACCGCATCCCTGAACAGCCACCTTGCGTCGCCCCGGGCTGTGACGTAGACTCCTGCCCGTGCAGAAGGCCATGAAGACCTCGAATCAGGCCTGTCTTCCGGAAAAGCGGCGCCTCTTGCCCGAGATCCTGTTGCTGCCTCCGAGAATGCTCTTCCAGACCACAGGCGGGAAGCTCACCCATGTCCCTCATCGCGCTCATCTGTCAGATGGTGCCTGAATGGCCCACCCCCCCTCTTGACACCCTCGCTGTCCGAAAAGCTGCCTGTCTCTTCGGCTGCCTGGCCATGATGCTCGTCCTGCTGCCACCTGTTCAGGCTGCCGACGGTTCCAGCCCGCTCGATCTCTCGACCCTCAAGCGCCAAGCCCGGCAGGGCTCTGAAACGGACCAGTTCATCCTGGGCCGGAAGATGGTCGGGCAACCCTCATCGCCGGAAGACCTCAAGGCCGGTCTCGCCTGGCTCAAACGTTCGGCCAGGCAGGGCTATGCCCCGGCCCTGCTCTATCTGGCTGATCTGTATGAGCAGGGGCAGGTCGTCGACCAGGACTTCATCCAGGCCCACCACTGGTACGCTCTGGGTGCCGAGCAGGGGATCACCGCCGCCCTGGAGAAGCTCGAGCCGCTCCGGGACATCGAGCCTGACCAGGAGTGCGTCCTCTTCCAGATCCCTGTCCGCAGGGCGACCCGTTTTGTCCTGCGCTATGCCCTGCAGAAAAGAGGGGCCCGGTTCATGGAGACCACTGACCACGGCTTCTGCGACCTGTTTCACTCCGCAGAGGTGGTCAAGGGGACGGATCAGCTTCAGGCCTGCTACACAGAGGATCTGCAGATCGCCCAGCTCACGTACCGCTTTCCCTCTCCGGGCAAAGGCCGGTTCCCGGGTTTCCTGGACGTCTTTGAGCAGCTCGAGGCCAAGTACGGCCAGGCCGGCAGAGGGGCGGATCAGGATGTCCAGCTCTACACCTGGCAATGCCACGAGGTTCGGATCCGGTTCTGGCTCCAGCCCGGCACCAGAACCGCATTCCTGCGCTACTTCATCCCGGACAGGGCCTCCCGCCTCAAGCAGAGACTCCAGGCCGAAGCTGCTGCCGAGGCCCCGGCCCCGGAGAACAACCTCTGAGTCTGGTCCGCGCAAGCGGATCAGGGGGAGGAAGCTCCTTCCAGGACCAGCTTACGCCATCTGTTGATGGCTGCACAGATCTCCTGTTTCCTGGGCAGGGCCAGTTCCCCGGGATGCTGGCCCTGAAAGGGTGACAGCCAGTCCAGCCCCTGAGCCCCGATCTCATCCAGAATCCGATCCGCCACCTCCGGCAGGGAAACCCTGTCCAGGGCGCCGTCTCTCCCCAGCAGCCTGAAGACCTCGGCCAGGGCCCTGGTCTGACTGGGGTCCACGAGCTGCTCCACCAGGCTCAGGTCCACATCCGTCCTGCCGATCCGGAGTGATCTCAGGCCGGCGGCCTTGATCCTGTCCCGGGGACCGGCTGCAAAGGACGACGGGTGGGGGAGACGCTCCGACGGCCGGGACATGGGCACCAGGGCCTCCCGATGGCGTTCCTGGCAGACCATGCTGGCCACCTCCCTGGCCCTGGCCGTGACATCCAGGGCCTGGTACTCCCTGAGCATGATCACGGTGTCAGCCACGTCGATGTAGTCACCCGAGCCCCCGAGGACCAGGACCGTGGACACCCCGAACGCCTGATGCAGCTCCCTGACCCGGTCGACGAAAGGGGTGATCGGTTCGAAAGCTTTGGGGACCAGGTGCTGCATCCTGGTATCCCGGATCATGAAGTTCGTGGCGCTCGTGTCCTCGTCCACAAGGAGCAGGCCGGCTCCGGCCTCCAGGGCCTCCATGATGTTGGCTGCCTGGGAGGTGCTCCCGCTGGCGTTGTCTGAGCTGAAGCTGTCGGTCCGTCCGGCAAAGGGCAGCTGGCTGACAAAAGGATGGATGTCCACTCCAGTGACGCTCCGCCCGTCCTCGGCCCGGACCTTGACCGCGCTGTCCACGGTGACCACCCCTTCCCGGCCGTCGCCGGGGATGTGGTTGTAGACCCCGCGCTCCATGGCCCTGAGCAGGGTGGACTTGCCGTGGTATCCGCCACCCACCACGAGCGTCACGCCTTCAGGGATGCCCATGCCCCTGACCTCGCCCGCATGGGGCAGGTCGAAGCTGACCTCCAGCTCCGAAGGGGAGACAAAGGGGATCGCATGGCCTTTGTTCAGAGGGCGGTCACTGATCCCGCTCTGCCTCGGCAGCAGGCTGCCGTTGGCGATAAAGGCGACCAATCCGCATTCCTGGAGGCTCTGACGCAGAAAAGCCTGGTCCTCGCAGCACTCGACATGACGGCGCATGCTGTCCTGGTCTGTGTTGTCCCAGATCAGGGCCTGTTCGACAATCCTGGGCAGATCCTGGAGCAGGATGGCCTCGGCCCGTCTGCCCAGAATGGTCCTGCCCCTGGCCGGCAGGCCCACCGTGCACCTGGCCTCAACATGACCTTCCCGAAGCATCATCGATGTTCGGAGCAGGATCTCCTGCCCGCAGCCGTCGATGCTCACCCGTTCTCCCTTGCCCCGCTGTCTGTGTTCTGAAGCGACCTGCCCGGCCCATTGGCTGAACCGCCTGGTCAGGAAATCTTCGGCAGCCGTTCTGCGGACCGGGTTGACCAGGAACTCGGCCGGAAACTTCGTCCGTTGTTCCCGGACAACAACCCTCAGCTTGCTTGGAGGGGCGAAGGGATCGCTCTGCACGTGGTCGATGTGCAGTGTCCAGTTCCCGAGGTCGTAGCCTCCCTGGAGTTCCTTGTAGGCCTTGTACCCTTTGGCGTCGATGCGGTTCAGCCGCTTTTTCAAATCCTGTGCGCTGAGCATGGTTCGCTCCATTCCCCTCCGGAAGGAGACCAGCTGGTCTGCTGCCCTCCTGATGTTCATTGAACGTGAGGGGCAAGCCTTTCCCTGTTGTCAAGCGGATCAATTCACGGTAATGAGGTGCCTCTTCAATCAACAGCAAACCCGCAGCGCGCCCAGAGGCGGCGCTGACCAGGAACAGCGCCCGTGTCCTCCAGCAGTCACCAGAGCACGTCCCAGGGCAGCCATCGCCCCGGAGAGTTCACCGTCCTGAAGACGGACGGATCTGCCCGCCGGGGACGGCTGGGCACGGCCCATGGCCCGGTGGAGACCCCGGTCTTCATGCCCGTTGGCACCCAGGGCTGCGTCAAGAGCCTCACCCCTCAGGACCTCAACGATCTGGGGGCGGAAATCATCCTCGGCAACACCTACCATCTCCACCTCCGGCCCGGAGAGGATCTGGTGGCCAGGATGGGCGGGCTGCACAGCTTTACGAACTGGAACAGGCCGATCCTGACCGACAGCGGGGGGTACCAGGTCTTCAGCCTCTCTGGCCTCAGGGACCTGAGTCCGGAAGGGGTTGCTTTCCGCTCCCACATCGACGGCTCCAGGCACGTCTTCACCCCGGAAAAGGTCATCGACATCCAGAGGGCCCTGGACTCGGACATCATGATGGTCCTGGACGAATGCGTGCCTTTCGGGGCTGACGTTGAGTACACCCGAAAATCTGTCCGGCTGACCACCGACTGGGCCAGACGGTCCCGTGAGGCCTACCCCCAGGGGGCGGCCCACAATCTCCTCTTCGGCATCGTCCAGGGCGGCTTTGAACCCGACCTCCGCGCCCAGAGCGCCAGGGAGATCTGCGACCTCCCGTTTGACGGCTATGCCCTCGGCGGCCTCAGTGTTGGCGAACCCAAAGAGATGATGCTGGAGATCCTTCAGCACACTGCCCCTCTGCTGCCATGTCCTTTTCCCAGATACCTCATGGGCGTTGGGACCCCCATGGACATCCTGGATGGCATCAGGGCCGGCATCGACATGTTCGACTGCGTCCTGCCCACCCGCAACGCCCGGAACGGGACCCTGTACACCAGCCAGGGCAAGGTGAACATCAAGCGGGCCCAGTACAGGGAGGACGCCGGCCCCCTGGATCCGCAGTGCTCCTGCCTGACCTGCCGAAACTTTTCCCGGGCCTACCTCCGGCACCTCTTCATGGCCAGAGAGATCCTCTCCTACCGGCTGAACACCATCCACAACCTGGCCTTTTTCATCCAGCTGATCAGCGGGGCCAGAGAGGCGATCGAAACCGGCCGTTTTGAAACCTATCGAAAGGGGTACGCCCAGGTCTTTGACCAGGCTTGACCTGAACTGAAAGCGAACAATGGCTGGCCTGGCCGCTGAAATGAACAGGGGGCAAAAAGCCGCAGACTTTTTGCCCCCGCATGGTCTCTTTCTGACCGCAAACCGCGCTTGATGTGGATCCTCCTGGTCGACTTCAGAGTCCGATCCCCGGCATCAGGCAGTGTTCTTCAGCCCTGGCCCGGTTCACAGTGACGCCTCAATGCGTCTGCCGATGCTCCTCTTTGCGCAGGCTCTGAACCAGGGGCAGGGCACCCTCGTTGCCGCAAAAGATCTCCTCGGCCTGAACATCCACCAGGGCCAGGGGCAGCACCTCATCGACGTGCTCCACCGGAATGATCTCCAGGTCCTTGAGGATGGCCTGAGGGACGTCCTTGAGGTCCTTGTTGTTCTCCTTGGGGATGATGACCTTGGAGATGAGCCCCCGGTGGGCAGCCAGGAGCTTCTCCCGCAGACCGCCGATGGGCAGGACGCGGCCCCTGAGAGTGATCTCGCCGGTCATGGCGATGTCGTTGTTCACCGGCATGTTCATCAGGGCCGAGACCAGGGCTGTGCTCATGGTGATACCGGCCGAGGGGCCGTCCTTCGGGGTCGCCCCTTCAGGGATGTGGATATGGATGTCCACCTCCTTGTAGAAGTCGGGCCGCAGCCCAAAAAGGGCTGACCTGGAGCGGACATAGCTCAGGGCTGCCTTGGCCGATTCCTGCATCACATCGCCGATGGTTCCGGTGACCTCGATCTTGCCGCTTCCGGACATCAGGGCCACCTCGATCATGAGCAGCTCGCCGCCCAGCTCGGTCCAGGCCAGACCGGTGCTCAAACCGACCTGGGACTTCTCCTCCCTCTCCCCATAGCGATAGCGGGACACGCCGAGGAGGTTCCCGACGCTCTTTCGGTTCACGTGCACGGTCTCCTGGGCATGCTTGCCCTGGACCAGCTTCTTGGCCACTTTTCTGCAGATCGAGGCCAGCTCGCGCTCCAGGTTGCGGACCCCGGCCTCCCGGGTGTACTTGCGGATGACCTCAAGGATGGCCTGATCCGAGACATGGATGTTGTTCTCCTCCAGTCCATGCCGGGCGATCTGCTTGGGGAGCAGAAAGGAGTTGGCGATCTTCATCTTCTCGGTTTCCAGGTAGCCGGGGATGGTGATGACCTCCATTCTGTCCCGCAGGGCCCATGGAATGGACTGCAGGGTGTTGGCCGTGGTGATGAAGAAGATGTTGGACAGGTCGTAATCCATGTCCAGATAGTGGTCGTTGAAGGCGAAGTTCTGCTCGGGATCCAGGACCTCGAGCAGAGCGGCCGAGGGGTCGCCTCTGAAGTCCGTGCTCATCTTGTCCACTTCGTCCAGACACATGACCGGGTTGTTGAACTCCTTGCGCTTCAGGGACTGCAGGATCTTGCCCGGCAGCGCCCCGACATAAGTCCTCCTGTGCCCTCTGATCTCTGCCTCGTCCCGGACACCTCCCAGGGAGAGCCGGACAAAATCCCGGTCTGTGGCCCTGGCTATGGACTTGGCCAGAGAGGTCTTGCCCACGCCGGGCGGTCCGACGAAGCAGAGGATCTGTCCCTGCATCTTCCTGACCAGCTTCTGGACCGCCAGGTACTCCAGGATCCTTTCCTTGGGCTTGTCCAGGCCGTAGTGATCCTCGTCCAGGATCTTCTCGGCCTGGTCGATGTCCAGCTCGGTGTCCTTGATCCTGTCCCAGGGCAGATCGATGATGCAGTCGACGTAGTTTCGGACCACGGTGTACTCGGCCGAAGACGGGGGCATCTGCCTCAGCTTGTTGGCCTCCCGCTTGGCCTTTTCCCTGGCCTCATCCGGCATCTCTTTTTCATCCAGCTTCTGAATCAGGTCTTCCACCTCAACACCGGGGTCCTGTTCCGTCCCCATTTCCTTGTGGATGGCCTTGAGCTGCTCGTTGAGATAGTAGGTCTTCTGATTGGCCTCAATCTGCTCCCGGACCCTGGAGTTGATCTTCTGCTCGGTCTCCTGATACTCGATCTGGCTGATGAGCAGACCGTAGACCTCTTCCAGCCGGGCCACAGGGTCGAGCTTTTCCAGGACGTTCTGCTTCTTGGAAAAGTCGACCTTGAGATGTGGAACGACCACATCGGCCAGGTGTCCGGGTTCCTCGATGGATGAGATCGTCTTCACGGTTTCCTCGGACAACTTCTTGTTCGAGGAGGCAAAGGACTTTACGTTCTCATGAACCAGCTGGACCAGGGCCTTGGCCTGACTGTCGTCATAGGGCTCGTCGTCGATGGTCGACACCTCGACCACCGGGTATCCGGAATCGCCTTCAAACAGGGGATCCTCACCCTTCCAGGAGGCCCGCTGCAGCCCTTCGAAGAGCACTTTGACCGTTCCGTCCGGCAGGCGGAGCAGCTGGAGGATCTTGCAGAGCACGCCGAACTGGAAAAGATGCCTGGTCTCCGGAACTTCGACTTCGGGATTGCTCTGGGCGACGAGAAAAATGAGCTTATCATGGTCGCTCAGGGCGTTCTCCACAGCTTTGATCGAGGCCTGCCGCCCCACATAGAGAGGGATGATGGCCTTGGGAAACATGACCACGTCCCTCAGGGTCATGAGCGGCAGGTGATGGGTCCCGCTGTGTTTTTGGCTGCTGGAGATGAACTCACTCATAGTGATCGTGTCTTCTCTTCCCGAATGACCCTCATCTGGGCAGGGTCATGCGGATTTGGCCTGCTGCTGGTAGAAGATCATGGGCTCGGCACCCTCTTCGACCACGGCCTTGTTGATGACGCACTCCTGCACGCCCTCCATGGACGGCAGCTTGTACATGATGTCCAGCATGATGGACTCCAGAACGCTCCTCAACCCCCTGGCCCCGGTCTTCCTGGCCATAGCCATGTGAGCGATGGAGCGCAGGGCGTTCCTGGTGAACCTGAGCCGGACATGGTCCAGCTCGAAGAGCTTCTGATACTGCTTGACCAGGGCGTTTTTCGGCTCCTGAAGGATGTGGATCAGATCGTCTTCCTCGAGCTCATCCAGGGCGGCCACGACTGGTATCCGACCCACAAATTCGGGAATGAGCCCGAACTTGATGAGGTCTTCGGGCTGATTGGCCTTGAGGATGTCCCCCAGCTTCTTTTCCTGGGCCTTGCCAAGGTCAGCTCCAAACCCCATGGCCGTCCCCTTGGTCCGCTGCTGGATGATCTTGTCCAGTCCGATAAAGGCCCCGCCCATGATGAAGAGGATGTTCGAGGTGTTCAGCCGGATATACTCCTGCTGCGGGTGTTTCCTCCCCCCTTTGGGCGGAATGTTGGCTTCCGTGCCTTCAATGATCTTCAAGAGGGCCTGCTGGACACCTTCGCCGGAGACGTCCCGGGTGATGGAGGCACTGTCGGATTTCTTGGATATCTTGTCGATCTCGTCGATGTAGACAATGCCCTTGGACGCGGATTCGAGGTCGTAGTCGGCATTCTGGAGCAGCTGCACGAGAATGTTCTCCACATCCTCACCCACATACCCGGCTTCGGTCAGCGTGGTCGCGTCTGCCAGGGCAAAAGGGACCTTCAGGACCCTGGCCAGGGTCTGGGCCATCAAAGTCTTGCCGCATCCAGTGGGCCCGACGAGGAGGATGTTGCTCTTGTCCAGCACGACATCCTTGGCATGGGTATCCTGGTAGTAGACCCGCTTGTAGTGATTGTACACGGCAACTGACAAAACTCGTTTGGCCTGCTCCTGTCCAACCACATACTCATCCAGGGCCTTCTTCAGGTCTGAAGGCGGGAGAAGGCCCCCTTCGCCGGTCTGTTCCTCGATCTTGTCCTGAGTCAGGATGTCGTTGCACAGGTCCACGCATTCGTCGCAAATGTACACATCCGGACCGGCGATGAGCCGCTGGACCTTGTCCTGTGACTTGCCGCAAAAGGAGCAGCAGAGTTCTGAAGTTCCGTCTTTGTCTTTGCTCATATGATCTCTCTTACTTCTCGACCTCCTTACGGGAGGAGAGGACCTGATCGATGACGCCGTAATCAGTCGCTTCCTGAGCTCCCATAAAGTAGTCCCTGTCTGTGTCCTGCTCGACCTTGTCCAGGTTTTGTCCTGTGTGCTCGGCCAGAATCTGATTCAGGCTCCCTTTGAGTCGGATAATTTCTCTGGCCTGAATGTCAATATCAGTGGCCTGCCCTTGAAAGCCGCCCATGGGCTGGTGCAGGAGAATCCTGCTGTGGGGCAGGGCGTAGCGCATGCCCGGGGTCCCGGCAGCCAGGAGAACAGCCGCCATGCTGGCGGCCTGCCCCAGGCAGAGCGTGGCCACCGGGGCGGAAATGTACTGCATGGTGTCGTACACAGCCAGTCCGGCTGTGACAGAGCCACCCGGGCTGTTGAGGTAAAAATTGATTTCCTTGTCCGGATCTTCTGACTCCAGGAACAGGAGCTGGGCGCAGAGCAGATTGGCCACGTAGTCGTCGATCGGCGTCCCCAGGAGGATGATCCGATCCCGCAGCAGCCTGGAGTAGATGTCATAGGCCCGTTCGCCCCGCCCGGAGGTTTCGATCACAATGGGTATGTTGGCCATGAAGGGTCACCTCGCTTGATTCGATCAGGCCTCTCTGCCTGGCCTGCGGCCCTTGACCGGAGACTGCAGAAGGAGTCCTGACAATTGAAAGTCTACATGTCTTGAACACTGATCGCAAGAGAAGAAGCGCTGGCCTCAGACTGCACTGTCCTCGTCACTGCTCTGCGCTTCAGTCTGGTCTTCGGCTGCCGAGGACTCCTGAGCTTCTGCCCCGGGGTCGACCTCCTCGATGGTGGCACTGCTGTAGACCAGGTCCATGGCCCGATCGGCCAGGAGACTGTCCCGGAGAGCGAACATCATGTTGTTCTCTTCATAGTATTTCTTGAGCTGCTGCGGATCCTGGCCAGACATGATCGCCCTTCTGAACAGGTGCTGCTCGACTTCCTGATTGGTCACGTTCAGGTCTTCCTTCTTGGCAATGGCCATGAGCACAATATGGCCCTTGACCATCTCCTCGGCCTCAGACTGCAGCTCTTCCCGAAGCGCGGCCTCGCCGCCGGCAGAATCCAGACTCCTGCCCTGCTGCTCCAGCTTGGACTTGCGGTTCTCGACCATGCTGTCCAGCTGGGACGTGACCAGGGTCTCCGGCAGGGCAACGTCGATCCGGGAAATGATCTGATCGAGGAGCCGCTTCTGGGCGGCCGATTTCTCCATGCTCTCGAAGTGGTTGTAGAAATTCTCTTCGATTTTCTGCTTCATCTCCTCCACAGAGGTATACCCCCCAACCTTGTCGGCCAGATCCTCATCGACCTCAGGGAGCTGACGCTCCTTGATCGCGTTCAGGGTGACCTGCATGGTCACGGTCTTGCCGGCCAGGTCAGGATTGATGAAATCCTCGGGGAAGGAGACCTCGCCTTGGCCGGTGGCCCCGGGCAGGAGCTGGGTCACGATCTTCTCAAAATCCTGGAGGGACTGCCCCTCCCCGATGGAGAGCTCAAACTTGTCCGCCTTGATGTTCTCCAGAGGCTCTCCTCCTTCAAAGGCCTGAAAGTCGATCACGGCCACATCGCCGCTCTGGGGTTGGCGTTCTTCCCTGACCGGGACCAGCTGGCTGTTCTCCCTCTGGATTCGCTTCAGGGCCGATTCCACAAGCTGAGGCTGGACTGTGGCCTTGTTTTTGGTCGTCGACAGGCCGTGGTACTCTGGAAGGTCAATCTCAGGAAGGATCTCGAAGCTGAAGGTGTAGTTCAGGTCCTGATCCTTTTCCATTTCACCGACATCCAGGTCCATTCCCGACAGGGGCTCGACCTGCATCTCTCCCAGGATCTGGTTGAAGTGGACATTCAACAGATCCCGGCTGGCCTGGTCCTGAATGTCCTTTTTGAACTTGCTCTCCACAAGGGACACCGGGACCTTGCCCTTGCGGAAGCCGTCCAGCTTGAGATCCTTGCGGAAAAAGGCGGCTGTCGTCCCCAGCGCGGCGTTGACCTCTTCAGCGGGAACCTGGACCTTGACCCGGCGCTTGACTGGAGTGATCTCTTCGACTTGATATTCCATATGTCCTCTCCTTGATGATGTGAAATGACTGTGCTCGAGGTCGGCAAACTGTGCTGAACAGGTCTCAGACAGTTCAGCAGAAAATAATAAAGCCTGGAAAGCGAACTCCAGGCTGAATCGTCAGAGCTGGTGCGAGAGGGGAGAGTCGAACTCCCACGGGGATCCCGCTGGATCCTAAATCCAGTGCGTCTACCAGTTCCGCCACTCTCGCCTTCCATTAAGAGCTAAAAAGTAAACACGCCAGGACATGTTGTCAACACAGGCCCGGGATCAGCCCCTTTCTTCTGGTCCAAACACCTCCTGCAGCCTGACTTTCAGATGGGTGTGCCGCTTGTCGCCACCGATACTCTTGATGCCGATGGTCAGAGCCTTTTTGCTTCCGATGAGCACCGCCAGGCGGGTGGCCCTGGTCAGCGCAGTGTAGATGAGGTTCCGCTGCAGGAGCATGAAGTGCTGGGTGACCACGGGAATGAGCACCGCTGGGTACTCGCTGCCCTGGGACTTGTGCACGCTGATGCAGTAGGCCAGCTGGAGCTCGTCCATGTCCGTCTGGGGATACTGGACCCGATGACCGTCGAAGTCGACCATGACCTCTCCCGAATCCTGGTCCATGCGGACGATCCACCCCAGGTCACCGTTGAAGACGTCCTTTTCGTAATTGTTCCTGGTCTGCAGGACCCGGTCTCCGACCCTGAAGACCCTGAACCCGTTGCGCACCTCCTGGCCTCCTGGGTTGAGCCTGTCCTGAAGCAGGGCGTTCAGCTCCGAGGTCCCCACCAGTCCCTTGTGCATCGGGGTCAGGACCTGGACCTCCCTGAGGGGGTCAAAACCGTAGACCTCGGGAATCCTCTTGCAGACCGTGTTCAAAATCAGGTCCTGGACCTTCTGGATATCCTCCTGCTCCACCCAGAAAAAATCGGCTGCCGGCGGCTGCCTGGGGCTGGCCACAGGAAACTTGCCCTGATTGATGCGGTGGGCGTTGACCACCACTGTGCTCTCCCGGGCCTGGCGGAAGATCTGGGTCAGCTCCATGCTCGGCACGGTCTTGCTCTCCAGGAGATCTGAGAGCACATTGCCCGGCCCGACAGAGGGGAGCTGGTTCACGTCGCCCACCAGGATCAGCCGGCAGGTCAGCGGCAGGGCCCGGAGAAGACTGACAAAGAGCTGGCAGTCCAGCATCGAGGCCTCGTCCACCAGGAGGACGTCGGCCTTGAGCTTCTTGTCCTCGCTGTAGGCGAACTCCCCGCCCGGCCCGAATCCCAGGAGTCGGTGGATGGTGGAGGCATGGCAGCGGGTGGCCTCAGAGAGGCGTTTCGAGGCCCTGCCGGTGGGGGCGGCCAGCTTGATCTTCAACCCCAGACTGCGCAGGGTGTTGACCACGACCCGGGTGATGGTGGTTTTGCCTGTCCCCGGGCCCCCGGTGACGATGGAGACCTTGTTCAGGCAGGCCTGATGCACCGCCTCCTCCTGCTCCGGCGAGAGCCTGAGCCCGCTCATGTCCTCCATGGACTGCAGGGCCTGCTCGATCTTGCCGGTGGCCAGGGTTCCCGGATGGGAGCTCAGGCTGAGGAGCCTGGAGGCGATTTCCTGCTCCCACTTGTAAAAATGGCGCAGAAACACGGCCTGCTCAATGTCCTGCTCCGGAAGATCGAGGACCGCGACCCGCTTGCGTTCCTCAAGGCGGGCCAGGGCCTGTTCCAGACCTCCCCTGAGGTCGCTGCCCAGGACCTCAGCAGCCCGGTGAAAGAGGTCCTCCATGGGGAAGAAGACGTGCCCCTGTTCGCTGCACTGAAACAGGAGGAAGACGAGCAGGGCCTCCAGCCTTTGCGGGCTGTCCTCGGAAAAGCCCAGCTTCAGGGCCATGGCATCGGCGGTCTTGAATCCGATCCCCCGAATCTCATAGGCCAGGTCATAGGGGTTCTCCCGCAGCTTCTCCACGGCTCCGGCCCCGTATCGCTGAAAAATCCTGCCGGCGAAGGTCGGCGGAACCTCATAGGTCTGCAGAAAGATGAGCAGGGACCTGATTTCCCGCTGCTCGGCCCAGGACTGTCGAATCCTGTCCAGCTTTTTGGGACCGATGCCTTCAACCTGCAGGAGCTTTTGGGGATTGGTGTCCAGGATGTCCAGGACATCCTGACCAAAGGCATCGATCATCTTTTTGGCCAGGACCGGGCCCATGCCCTTGATCAGACCCGATCCCAGGTATCGCTGAATGCCGTTGACCGTGGCCGGAAGGCTCTGGACACAGGACTCGGCCTGATACTGACGGCCGAACTTGGGGTGCTCGACCCATTTTCCGGTCAGAGCAACAGACTCTCCCGGGACCAGCTGCCCCATGGTGCCGACCACGGTCACCTGGCCAGGCTCGTCCGGAGACTTGACCCTGAGGACAGTATAATTGGTGTCTGGATTGTGGAAGACGACAGAGAGGACTTCGCCTGTCAGGGGTGTGCTCATGGGCTGGCTGTCTGTGCAGAACCATTCATAGGGACGCTCTCTGATCGACCACGAGGGGCTTCATGGTCCATCCAGCGCTGCCGGAAACCGGGCCGACCTCAGAGCTGCTGCCGGAAGTTCAGGGATTGCTTCAGGGTCTCCCGGTCGACAAACTTGAGCTCGGAACCGATGGGAATGCCCTGGGCCAGCCTGGAAATGGCCACATGGGGGAACTCGTCCGCGACCATGTTCCGAATGTACGACTCTGTGGCCTCGCTCTTGCGGGTTGTCCCCAGGGCCAGGATGAGCTCGCTGACAGTGTTGCGTTCGAGCCGGTCCTTGAGCCTCTGCAGATCCAGGCTTCCGGCATGGACCCCGTCCAGGGGGGAAATCAGCCCGCCGAGAACAAGGTACTTGCCCCTGTAAAACCCTGCCTCGTCAATGGTCAGCAGCGAATCCCAGTCTGCGACAACGCAGACCAGATCCTCCCGTCTGGCTGGATCAGCGCAGATGGTGCACGGGTCCGCATCCGAGAGGCTTCCGCACTGGCTGCAGAGGCACAGGGCATCTCTGAGCTCGAGGATGGACTGCCCCAGGCTCCTGACTCTTTCCTCAGGCCATTGCAAAAGGGTCAGCCCCATGCGCAGGGCCGACTTTTGCCCCACCCCGGGCAGCTCCCCCAGCCGGTTGACCACGGCCTGCAGAGACTGCGGCAGTCTGTCCAGCATCGGTGTCAGCTCCTGCCTAGAAGAGGCCTGGGATTTTCAAGCCCCCGGTGAGCTTGGACATTTCAGACTCCACCATCTCCTTGGCCTTTTTCAGGGCCTCATTCGTGGCGGCCACAATGAGATCCTGGAGCATGGCCACATCTTCGGGATCGACAACTGCAGGATCGATCCTGATCTCGGTGATGGTCTGGGACCCGTTGGCCGTGACAGAGACCATGCCTCCGCCGGCAGAGGCCTCGACCGTCTTTTGGCCCATCTCCTCCTGGACCTGGGCCATCTTCTTCTGCAACTGCTGCGCCTGGCGCATCATTTCCTGCATGCTCATATCCTTTGCTCCCCTCGTATGAACGTCCTCACAGGTTTCGGGTTTCAGGAAGACTTCTTTGCAGTGACACAGCCCAGACCACGTTGCATCAGGGATCAAACTGGCCGAGTTGGGCGTCGTCACGTGAAGAGTCGAACGTGTTTTCTTCCGCCAACCTTCGACCTTCAACCATCGACCTGTCAGAGCGGCCAGCCGCCGGGCTGACTCTTCATCTGCAGCGGCCTCAGCAGGCCATTACTCCCGGCCCGGGCTGGGCTGGTCCTGACCCGGAGGCTCACCGGCCTTCCTGGGGCTGATGTCCACAACCTTGGCCTGAAAGGTCTCCATGGCCCCCTTGACAGCTGTGTCGTTCAAGACCTTCTGCTTCAGTTCTGCTCGTCCATTGGACGGCCCCTTGGGTCCACAGACGACCTCCACCTTCATCGGCCGCTGAAAGAACTCCTGGACAAGGTTCTTCAAGAGATGAAGCTTGGCCTGGTCCCGCAGCCTCTGGCCCATGAACGGCGAGCAGTGCAGTTCCAGGGTATCCTCCTTGACCACACCCGAGATCATGCCCAGATTGGGCAGACTCTCCCCGTTCTGGCGGGACTGTACAAAGTCCACGAAACCCTGCCAGTCTCTGGCGGCCGTCTTCGTGTCCCTTCCGCCTCCCCCGGCGCCTTTTCCAGCCGTGGGCGTCGTCTCGTCTGCTCTGCGTCCAGGACCCGGCTCTGGCCCTTTTGATTCCTGCCCCGGCCTGCCCTGCCCCCTGGGCTGATGCCCGGCCTGCACCGAGCCGATTTCTGCAAGTTCCGGCTGAAAAGCGATGTTGAGCAGCAAAAGCTCCAGGGCCAGGCTCGGTTCAAGGCTGGACATGACTTTTTTCTGCCCTTCCAGGGTCATCTGCCAGGCGCCGTGAATCCGGCTCAGAGAAAACCGTTCGGCACACTCCAGCCAGTACCGGGCCTCCTCCTCCGGCATCTCCAACAATTCGAGGCCTTTTTCCCCGGTCTGCTTGAGCAGGAAGAGGTTCCGCCACAGGCCGGAGAGCTCCTGGAGAAAAAACCCCAGATCGAGGCCCTGGTCAAAGAGGGAGCGCACCGTGGTGATCAAAGCCTGCACGTCCTGGCCTGCGAAGGCCTGGATCAGGGCCCGCATCATATCGTGGCCAGCCATGCCCAGGATGTTCCGAACCTCACCTGTCTTGACCGTGTCCTCACCCAGGGCCAGGACCTGGGAGAGCAGGGACATGCAATCCCTGACGCTGCCAGCCCCTTTCCGGGCCAGGAGGCTGACGGCCTCGGGCTCGTATCCCACCCCCTCCCGGTCCAGGATCGAAGCCAGGTAGCGATCCAGGCTCTGCTGGGGAATCCTCTGAAAGACGAAGTGCTGGCAGCGGCTGACGATCGTGATCGGAAACTTGTGCGGTTCAGTGGTGGCCAGCATGAAGCAGGCATGTTTGGGCGGCTCTTCCAGGGTCTTGAGCAGGGCGTTGAAGGCCGACCTGGAGAGCATGTGCGCTTCGTCGATGATCACGACCTTGTACCGACACTCCAGAGGGGCGTAGCCGACGTCCTCATTGAGCTTGCGGACGTGATCCACACCAGTGTGCGAGGCGCCGTCGATCTCGACCACATCCAGACTTGTCCCGGCGGTGATCTGCCTGCAGTGCCGGCACTCGTTGCAGGGCTCACTGGCCGGACCGTGCTCGCAGTTCATGGCCTTGGCCATGATCCTGGCGATGGTCGTCTTGCCCACTCCCCGGGTGCCGCTGAACATGTAGGCCGGGGCGATCCTGTCCTCGGCAGCCGACTTGGAGAGGATCTGCCGGATCTGTTCCTGGCCCAGGACCTGGGCAAAGGCCTGCGGCCGGTATGATGTGGTCAGGTGCTTCTGGCTCAGGGCCATGGTCGTGCGCTCACCGTGTTCAGATATGGGTCAGCCAGCCGGCATACTTGAGGTTGTCGCCGTGAACCACGCGGAAAAACTCCTGCTGGAGCAGTTTGGCTATGGCCCCGGCTTCACCGCCTCCAACAGGCCTGTTGTCGAGCTCCCTGATCGGAGTGACCTCGGCCGCCGTGCCGGTGAAAAAGGCCTCATCCGCGGTGTAGACCTCGTCCCGGGTGAAGCGCTGCTCCAGGACCTGGTAGCCCATGTCCGTGGCCAGGGTGATGATCGAGTCCCGGGTGATTCCTGGAAGCACCGGACCCAGAGGGGAGGTCTTGAGCACGCTCTTCTTGACAATGAACAGGTTCTCGCCGGTGGCCTCGGCCACATACCCGTCCACATCGAGCATCAGGGCCTCGTCGTACCCGTCGCCCAGGGCCTCCCTCTTGGCCAGGACGGAGTTGACGTAATTGCCGCAGACCTTGGCCTTGGTCATCATCACGTTCACATGATGGCGGGTGTAGCTGGAGGTCCTGACCCGGATCCCTTTCTGCAGGGCGTCCTCCCCCAGGTAAGCCCCCCAGGGCCAGACCGCGATGGCCAGATGAATGGGGTTGTTCCCGGGATAGACCCCCATGGCACCGTCTCCGATAAAGACCAGGGGTCTGATGTAGCCATGCTTGAGCCCATTGGCCTGGAGCGTGTCGACAATGGCCTGGCACACCTCTTCGTGGGTGAAGGGGATCTCGATCTGAACGATCTTGGCCGACTCGAAGAGCCTGGTCACATGCTCATTGAGCCGAAAAACCGCCGATGAGCCGTCTGAGCACTCATAGCAGCGAATTCCCTCGAAGACTCCGGCCCCGTAGTGCAGAGTATGCGTCAGGACATGAACATTGGCCTCTTCCCAGGGAACGAACTGTCCATTGAACCAGATCTTTTTCGTCTTCTCCATCGCGCTGGACTCCTTTGACCGTATTGAAGAATGGAGGTTCTGGTGCAGGCATCTCTGGTCATGCCTTGACACCGTTCAATAAATTGAAAGCCTGTGCTTGTAAACCTCAGGGCCCGTTTCCCGGATGCGGCTGCTCACAGCCCTGGACCTGCCTCTGAGCGTGCCTGTCAGACCCTCACCCCTGGCTCGTTCGAAGAACCAGCTGCACCGGGGTCATGCTGAAGCCGAAAGTCTTGCGGAGCTGTTTTTCCAGATATCGCTTGTACGCTGGCTGAAGAAGGGTATGATCGTTCATGAAAAAAACAAAGGTTGGTGGCGCGGTTCCAGCCTGAGTCATGTAGTAGAATTTCGGCCGCCGCCTCTTGACCACTGGAGGCTGATGCCGGGAAGTCACCGCGGAGAGGAATCTGTTCAGCTCCCCTGTGCCCACTCTGATATTGCACTCCCTCCAGACTCTCTCGGCCAGAGGCAGGATGCCCCCCAGCCCGGCCATGGTCACCGTGGACGTGTAGACAATGGGCACATGGGAGCAGAAGGAGACGGCCCGCTGGTAGTGCTCCTTGAGCTTGGCCCTGTCCTTGCGGGGGATGAGATCGACCTTGTTCACGGCCATGATCAGGGGGGTCTTTTCCCGGTCCATGTAGGCCAGGAGCTTTTTGTCCTGGGTGCTCAGGGGCTGCAGACCGTCCACGACCAGGATGGTCACCTGGGCACGCTTGCTCGTCCGCAGGGCTCGAAGCACGCTGAAACGCTCCAGTTCGTCTCTGACCTTTGTCCGTCGCCTGATCCCGGCCGTGTCCACAAAGACATAGCTCTTGCCTTCCCTTTCCAGAACCACATCCACCGAATCTCTGGTGGTCCCGGCCTGGGAATCCACGATGAGCCTCTTGGCCCCCACAAGGCTGTTGATCATGGAGGATTTGCCGACGTTCGGCCTTCCCAGCAGGGCCAGCCGAAGCCCGGGAGCGCCCTCGTCACGTTCTCCAGCCAGTTCATCAGCCGAAGGGAGGAGCCCGAGCACCGTGTCCAGAAGATCCGCGATCCCATGCCCATGGGCTGCTGAAACCGGGCTCATGCCGAGCCCCAGGGCATGGAACTCGGCCATGTGCTCATGCTCCCGCTCCGCGCCGTCGACCTTGTTGACCACCAGATGCACCGGCTTGTTCGATTTGCGAATAAAAGACACCAGCTGGCTGTCCATCGGGGTCAGACCGGCTCGCCCATCCACCACGAGCAGAATGGCCTCGGCCTCTGAAATGGCCTCCCTGGCCTGAAAAAAGACCGCCTCATCCAGGCCCGAGGAGGCTTCAGGATCAATGCCTCCGGTGTCCACCAGGGCAAAGGGCCGGCCATCGGCCAGCACCTCCTCATAGATCCTGTCTCTGGTCACCCCGGGACGATCGTGGGTCAGGGCCCTGTTCTTCTTGACCAGCCGGTTGAAGAGGGTGGATTTGCCGACATTGGTTCGACCGACAATGGCAACGATGGGCAACATGTCTTTCGGTCCTTCGAGAACGGGGTCAGATTCGGATAAGAGACCGTCAACCAAGATTTTGGCCATGTCTTCTGGACATCAGCAGGTCGTATGAAACCTGACGCCGAGGTCAGGTTTCTCCCTTGATCAAACAGTCAGGCTCGGGGGTCATGACCGGAACAGTCGAACATCCTTTCTGCCCTGAATCATCACCCCTCGATCATCGGCCACTCAGGCCTGAGGTCGGGCTGGTATGAAACTTCATCACAGGTGTTCGGGTGTCGGGTTTCAGCCCTGCCGCCGACTCTCATGAACCGGTTTGATCAAGGCAGAAACTTTCGGG
>CAZNIP010000004.1:0-66387 GCA_964573115.1 uncultured Desulfohalobiaceae bacterium | reverse complement strand
GACGAACTCCTCTCCAAGTCAGAACACTTTTCTTCCCTCAACCATCCACCCTCAACCTTCAACCTGTCAGCCCGGCCAGCGGCCGGGCTGAATGGTGAGTCGTGCCCTCAAGAACTCCAACAAGGAATGCATCCACACCATGAGCTGCGTGTACCTGCTCGGAGCCGGCCCGGGTGATCCCGGCCTGCTGACCCTCAAGGCCAGAGACATCCTGTCCCGGGCCGACGTGGTGGTCTACGACTATCTGGCCAACACGGCCTTTCTCGACTTCTGCCGCGACGATGCCGAGCTCATCTATGTGGGCAAGAAGGGCGGCCAGCACACCATGCGCCAGGAGGAGATCAACGCCCTCCTGGTGTCCCGGGCCGAAGCCGGGCTCATGGTGGCCAGGCTCAAAGGGGGCGACCCCTATGTCTTTGGCCGCGGTGCCGAGGAGGCCGAGGAGCTCCTCGATGCCGGGGCCTCTTTCGAGGTCGTGCCCGGAGTGACCTCGGCCGTGGCCGCTCCGGCCTATGCCGGCATCCCCCTGACCCACAGGCGGTACGCCTCCTCAGTCAGCTTCATCACCGGCCACGAGGACCCGGGCAAGGAGAAAAGCGTGCACAACTGGGAGGCCCTGGCGGCAGGAACCAGCACGCTGGTCTTCTTCATGGGGGTCAAGAATCTGGAATGGATCTGCTCCAGCCTGATCAGGGCTGGAATGGACCAGGACACTCCAGCCGCACTGATCCGCTGGGGCACGACCTGTGAGCAGGCCACCCTGGCCGGGACAGTGTCGTCCATAGTTGCCCTGGCCCGTGAACAGGCGTTTCGCCCTCCGGCCCTGCTGGTCGTGGGCGAGGTGGTCAGGCTGCGGGACCGGTTGAACTGGTTCGAACAGCGGCCTCTGCTGGGACAGGGCGTGGTGGTGACCAGGGCCAGGGAGCAGGCCAGCGACCTGGTGCGCCGCCTTGAGGACAGAGGGGCCTGCTGTTATCCCTTTCCGACCATCGCCATCGAGCCTCTTCAAGACACGGCAGAGGTTCAGGAGGCTGTCCAGCTCCTGAAGGGCTATGACTGGCTCATCTTCACCTCGGTCAACGGGGTGCGCTTTTTCTGGGAGGAGCTCGAAAGGGCCGGGTATGATGCCAGGGCCCTGGGGACCTGCAGGGTGGCGGCCATCGGCCCGGCTACCGCCGAGGCCATCCGGGGCAGAGGGATCAGCCCGGACTTTGTTCCGGACAGGTATGTGGCCGAGTCCGTGGTTCAGGGCCTGGTGGAGCTGGGGGTCGAAGACAAGCAGGTGCTCATTCCCAGGGCGGAGACGGCCAGGGAGGTGCTCCCGGAGGAACTGCGCAGAGCCGGAGCCAGAGTCAGGATCCTCCCGGTCTACAGGACCGCCCTGGCCGAGAAGAGTGCCGATCCCATTCTCAAGGCCATGGACGAGGGCAGCATTCAGTTCGTGACCTTCACCAGCTCCTCCACAGTGTCCAATTTCTTTTCCCTGCTCGCTCCGGAGCAGCTGCGGCCCCACGTTCAATCCGGGAAGGTCAGCCTGGCCTGCATCGGGCCGATCACGGCCAGGACCCTGGAGAGCTTCGGATTTCAGGCCGACATCGCGCCGGAGAGCTATACCATCCCTGCATTGGCCCGGGCCCTGGAAGATGCGGTTGCCAAAACTTCGTGAATCAGTGCTGCCGCTGGCAGCACTGAAGGTCGAGGGTTGAGGGTGGATGGTTGAAGGCAGAAAAGACTCAACCTGATGACCAAGGAATACGCAACCCGGCCAGTTTGATCAGGACGAATTCTGTCGTGTTATACAAGAGAACAGGGAGAGTTTGATGCCCCTCTGCCTTGGAGTCCTCCTGTCCGGAAACGGGTCCAACCTGCAGGCCATCATCGACCGCATCGAGGAGGGGGTCCTCGACGCCCGGATCGAGGTCGTGATCTCCAATGTTCACCATGCCGGGGGACTGGCCCGGGCCCGGAAGCACGGTCTGCGGACCCGGACTCTCGATCACGCCGACTACGCCGCCAGGCAGGAGCACGATGGTGCCCTGATCGCCTGTCTTCGCGACCACGGGGTTCACGCGGTCTGTCTGGCAGGCTACATGCGGCTGGTCAGCTCGAGGTTTGTCCAGGCCTTTCCCCGGCGGATCCTGAACATCCACCCCTCCCTGCTGCCGGCCTTCAAGGGCGTCCACGCCCAGATCCGGGCTGCGGAGTATGGAGCCCGGATTTCCGGGGCCACGGTCCACTTTGTGGACGAACATCTCGATCACGGCCCGATCATCATCCAGGGGGCTCTGGCAGTGGATCCTGAGGAGTCAGCGCAAGAGCTGGCGGACAGAATCCTGGAGATCGAGCATCGCATTTACCCTCAGGCCATCCAGTGGCTGGCCCGGGACAGGCTGAGGATCGAGCAGGGCAGGGTCAGCCTGGTCGCAGATCCCTCCACATCCATGGGGGAAGTCCGGGTTGACCACATCGTCAGTCCATCCCTGGAGTCGGGTTTTTGACCGTCACCTGATCGTCATACTTCTCTCAACCTCACCGTCAGACCCACAAGAGCTGCCCACCGGCCACACGTCTCAAAAGGGCCGACAGCTCACACACCACAGGCATGGACTCAAAAGGGCAATTTTTCAAAGCGTCAATGAGGTCCTGCTGAAGACAAAAAAATCCCAGATGTTTTCAAATCCTGGAATGTGTCACAGAATTGTAACAAAAGGGTCATAGGATCGTGACAGAGCGCACGTACTTCTTTTCAAGCGGTAGGTTTCACTTTTTTTACCAACTTTGAAGGAGGTACACTATGCGAAGGAGTTTAGCAGCACTGGTTGTCTTTGTTGGTCTGAGTCTCTGCGCTGCTCCGGTGCTCGCCGGTTCAGTGGTGATCAAAGGTTCAACAACGGTCCTGCCCATTGCCCAGAAAGTGGCTGAAAAGTTCATGGATCAGTACCCTGACATCGACGTGTCCATCTCCGGCGGCGGTTCCGGGAACGGGATCAAGGCCCTGATCGACGGGACCACGGACATTGCCGACGCCTCCAGGTTCATCAAGGACAAGGAAGTCAAGCGGGCCGTGGACAACGGTCACTACCCGGTCCCCTTTGGTGTGGCCCTGGACAGCATCATCCCTGTGGTCCACCCCAGCAACTCCGTGTCTGACCTCTCTCATGGCCAACTCAAGGCCATCTACGAGGGCGAGGTTGAAAACTGGCAGGACGTCGGCGGGCCTGACCGGCCCATCGTGGTCATCTCCAGGGACACCTCCTCCGGAACCTATGAAGTCTGGGAAGACATCGTCCTCGAAGGCGCCAGGGTCACCCCCAGGGCTCAGCTCCTGGCCTCCAACGGCGCAGTGGCTCAGGCCGTGGCCAAGAA
The DNA here is from genome assembly GCA_964573115.1 of uncultured Desulfohalobiaceae bacterium. Lineage (GTDB taxonomy): Bacteria > Desulfobacterota > Desulfovibrionia > Desulfovibrionales > Desulfothermaceae > CAYOID01. Next base: position 63,021 of record CAZNIP010000004.1, on the reverse strand, counting down.
CAAGAACGCCATCGGCTACATCGGGATCGGCTACCTGAACAAGGACCTCAAGAACGTCTCTGTTAATGGGGTGCTGGGCACCAAGGCCACCACCTCCTCCGGCGAGTACCCTGTTTCCAGGACCCTGTACATGTTCACCGACGGCTGGCCGACCGGCGAGACCAAGCTGTTCATCAACTATGTGCTGCACCCGGACAAGGGTCAGCCCTTCGTGGATGAAGTCGGCTACGTCTCCCTGTACTAAACACGCACGAGACTGCTCAGCGGGAGGACTTGATCCCTTCAGGTCCTCCCCCTTTTCCGGCCCGAACAGACGGGACTCCTGACCACCTCTCTTTTTCTCATCACGAACCGCAGACGGGGACCTTATGGCTGCGCCAAGTCAAATCAAAGAACGTGGCATCCATTCTTTCTTCTTTATCGTCGGAGCGAGCGGAATCATCATCCTGGCCTTGATTCTGCTCTTTCTCTTTCTGGAAGGGGTGCCCATCTTCACCAAGGTCTCGGTGACCGATTTTCTCTTCGGCACGCTCTGGTATCCGACCTATGACCCGCCGGACTTCGGGATCCTCCCCTTGATCGTCGGCTCCATGGCCGTGACCGCCCTGTCGTCCCTGATCGCCATCCCACTGGGCATCGGGAGCGCGATCTACCTGGCCGAGATCGCCAATCCCCGGGTCAGGGCCGTGGTCAAGCCGATCATCGAGCTCATTGAAGGCCTGCCCACCGTGGTCATCGGGTTCTTCGGCATGGTTGTCGTGGCCCCGCTGCTGCAGGACCTCCTGGGCATCGCCACTGGCCTGAACATGTTCAACGCGTCCCTGATGCTGGCCTTCATGGCCGTGCCCACCATCACCAGTGTGTCCGAAGACGCGATTTACAGCGTTCCCGGGGAAATGAGGGAAGCCTCCATGGCCCTGGGGGCCACACAGTGGGAGACCATCTATCGGGTCATCCTGCCGGCCTCGCTGTCCGGCATATCCACCGCAGTCATCCTGGGCATTGCCCGGGCCATCGGGGAGACCATGGTCGTGCTCATGGTCGCCGGAGGAGCGGCCATGATCCCTGAATCGATCTTTGATCCGGTCAGACCCATGCCGGCCTCCATTGCCGCGGAAATGGCCGAAGCCCCATTCCGGAGCAACCACTATCACTCCCTGTTCGGCATCGGTCTGGTCCTGTTCGTCTTCACCTTTATTTTCAATCTCATCGCCGACCACCTGGCCCACAAGCACAAGCAGGTCGGAGCCGCGACGCTTTAGAATTCCATCGTGTCAACTCAGATCTGAACAGTCGAGGACGTTGTGCAAGAGTCGAGAAAACGCAGCCAATTCATCGCCTTCTCAGTCATCAGGCTGGCCATCTACATCAATGTCGTGGCGCTGTTCATTTTTCTGCTGTTCATCGCCGTCCAGGGCATCGGGGCCATCAACTGGACCTTCCTCTCCCAGCCTCCCAGGGAGGCCATGACTGAAGGAGGCATCCTGCCCTGCATCATGGGGACCGTCTACCTCAGCCTGGGATCGATCACCGTGGCCTTTCCCCTTGGAGTGGCCACGGCCATCTATCTCAACGAGTACGCCAGGCCAGGTCCCTGGCTGCGCATCATCAGGCTGGGGATCAACAATCTGGCCGGCGTCCCGTCGGTGGTCTACGGCCTCTTCGGGCTGGCCTTTTTCGTGACCTGGCTCAAGCTTGGCGTGAGCATCGTTTCCGGGGCTCTGACCCTGGGAGCTTTCATCCTCCCGCTGATCATCGGCACGGCTGAGGAGTCCCTGCGGGCCATCCCCCAGACTTATCGGGAGGCCTCTCTTGCCCTGGGGGCCACGAAATGGCAGACCATCTACAAGGTGGTCCTGCCGGCCGCGCTGCCGAACATGCTCACCGGGCTCATCCTCGGTTTGAGCAGGGCTGCCGGGGAGACCGCCCCGATCATGTTCACGGCAGCCGTGTACTATACCAGGCAGCTGCCGACCTCCATCTTCGACGATGTCATGGCCCTGCCGTATCACATCTATGTTCTGGCCACTGCCGGAACGAACATCGAGGCCACCAGGCACCTGCAGTACGGCACGGCTCTGGTTTTGATGGCCCTGGTCGTGGGCATGAACCTGCTGGCCATCATCATCCGGTCCAGAATGCAAAAGCGGCGCTGATGGCTTGAAGACCCGGACAGAGACAAACGACAACCGCACCAAAGGATAGAACACGGTCATGGACGCTTCAATGAAAATGGCTTCCGAAGCATTGAATTTCTTCTATGGTGACTTCAATGCCCTCAAGGACATCAACATCCAGTTCCGCAAAAACGAAGTCACAGCCCTGATCGGGCCTTCCGGATGCGGCAAGTCGACCTTTCTGCGCTGCCTGAACCGTATGAACGACCTCATTCCGGTGGCCAGGGTCGAAGGGCGCATTCTCCTGGACAACGAGAACATCAATGACCCCAAGGTCGATGTGGTCACCCTGCGCCGCCAGGTGGGCATGGTCTTTCAAAAGCCCAACCCCTTTCCCAAATCCATTTATGAAAACGTGGCCTATGGCCTGAGGATCAACAGGTACAACAAGAACGAAATTGCCGATCGAGTCGAGGAGGGGCTGAAACAGGCAGCCCTGTTCGAGGAGGTCAAAGACAGGCTGGAGAGCTCGGCCCTGGGACTGTCAGGCGGTCAGCAGCAGCGCCTGTGCATCGCCAGGGCCCTGGCTGTGGAGCCGGATGTCCTGCTCATGGACGAACCGGCCTCAGCCCTTGATCCCATTGCCACTCAGCGGATTGAGGAGCTCATCTTCGAGCTCAAGAAGCTCTACACGATCATCATCGTCACCCATAACATGCAGCAGGCCGCCCGTGTCTCGGACTACACGGCCTTTTTCTACATGGGAGAGCTCATTGAGGTCGATACGACCGAAACCATCTTCACCCGGCCTTCCAAAAAGCAGACTGAAGACTACATCACCGGTCGGTTCGGTTGATGTCAAGCAGGCCAGGAACGGGATGCTGATCAATGGACACCTTGACCATTCTCATTGTTGAAGACGAAGCGGATATCCTCAATCTGCTGAGGTACAATTTTCAAAGCGAGGGATACGAGGCCTGGACGGCAAAGGATGGCGAACACGCCCTGGCGCTCATCGAGCGGCAGGTTCCGGATGTCCTCCTCCTGGACATCATGCTCCCCGGCATGGACGGTATCGAAGTCTGCAAGGTTTTGAAGTCGAAGCCCGAAACCAGGGACATTCCAGTGATCATGCTCACGGCCAAGGGAGAGGAGGAGGACCGGATTTCGGGCTTCGAGCTGGGCATCGACGACTATGTGGTCAAGCCCTTCAGCCCCAGGGAGCTCATTCTGCGCGTCAAGGCCGTGCTCCGCCGGACCAAGACCCCCCTCAAGGAAGAGGATATCTGGGAACACAGCGGGCTTCGCGTCGATTTTGGCGCTTTTCGAGTCATGGTCGACGAGGCCGAAGCCGACCTGACAGCCACGGAGTTCAATCTGCTGGCTGCCCTGATCAGGGCCAACGGCCGGGTCCTCAGTCGGGAGCACCTGCTGGACAAGGTCTGGGGCTACGAGTTCATGGGCTACGCCAGGACCGTGGACACCCACATGCATCGTCTCCGGCAAAAGCTGGGCCCCTACGCTGACTGGATTCATACCGTCCGCGGCATCGGCTATCGCCTCAAGGCCACCTGATCGCTGTGCTCCTCCTGGTGTTTCACCCAGCGCCCGGAAGGCCTCCCCTATGAGCCTCAAGAAGTCCTTTTTTCTGGCCATGATCGGCCTGAGCCTGCTCTTGGTCGTTGTGATCCTGCTGAACTCGATTCGGGTCCTCCAGGATCAGGATGAGCAGAGGTTCTCGAAATCAACGGCTGAGATCCTGAGCCACGTCCACCGGCTGGCTCAGAAAAGGGGGGACTTCACGTCCCTGGAAGGATTTGAAGTCTGGCTCAACGACCAAGGGCAGAGCCTGGGGGCCACGATCATCTATGTTCAGGCCCGGAGCCCGGAAGCAACACCTCTTCAAGCAGCAGGGGCAGATCTGCAGACAAAGGCACTGGCGCAGTGCATGCCAGACCCGGACGGCCGGGGTCTTGGCTGCACCGCAACAGTCCTGGTCAGGGACATCCCCGGGGTCGAACCCGGAACCCTGAAGATCACCAAGACATTCCCCGACATACCGGGATCCCGGTATGTCCTCACGCCCCTGAACGGCCTCTTGGTCGCAGGCGTGATCGCTCTGGCCGGGGTCATCAGCTGGCTGCTGGGGAGCAGCTACAGCCGCGAGATTGCGGCCATCAGCCAGGCTGCGGACGAGATCGGACACGGCAATTTCCACAAGCGGATCCAGACCTACCCTGGACGGGATTTCATCCCCCTGGTCCAGAGCATCAACCGCCTGGCCAAGAGGATTCAGAACAACATCCAAACCATTGCCCAGCAGAGGGATCATCTGGAGACCATTCTCAACGGGATGCAGGAAGGAGTCCTGGTCCTTGACGATCGGGGAAAGGTCAAAATCGCCAATCAGGCCATCAAACAGATCTTCGGTCTGAGCCAAAACGTTCAGGGGCGCAATCCCATCGAGTTTCTCCACAGTGCCGATCTGGGCGATGCCATCACGCACTGTCTGCAGAGCAGGGATCAGGTGGCCCACCACCTCTTTGTGTCCATGCCCGGGGCCCGCTATTTCGATGTCAGCATCATTCCACTCCAATCCGGGGAGGAGCAGCCGCTGAGCCTGATCCTGGTTTTTCACGACGTGTCTGAGCTCAAAAAGCTGGAGCAGGTCAGAAAGGACTTTGTGGCCAATGTCTCCCATGAACTGCGAACCCCGCTGACCTCGATCAAGGGATATGCCGAAACTCTGCTGTCCAGCCCGGTGCCTGACCCGGAGACCACCAAAGCCTTTGTGGAAGTCATTCAGAAGAACGCCAACACCATGAACCAGCTCCTGGAAGATCTCCTGCAGCTGGCCAGGCTCGAGGCCATGGAATCAAAACCGGGCCTGGAACCTGTCCACTTGAGCTCCGTGTTGAACACCGCCTGGGAAATATGCGGACCGCAGGCGGACGCCAGGCAGGTGGCCCTGGTCAGCAATCTGCCGGACCAGGATGTGGTTCTTCTCTCAGATTTTGAGCAGCTGGTGCGGGTCCTGGTCAACATCCTGGACAATGCCGTCAAGTACGGACCCATCAAAGGCCGAGTCCAGGTGTCGGTTCAGGACAAGGGGTCTGACTGGGTCATCGCCATTCAGGATGAAGGTCCCGGCATTCCATTTTCGCTCAGGGAACGGATCTTTGAACGCTTTTACCGCATCGGCACGGAAGGCTATGGAAACCATGTCCCTGGAACGGGTCTCGGGCTTTCCATCTGCAAGCACATCGTCAGGAATCAGAACGGACGCATCTGGGTCGACAGCCCGGTGCCTGGTTCCCTGCAGGGATCGATTTTCTTCATACAGCTCAAAAAGGCCGTCCCGAGCTGAGCGGGTGGCCGGCCACCGGCAGGGCAGCTTGCCTTTTGGAAACTGGAATCGTACTAATGGTGAATCGTTTTACCATGGTGCCTGAGGCCAGAATGTCATGATATTGTATGGACAAGGAGATGGAAGGTTTATGGAAACACATCTGCACCTCGAATTGGAAAACCTGAAGGTCAAGCTGCTGAAGATGTACGCCCTGACTGAGCGGGCCCTGGACAAGGCCATCCGTGCCCTGATCGACCGGGACGACGAGCTGGCCGACCAGGTCCTCCAGGAGGACAAAATCATCAATCAGATTGAAGTCGATATCGAAGAGGACATCCTGAATGTCCTGGCCAGATGGCAGCCCGTGGCCAGGGATCTGCGGTTCATCTCCGGGTGCACCAAAATCGCCAATGAACTGGAGCGCATCGGCGACCAGGCGACCAATGTGGCTGAACGGGCGGTCATGCTCAACCGCAAGGCCCGCCTGAACCTGATGAACAGCATCGAGGATCTGTCCAATGTGGTCGGGGACATGTTCCGCAAGTCCATGACCGCCCTGTCAGAACTGGACTGCGACATGGCCAGGGAGGTCTGCTGCCTGGATTCAAAGGCGGACGAGCTCAACGTGACCATCATCAAGAGCCTCATCGACTACATGACCAATGAGTCCATCATTGTCGAGCGGGCCGTGCACACGATCATCGTGGCCAACTCCCTGGAGCGGGTGGGGGACCTGTCAACGAACATCGCTGAGTATGTCTTTTTTATCGTCAAAGGCATCAATGTCAAACATTCCAATCAGTTCGATGACCGCTGCTCCCAGGAAGAGGAGTGAGCCTCACCCCTTGCTAAGCCCAGGTGAGTCCTGTAAGGAGGTCATGGAAACGAATGCTCACACGTGACCAGATGTTTGACAATCGACTTGAGACCATGGGGGTCCTATGAGCGAAAAGAAACGATATGAAATGAGCATGAGCAAGGATCAGGCAGCGCATTTTCTCCGCTCGGTGGCCGATTGCGTGGAAAATGGGCAGACCAGGATCGAGGACTATGATATCGACTTGTCAGACTTTTCAAAGCTCAAGATGAGCTTGAAGAAATTTTCTGACCTCATGAACGTCAAGCTGAAGATCAAGTTCGTCAGTTCCGAGAATGTGGAACCCGATGACGATCTCGAGGAAGAGAAGTACTCCAAGCTCAAAAAGCGCATGGAAGTCTACTTCGTCGACCTCTTGAAGAGCGTGAACGACAACCAGATGCCCTCACGGGAGATCGTGTCCGTGTTCCTCCAGGACTCCGAAAGCATGATCAGCTATCCAGGGTATGGTGACGAGTACTACGAGGAGTATCAGCAGGCCTGTCAGGCCTTTGAACAGGCCTACGGACAGGAGGACCTGCCCCGGCTGAAGGAGTGCGTCAACACCCTGAACACCCTCAAAAGCCGATGTCATGACACCTACAAGTGACCGGACGAAGTCGAGGTTTTGCTCATGGTCATGGTCCTGAAGAACCAGCCTCAATGCCCCTCACTCTTTGACCGGTCCATCCCTGAGGAGCCGACGGACGAGGATCGGCGCCTGTTTTTTCAGCTCGTGAACATCGAGCTCAGCCAGGAGCAGACCGACCGGATCAGCAACCCCGAACTGACCTATCCGCGGCAGAGGGAGATCCTGGCTGTTCACTGGCATCCCGAGTTCGTTCCCCTGGAACTCTGCCTGTCCAGGACCCACGCCATGTTTCCAGGCCTGGACAGGGAGCTGATCATTCCCACTCAGCACAATGTGCTCCTGAACTGGAACGGATACTGCGGCGTTGAGGTCGACTGCTATTCCAGGGCCTTTGACCAGAAGGTCCAGCTGCTTCTCCATTTCGACCAGGCCAATCTCCAGGACGCCGGCATCCTGCTCTCCATGCTCGAACACACCAGGAAGTATCGCGCCTCCCAGCTCTTCGACTTCATCGAGACCATCGCCGCCCCGAAGCAGGGCAGACTGGAGTATGCCGCCCGGGAGACGGGCGCTGACCAGGACCTGGTCACCTTCATCCAGATCACGGTCCGCAAGATCAAGAAGCTCCTGGACGAGCACCTGGACTCCGTGCCCGAGGACATGATCAAGAACAAGCTGCTGCGCAACTTCTTCGACGGGTTGCGGCCACAGTTCGGCCATCAGGTCATCGACCGGGCCCAGGCCTTTTTGAAGACGGTCAAGCAGACTGTGAAGGCCAACTTTTCCCTGCAGTACTTCTACCGGACATCAGAGATCATCGAGGAGGCACGCAAGCATCAGGCCGGGATCATTGTCCCCCATCCGGAGCAGTTCTGGCCTATTTTGCTGGCGGAATACGACGTGGACGGCTATGAAGTCTGGAACCCCCAGTCCCAGCGCTACACCGATTTCCTGATTTCTGTGGTCAATCGCAAGAACCGGGAACTGGGGCTGTCCAAGAGACGGCTCTTGATCTTCATGGGCGATGACACCCACATGGGGGAAAAGGTCAAGGACCCTGAGCTGCAGGACCTGGACAAGGCTTCGCGGGAAATCGGGCTCCAGCCGGCCTGGGACGACCTGTCCATCCAGAAAATGCTCATCAAGGCTCATGTCAGCCGGGCAGGGACCATTGACGAATACCTGAGCCGCCTGCAGGGCTGATCATCGTCCTGGAATTGGCCATTGATCACCATGTCGTCGCTGTTGCCAAGCGATCCTTTTTCTCCGGCGTCGGTCCTTGACTAGAAGGCGCGACCGCGCTTTGAACTCCGCCTTCTGCTCTGACAACAAGGAAAGAGTCTATGGCCAGTGACGGCAAGTTTTTTCATGAATCCATGCAGGATGTCCAGTCCATCAAGTCCTTTCTGGAGACTCTGCAGAAAGGGCTGGAAAACGGGCGGATCGTCCTGGGATCCTCTCAGGAGGAGTTCACCCTCAACCCTCCAGATTTATTCACTTTGTCCATCAAAGCCAAGAAGAAGGACGGGAGCAGCAAACTGCAGCTGAAGATCGTCTGGGAGGACAAGCAGACTCAGACCGGGACCGCGAATCAACCCCTGACCATCAAGTCCTGAGGCTGGCTCATGCTCACCTTTGGCTCGCTCTACGACAACTTTCAGTTTCTGCTCATCGAGGTCAAGAACCTGGCCACCAACACCTTCGACTTCCTGAACGACCCCTCTCCTGAGCTCTTTCAAGCCATCACCACCAAGGACGACGCCGTCGACAACCTGAGAAACATGGTGGAGAACGCCTGCTTTGAACAGATCATCTCCTCCACCAACGGCAGCCTGTCCAAAAGGGACGTCAACAACATCCGGGCCATGCAGACCATTGCCGTCAACCTGGAGCGGATCGCGGACTTCTGCGTGAACATCGTCCGCCAGGTGCAATACCTGACCGACACCTCGTTCCTGTACTCCTTCAACTATGAGGGCATGCTCACGGAGATCCTGGACACCCTGGCGGAAATCGACCCTGCCCTGAAGGAAAAGGAGCTCTCCAAGGCCCTGACCATCTGCCGGGCTGAAAACCATCTGGACCAGATGTACAAGACCCATTTCGACCGGGTCATGGCCGAGCTGAAGGAGGGGCGTTCCGATCCAGGCAACTACATCACCATCCTGTTCATCGTCCGCTACCTGGAACGGATCGGAGACAGCCTGCTGAACATCGGCGAAGCCATTCTGTTCACCATCCTGGGCGAGAAGATCAAGATCAATCAGTTCCAGGCCCTGCAGCAGACCTTGAATCAGCCGGACATGCAATCCTCGTTTTCAGATGTCAATGTCCAGTTCATCTGGGGCAGCCGGTCCGGTTGCAGAATCGGCCGTGTCGAGGACAAGAAGGAGCGCTTTCAGGTCCAGGATTCCATCTTCAAGGAGGGCAGCAGGCAGAAGATCAAGGAGGAGAAGGAAAACCTGATCCGTTGGGAAGAGGCCTTCCCCGGCCTGGTGCCCAAGATCTTCAACTACTTTGAGCACGAAACCGATGATCAGGCCTCCATGCTGGTGGAGCTTCTGCCCGGGTGCACCCTGGACGAGGCTGTCCTGACCACGGACTGGGACACCCTGCTCAATGCGGCCTTTATCCTGGAGGAGACGCTTCAGGAAGTCTGGGACACGACCACCAGGCCGGAACCGGTGCAGACCAACTTCATGCAGCAGTTGAGCAGCCGTCTGGGCGCCGTCAAGCAGGTCCATCCCAGCTTTGAGCGCAGAAGCTCCAGGGTCGGCTCAAACCAGATTTACAGCACCCGTGAGCTCATGACCCTCTGCACCGCGGTGGAGGACGAGGTCCAGGCCCCGTTTTCCGTTCTGATCCACGGCGATTTCAACATCAACAACATCGTCTACAACCACACCCGGCAAAAGGTGCACTTCATCGACGTCCACCGCTCCAGGCCCTTTGATTTTGTCCAGGACATTTCAGTCTTTCTGGTCTCCAACTACCGCATCCCGATCTTTTCCAAAGACAAGCGGGACCGCCTGAACTGGATGATCCAGCGCATGTTTCTCTTTGCCAAGTCCTATGCCGGAGATCGCGGCGACACCCTCTTCGATATCCGCCTGGCCCTGGCGGTGGCCCGGTCCCTGTACACCTCCACCCGTTTCGAACTGAACTCCAGCTTTTCCAGAGACATGTTCCTCAGGGCCCACTACCTCCTGGACAAGGTCGTCAACCATCGCGACCGGCCCTGGTCAGCATTCTCCTTCCCGGACAGAATCCTGCGCTCCTGATGGCAGGTCCTGGACACCTGCCGAGTCTGGAACACTGCTCAAACCGTATCATGACGAGGTGATCGACCTATGAGAATTGGAGTTGTCGGCACGCACGGAGGATGGTCTTCGGAATTCCTGGCTGATGCAGTTCAGGACAAGACCGGTTTCCGTCTGCTCGTGGACATGGCGGATGTCAGCCTGGACCTCGAGAGATGCCGGGCCTGGCATGGACAGACCGACCTCTGCACGCTGGACGGGCTGATCGTCAAGAAGATCGGGGCCAGATATTCCCCCGATCTCCTGGACAGACTGGAGATGCTCCGTTTTGTCCAGGAACAGGGGGTCAAGGTCTACTCCTCCCCCCTGAACATCATGCGCGTCCTGGACCGCCTGAGCTGCACCATCAGCCTCAGGCTGGCCGGCATCCCCATGCCGCCGACCACGATCACCGAAGAGTCCGCGCAGGCCATCAAGGCCGTACAGGATTACGGCCAGGCCGTGTTCAAGCCCCTGTACACCTCCAAGGCCAGGGGCATGAAGCTCATCTCCGCCGATTCGGACATCGAGCGACAGGTCCAGGACTACCATCGCCACAATTCCATCATGTACATCCAGAAAAAGATCGATCTCAATGGCCGGGATCTGGGACTGGTCTTCCTGGGAGGGTCCTATCTGACAACCTACTCCAGGAAACTGGGCCACTCCTGGAACACGACCACGGCCAACGGCGGCAAGTACGAACCCTTTACGCCCTCGGACGAGAGCATCAGCCTGGCGGAAAAGGCCCAGTCCCTGTTCGGGCTCGATTTTACCTGCGTGGACCTGGTGGAAACCGAGCAGGGGCCCGTGGTCTTCGAAGTCTCGGCCTTTGGGGGGTTCCGGGGCATGCTCGAAGCCCAGAACATCAACGCCGCAGCCCTGCTCACGGAGTACGTGGCCGAGAGGATACAGGCATGACCGTGACCAGGCGGGAGCTTGTCCAGCATCTCCGGCAGCAGCACCCCACGAGTCCCGGGCTGAAGCTCGGCTTTGATTCCTGCAGGATCGAGGTTCAGGCCAGTCATCCAGAGCTGCTGCAGGCCCTGACCGATTATTTCCGTCCTTTTGTCATCTCCGGGCCTGAGACCGACATCCTGATCACCTGTCATGAAGCAGCTGAACCGGACCTGGGGCTGGAGTTCAGGGTCAAGCCCCCCGAGCCCGGAAAGAGCAGAATCAAGGAGGAGTTTTGCGACCTGAGCGACGGCCGGGTGGTCCGCAAGCGCCTGACCGGGATGCTCTTTGTCTTTGGCGGGTCTGATCACTGCTGTGTGGGCCCCTGTCTGAACAATGTCAACCAGGTCGTGAACTTCATCAACAACCGGTTCATCCAGGACCAGCTCCACCAGGGGGCCCTCCTGGGCCATGCGGCCGGGGTCAGCCTGAAGGGCAGGGGACTGGCCCTGGCCGGTTTTTCAGGCATGGGCAAGTCCACGCTGGCCCTGAAGCTCCTGGAGCAGGACGCGGTTTTTGTCAGCAACGACAGGCTGCTGGTCAGTCCCCACAGGGACGGGCTGATCATGCGCGGAGTGGCCAAGCTGCCCAGGATCAATCCGGGCACGGCCCTGAACAACCCCTGCCTGGTTGACATCGTGCCTGAGGACGATCTGAAGAGATTCAGCTCCCTGGAGGAAGACCAGCTCTGGGACCTGGAGCACAAGTACGACGTGCCCATCGAAACCTGCTTCGGCCAGGGGCGTTTCGAGCTCACGGCCCCGATGCACGGCCTGCTCATCCTGAACTGGTCCCGCAGGAACGAGCAGGTGCGTGTTCAGGAGGTCGACCTCAGGTCACGCCAGGACCTCCTGCCGGCCTTCATGAAAGAGGTCGGCCTGTTTTTCCTGCCTCAGGAGGGTCACGGAGCCAGCCTCTCAGAGGCGACCTACCTCGATGTCCTGTCCAGGTGCGTGGTCATGGAGGCTGTCGGGGGGGTCGACTTTGACCATGCCCGCAGGGCGTGCCTGCACTTTCTCCGGGAAGGCCATGTCCCGGGGTGAAGGGGCCTGGTCTTTGAGAGCGGCACTGGCCGTGTGTTCCCCCGTCAGGGACGCCTGGGGCACGAGACATTGACGAACAGGCTGCAACAGCGAACCGAGCCATGCACATCAGCTTGACCAGGAACATCACCATCCCGGACCGGATCAGACTGGCCCGATTTCAGAAGTCACCGGAGCTGGGCCCCAGAATACTCTTCTTCAGCGGGGGAACAGCCCTGAGGGCCCTCAGCCGGACCCTGATCAACGCCACGCACAACTCCATCCACATCATCACCCCCTTCGACTCCGGCGGCAGCTCAGCCGAGCTTCGCAGGGTCTTCAACATGCCTGCAGTGGGGGACATCAGGAACAGGCTCATGGCCCTGGCTGATCAGACCGTCAAAGGGCACCCGGAGATTTATGCCCTCTTTTCCCACCGGCTCCCGCACCGTGCCGACCAGGCCGCTCTGAAGAGGGAATTCGAGTCCTTTGTCCGCGGTCAGCACCCCAACGTGGCCAATGTCCCTGACCCGATGCGCAAGATCATCAAGCACCATCTCGACTTCTTCGCTCGGAACATGCCCGAAGACTTTGACCTTCGGGGGGCCAGCCTGGGCAACCTGGTCCTGACCGCGGGCTACCTGGAAAACGACCGCCACCTCGATCCAGTGATCTTCATCTACTCCAAGCTGGTGGAGGTCAGGGGAACGGTCCGGCCGGTGGTCAATGTGGACGCCCATCTGGCGGCAGAGCTGGCAGACGGACAGCGGGTTGTCGGTCAGCATCTGCTGACAGGGAAGGGGTCGCCGGCCCTGACGTCGGCCATCAAGGGCATGACCCTGGTCAGGAGCCTGCAGGAACCGGCCCCGATGCCGGTGGCCATCCGGGACAAGGTCAAAGCCCAGATCCAGTCTGCCGATCTGATCTGCTATCCCATGGGGAGCTTCTACACCAGCCTGCTGGCCAACCTCCTGCCCGAAGGCGTGGCCAGGGCTGTGGCCGAAACGAGCTGCCCCAAGATCTACATCCCGAACACCTTCGAGGATCCGGAGTGCATGGGGCTCGATCTCCAGATGCAGGTGGACCGGCTCCTGGTCCAGCTTCTGGGGCGTGACTACATCCCTGAGGACTGCAGTCGGGTCCTGAACTTCATCCTCGTGGACCAAGACGGGCAGCGCTATTCAGGAGGAATCCCCATTGATTTCCTCAAAGAAAGGGGAATCGACATCCTGCAGACCAGGCTGGTGACAGAGGGCGGAGCAGAGCGTATCGACCCCCGGCTGCTGGCAGACATCCTGCTGTCCCTGAGCGTCTGATGTCAGCCCGGCCAGAGGCCGGGCTGACAGGTTGAAGGTTGAGGGTTGAAGGTTGAGGGAAGAAAAGATTTTTTCCGTGTAGAGGAGTTTGTTGACTGTACCAGTTGGATCAGGGCAGAAACTTTCGAGGCTGCTCCTCTGACTGCTCCCCTAACTGCTCCCCTTTTCCAAGGGGAGCTGCTCGCAGGGCTGAGGGGTTCTTGGGAGCTGGCCAAAGGCCTGAGGGGTCCGGGGAGCCGGCCGAAGGCCTGAGGGGTTCTTCCTCATGAAGTTTCAGACGAGTGCAGCCTCTGGCTGGGCTGAACCCGGAGGCCTGGTTGCTCAGGCCTCGACACACCCGCGGAGCCCCTTGGCCAGAAGCCTGATGTGCGTCTTCTCCTGCTCGGACAGGAAGAGCAGGGCCTGCTCCTGTTCAGGGTCCTCGGACCTCGAGGCCAGATGCTTGTAGAGATCAAAGGCCCTGTACTCGATGTCCATGGCGATCTCGGCCAGGGCCATGCATCGCCCGATCTCGACCCACCGGTTTTCATCGAGCAGGTCTTCCAGCTCCATCCCGCCTTCGACGATCTGTCCTGACAGGCCGGCAAAGAACTCCTCGAAAGGAGCCACATCGCCATGCCTGGCCATCATCGCATGGACCGCCCGGGCATGTTTGTGCTCCATTTCCTGCAGGTTTTCCACTGTCGGAGCCAGGGGTGACCGGGGCAGTCGCTGGGTGATGGCCGAGTAGAAGGCGTAGGCCCCTTTTTCCATGTCCGCCGCCCGGTGCAGAACAGTCAGAAAGTCATCCTGGTCGTCGAAGAGGCTGATTCTGGGGATGTCTTCCAGGATCTTCCCCTCCCAGGCGGTGATGCCTCCACTGAGGTTGTAGACAGACGGGACCCGCTGTTCGGCCTGTTCGGTGATCAAAGCCGCCCCGGCCATGGATCGCCGGCCGCTGCGACAGTAGACCACCAGGTCCTTGTCCCTGGGAATGTCCTCCAGCCTGTCTTCGAGCTCGGACAGGGGCAGGTTCAAAGCCCCTGGAATATGCTCCTGTTCGTATTCCTCAGTCTCCCGGACGTCGAGGAGGGTGTACCTCCTCTCCCGATGGGAGGACATGTAGTCCCTCAAGTCTTCGGGGTAGATGGATGTGATCACGGAATCCTTCATGGGAACCTCCTCGTTGAAACTGCCTCTGGCAGCATTGATCGTCGTGGTGGTCAGAACTCAATATCTGAGGTCAGGTTGTGGCCCTGCCAGCGGGCGAGGGTGATGTAACAATAAGAACTCAGATTTCAGGTGGCAAGGCCCCGCCTGCACCCAGAGCCCCGGCTCATTGCAGCCTGGGAGCAAATGAGGTACAGAGAGGCCAGAGTTGAACCTTGAGCTTCAGGAGAATCATCGCCGTGAGCCAGGACAGGTACACTCCCTCCCGTCAGCAGGTCCCCAGAGAGGAGCGGCCAGCCTTTCTGCAATGGCTGAAAGCATTCCTCGCCGCCCAGAAGACATTGACCCTGGCAACAGTCAGGGACAACATCCCGTACTGCAATCTGATGACCTTTGCCCAGGGGCCGGGTGCCTGTTCGCTCATCCTGGTCACCCCCCAGCAGACCACGAAATATGAGAACATGGTCGTCAACAGTGCCGTGTCCCTCATGGTCTCTGAGGTGGACAATGTCCAGTTCGACCACCAGGCGGGGACGGCCGTGACCTTGAACGGTCAGGCCAGGGAGGTTGTGGCGGACGAGCGCCAGTCTCTGGAAAGCGTCTTTGTGGCCAAATATCCTGAGCTCGAGGCTTTTGTCACCAGCCCGAAATCGGCCCTCTTCACTGTTGCGGTGCAGCGGGTGGTCGCCGTGGTCGACTTCCAGAAGGTCTCCATCCTGGAGCTGTAACCCCTGTGGGGCATTGGCCTGCCCCATGGACAACCCTTGGACAGGGCTTCTTTCATGCGCGTCAATGTCAGACGAGTCAGGACCCTGAACACGGGGACCCCGGGACCCGGACCGGTTGTCTACTGGATGAGCAGGGATCAGCGCATTCAGGACAACTGGGCCCTGATCCACGCCCAGGACATCGCCCTGCAGGACTCCAGGGAGCTCCAGATCGTCTTTTGCCTCGTGCCCAGCTTTCTCGGGGCCACCCTGCGGCAGTACGACTTCATGCTCAAGGGCCTGAAGGAGTGCGCCCGGCAGGCCCTGCAGCTGCACATCCCGTTTCAGCTCCTCCTGGGTGATCCAGGCCGTTCGATCGGGAGCGTCCTGTCCTCCTGCAGGGCCCACTCCCTGGTCATGGATTTCGATCCCCTGCCGGTCAAGCGGGGCTGGAAAAAGGATGTCTCCCAGCTGGCCGACGTGCCGGTGATCGAGGTCGATGCCCATAATGTGGTCCCATGCTGGGAGGTTTCAGGCAAGCAGGAATATGCGGCCCGGACCATCAGACCCAAGATTCACCGCCAGCTCATGGAATACCTGGAGCCCTTTCCTGAGCTCAAGCAACATCCCCATGCCCAGAGCCCTCTTCAGGAGCCGGACTGGACAGCTGCAGGCCAGAGCCTCAACGTGGACCGGACTGTCGGGCCGGTCGACTGGATTGAGCCCGGGACCAGGGCCGGGATGGACCAGGTGGGCAGGTTTGTCAGCCGGATCATCAACGACTATGATCAGCACAGGAACGACCCCAATGCCCGGGCCCTGTCCAATCTCTCCCCGTATCTCCATTTCGGCCAGATCGCTCCGCAGCGGGCCGCTTTTGAAGCCTGGAACGCCAAAAATGCCGATGCGGCCGGCAAAGAGGCCTTTCTCGAAGAGCTCGTGGTCCGGCGGGAGCTGTCTGAAAACTTCTGCGCCTGGAACCATCATCCCACCAGCCTCACATCAGCCCCGGACTGGGGACGGCGAACCCTGAACAAACACGCCCGGGATCCAAGGCCGTACCTCTATTCTTATGCTGACCTCGAAGAGGGCCAGACGCACGACCCTCTCTGGAATGCCGCCCAGATGGAGATGGTCAAGCGGGGCAAGATGCATGGCTATCTCCGCATGTACTGGGCCAAAAAGATCCTGGAGTGGAGCGAGGACCCGGAACAGGCCCTGAAGCGAACCATCGAACTCAACGATCGCTATGAACTGGACGGCCGTGACCCCAACGGATACGTCGGGGCCCTGTGGGCCATCGGCGGACTCCATGACCGGCCCTTTCAGGAGAGGTCCGTGTTCGGGCAGATTCGCTACATGAGCCACGCCGGATGCAAACGCAAGTTCGATGTGGATCAGTACGTCCAGGCCTGGACCGGCGCATGAGGCCCTCCTTCCGGGATCCATGCCGGTCATGCAGGTTCATCGATGCTGGGCGTTCCAGATGAACGGACAGTTCACGTCCTGAGCCTATGAACAGAAATCAGAAACCCCTTTCCCGATGGAATGTCATTGTGACCACGAACAACAATGACCATTTCCATATCGATTCCCAGAGCCTCAAAAAGCTTGAGCTGCAGGTGGCCCACAGGTTCTCCTCCGCGGTCGCGGCCATGGACTTTCTGGCCCACAACACGACTGACCTGGTGATCACCGACATCGAGCTCAACGACATGGATGTCCACACCTTCATCGCCGAGGTCAACAGGATGGTCCGGCTGGACCCTGTGCCGGTGGTCGTCCTGTCCTCCCAGAGCTGCAAAGATTTTGTCCTGGACGCCATTGCCGCTGGATGCTCGGGGTTCGTGATCCGGCCCTACAGCATGGACGTCTTGAAGAACCATCTGCAGACCATTGTCCAGTTGGAACAGCTCAGCGAAATCGAAGACAGGCTCATTGCCGAAGCCGAAGACAAGATGTCCCAGGGGGACTATGACGGGGCGATCGAAGACCTTGGCGAAATCGTTTCCGGCAATGTCGAAGGGGAGCGGGCTGAAGACTACTTCACCAAAGGCAACCAGTATCTGGTGGAGCAGAAATTCGCCAAGGCCATCATAGCCTTCAAGAAGGCCATCAAGTTGAACAACCTGTTCATCAAGGCCTACACCGGCATTGCCGAAGCCTACAAGCTCAAGGGCGACATGGACAGCTACAAGGCCTACCTCCAGAAGGCCGCAGACGAGTATGCCAGGCTGGACGATTTCATTGAGGTCAGGAAGATCTTCAGCCAAATCCTCAAGTGCGATGCCAACGCCCCCAACCCCTACAACACCCTTGGCATCAACCTCCGCAAAGAAGGCAAGTACCAGCAGGCCCTAGAGGCTTACAAACAGGCGCTGAACCTGGATCCGAACGACGAAAACATTCACTACAACGTGGCCAAGTCGTATTATTTCGCCAATGAGCTGGACAAGGCCGCGCACTGCCTGGAGCAGGCCCTGACCATCAACCCCGAGTTCCAGGAGGCCCGGGACTTCTATCGCACAGTGACCGGACAGAACTGGGACCCGGACGGCAAGAGCATGATTCAGAAACAGGCCCTCTAGCATGGTCATGTTCAAGAAGACTGAACACAAGCCGGCATTCCGGCCCTGCCCCTTTTGCCAGAAGATGGTCGATCCGGAAAACGAGCGGCATACGCTCATCGATTGCCGGAACTTCCTGCTCAGGCAGTTCTACCGGGTTGACGATTCCGGGAGACGGCTGGAGCTGGAGAAGAGGATCGAAAAGGTCAATGCCCGGATGGGGACCAGGAGCAAAAACCTCATCGACTACTGATGCCCGGTGTGGTGGATGATTGCGCCGGGCATCAAGGTTCACCAAGCGGAAAAGCACGCCGACCGGCGTGCTTTTCTTGTTTGCGCAGGACGAAGGGGCTGACGAGGGTGGGCCTCGATGATCCCAGGAGGCTGGATGAGGAACCCCAATGCAGTGGAGAGCCTCCTTGCTCAACCACCCACCCTCGATCCTCCGCCTTCTTACTTCAGAGGGGAAGGTCCGAGCTCGTTCAGGCTGGCTTCCATCCGGGTGGCCAGCTCAGAGAACTCGACATCCATGTTCGAAGCCAGACTGGCGGTCAGGAGCCTGCTGTGGTTCATTCCGGCATTGTCCAGCATGCGATAGGCGTTGTCCACCCGCCAGCTGGCAAAGGTGTTGCCCCGGACCGACTTGCAGTTGCCCGGATGGCAGCTCAGAACCATGACGCCGTCAGCGCCGTTGAGGAAGGCGGTGAAGATGTAGTCCAGGTCGACCTTGCCGGCGCAGGGGATTTTGATCATCTTCAGCCCGGCCGGTAGCGGTCGATTGAAGGTCTGGGCCATGTGCCCGGCCTCCAGGGACGAGTTCTCGCAGCAGAAGGCGATAATGGTCGGACTTTCGGCCTGAGCGGCCAGGTGGGCCTTGATGGCCTGCTTGATGGTGTCGTCTTCAAAGGACACGATCTGAATGGCGTCCTGAGGGCATTCACTGGCGCAGATGCCGCATCCCTGACAGGCGATGGAGGAGATGACCGGCTTGTCTTCCCAGGTGATGGCACCGTGGGGGCAGCAGCGGTAGCAGGTCAGACAGAAGCAGCATTTTTCCCGGTCCACGATGCCCATGTGCTCGGGCACGCTCTTGTGCCCGTCGTTCAGGAATCGGGCCACTTCCAGAGCCACGTTCCCGACATCGGCCAGCGTGTCCGGGAGGCTGAGCGCATCCCGGCTGCCTCCGGCCACAAAGATGCCTTCCCTGTTGGAGTGGACAGGGAAACGGTGCACGTTGTTTTCCTGGATGAAGTTTCCGGGGCCGAGGTCGATGCGCAGGAGCTCGGCCAGACGCTGGTTGAGATGGTTGGCTGCGAGCTGATCCTCGACCACCATCAGGTCGGGTTTGAGCTCAACCTGCTGGGACAGGACCGGATCCAGGAAGACCAGGCTCGAGCCGTCCCCGTCCAGCTCCGGCTTGTCCTGGAGCTTGAAGTAGAGCACGCCCTTGTCCCGGGTTGTCTT
Source organism: uncultured Desulfohalobiaceae bacterium (assembly GCA_964573115.1). Classification (GTDB taxonomy): domain Bacteria; phylum Desulfobacterota; class Desulfovibrionia; order Desulfovibrionales; family Desulfothermaceae; genus CAYOID01. The sequence continues at coordinate 43,626 of CAZNIP010000004.1, read as the reverse complement.
GTAGAGTTTTTCCAGTCCCTCGGCTGCCACCTTGATGTTTCTGACATAGACATAAGCCTGGGACCCACCTTCCTGGACCTGCAGGGCCGAGCGCATGATCCTTTCCATGGACAGTGGCGAGCCGTCATCGCAGAACCCGGCCAGGAAAGCGACTTTGGCGTCCTGCGGCGGCCTGGACTGCAAGGTGCTCTCCAGCTCGCTCAGGCCAACGACCTTGTCCCCAGGGGTCAGTCCGTAGGTCTCGAAGGCAGGCCTGGCTTCAATATCCGTGGCCACGACCACGGCTCCGACATCGAGGTCCTTGATCTGCCCGCCGACATTGAGCTTGACCCGGAAATTCCCTGGCAGGCCGTCCACATGGAGGAGGCTGGCTGAGGTCAGAAGCTCGATGTGGTCCATGTCTTCGACCTTTTGGACCGTCTCCAGAAGTGGCGTGTCCCGATCGGGAACGAGCCGGGAATAAAAACTCGAAGCTTCCCTGGCCTTGGCCAGCGTCGGGGCCTCTTCGACCAGGGTCACGCCGTATCCTTGATCCACCAGCTCGGCGGCAGTCCGGGCCCCTGACCAGGCTCCGCCGATGACCAGGACACGGGTGTTCACGTCAGTTTCCATCGTTGGGATCGTCTGCATGTCAGTCATTTGGATACCCCTAAGTGTTTGACCGTATTGCGCACGGCCTGCCCGGCATTGACCATGCTCTCGGCAATGCTCTTTGGCCCTGTGGCCGTCCCGGCAGCAAAGATGCCCTCCACGGCGGTGGAGGTGGTGTCAAGCTCGCTTGCGGACTGAAGGAACCCATTGGGTGTCAGGGAAATGTCGGCCATTTCGGCCAGCCGGGCATTGTCCTGTCCAGGCATGATCCCCACCGAGAGGACCACGAGATCGAAAGGGTCGCGGATGACCTTTTCGTCGCTCTCATCCATGTAGCTGACCAGCATGGAGTCGTTCTCCCCGGGGTAGATGTCCACCGGGATGTTCCGCACGAAACGGAAGTCTGACTGGCATTGCTGGTAAAACGACGGATGGTCCCTGCCGATGTTTTGAATATCCATGTAAAAGACCGTGATGTCTGTCTCTGAATCGTCTTTCTTCATCACCTCGGCCATGCGCAGGGCGTAGGGGCAGCAGACGTGGGAGCACCACAGGTGTCCGAGCTGCTCATTCCTGCTGCCGACGCACTGAATAAAGGCCACTCTGTGCGGAGGCCGTCCGTCGGAAGGGCGAACGTAGTGTCCCTGCTCCTTCTTGATCTTTTCCATGTCCAGGGCGGAAACCACGTTCTTCAGAGAGGCCGAGTTGTAGGTGGGTTTGTCTTCAGGGTGGAATGGTTCAAACCCTGTGGCCAGGATGACGGCGTCGGCCTTGAGGGTTTCCTGAGCTGGTTCTTTGTTCGCATCCAGCCCGTCCGGTCCGAAGAGGTCCGGGAGCTGGTCCTTGAGCTGCGGAAGCAGGCTTTCATCCAGGGCGAACAGGGGGGAGTTGTTGATGGACCTTCCCCGCAGAATGGCTCCAGGGACAGGGCAGCGGGCATAGGCTGCCGACAGGTGCTCCTGCTCCCGGGGAGAGGCGTACTGGGCCCTCTTGTCCAAGGTGACTGCGAAGCCTGTGTTCTTTGAGATGCTCTGAACGTTCGAGGCCAGATGCACAGTGATGCGAGGTTCGGAGACCACGTTTTTGAGCATTTTCTCCACTGTGCAGGCATCGCATTGCTGACACACGTCTGTGGCCTTGCAGTTGTAGTGAATGGCATGACCTCCCAGGAAATGACCCTTCTCAACGAGATGCACACCCACATCCTGCTGGGCCAGTTCCCATGCAGCAGTCAGACCGGCAATGCCACCGCCGATGATGATGACACTTTTGCTCTTCAATTGGGAGCTCCTTATGTTTGGGGTAGGGCGCTAGGCTTTTTCACTCGTGACTTTCTGTTCGTAGCCGGGCTGGATCACGGTTCTGGGGATCTGATTCCGCCACTCCGTGGCCGGGAAGACCGTCATGATGTTGTCCAGCCGACCCTGCTGCGCCAGTCGATGGTAGATGTTGTACCAGGCACAGGGCTGGGAGGGGTCGACCTCGCAACTTCCGGCATTGGTCCCGCCGCAGGGGCCGTTGAACAGTCCCTTGGCGCAGGTGGTCACCGGACAGATGCCGGCGGTGTAGGCCAGGACGCATGTCCCGCAGCCGCGGCACCGCTCTTCGTACCAGCCGACATCCCGGTTGGCGCCCATGAAGGTGGTGTCCACACCGGGAAAGACAGGAATATGCGGGTATCGTTCGGCCAGGAACTGAACCCCGACCCCGCAGGCCAGGGAAATCAGGGCATCGTAGTCGCTGACCATGGAATCGAGCTCTGCCAGGAACTCCATGTCGCACTGACGCTCAACCGTTTTGGCCCCCAGCTCAACCGGCTTCTTGGCGATCTTTCTGGCCATTTCAAGCTCGGCGTTCAGGTTGGCCACTTCCTTTTCGCCGCCAGCCAGGCATACGGCCACGCAGGTGCCGCATCCCACGGTCAGAATCTTTGCGTACTCGTCGACGGATGTCTTGATTTCATCAAAGGGCTTTCTCTTGGCGACAATCATAGATCCTCCTGTGTTCAGAGAGTGAAGGTCAGACCCGGTTGAAGCACTGCCAGCGGTGGATTCAGATCAATGGCCTGGCAGCCGCAGGAAAATGCCGGGGAGCATATCAAGTCGTGCAAAAAACAAATGCAGATCCATATCAGGACGGCCTCAAGCGTGTCAATACGGAGAATAAAAGGATCGGGCCGGTGTCAGGGAACTGCAGTGCATTGGGGCAGGGCAGTGTTGGAGAGTTGGAACCATGGAGTGCAGATTCGGTGAACCACCAGGAAAGCCATCAATTCCTGAACATCAGAGTGCACTCCTCCTCATCGCGGATGAGGTCGGCCAGACTGATGGCGTTGAGCTTCTGGTGGATGATGTTTTTCAGATCGTCCCAGACCTGATGGGTGCGGCAGCTAGGGAGCCGCGGACAGGGTTGATCGCCTTTGGTGCAGTCCACGAGCTCAAGGTTGCCCTCGAGGACGATCACCAGGTCACCGATGAGGATGTCCTGGGGAAAGCGGTTCAGGCGATGCCCGCCGTTTGGTCCCTTTTTACCGGACAGGTATCCGGCTTCTTTTAAGATTCTGGTGATCTTCTCCAGATACTTGAAAGAGATGTTCTGCCGGTCGGCCACCTCCTGGAGGGTGACCACTGCGCTGTTCCCTTGTCGGGCGATGTCGGCCAGCAATCGAATGCCGTACCTGCTGCGTGTCGAGAGCTTCATGAACAGACAACCTCTTCAGTCCGGCCTCCGGCCGGGCTCGTATGGAACGTCATCACAGGCGATGGGGGATCTTACTTGATTTGCAGGGAGGAGGCAACACGAATGCCCGCAGGGCAACACCTTTCCGCGGGGAGTGAGGCCCCCTCAAAAACTGGATCATGCCTTGAATTCAGGAACCAGGTAGAACTGCTCCCCGTGGGTGGTCCGCCAGGTCACCGTTCCTTCCTCATGGAGCTGGGCCATGATCTTGGCGATTTCGTTGCGATGCCTGCCTGTCAGATTGCAGAGCTGCTCCATGGTCGCCGGGCGTCTGCGGAGCATGTTCACGATGGCCTCCCTGGTCAGGGAAGCCCTGGCGCCGGGTGAAACCGGCTGCCGGGCGATGATCTCGGCCCTGGGGCCAAAGGTCTCCCTGGCCACTCTCAGCTGTTCCAGAGGCACCGGGCGGGCGTAGGTCTCTGCAGGCGGGCGGTCCACGGTGTTCAGCTGGATCCTGTCCGGCTCGATGGCTCCTGCGATCTCAGCAATGGCCTGTATCTGCTCTGGAGCGTCGTTCATGGACTGCAGCAGAAAAACCTCCAGAAAGAGCTGACCGGAGTAGACCTTTCTGAAGTCGACCTGCCCCTGAACAAAGTCCTGAAAATGAATCCGGGGATGGGGACGGTTGATGGCCTGGAAGGAGGCCTCGTCCCAGGCGCAGAGGGAGGATTTGACCATGTTCGCTTTGCTCGCGGACTGACGGACCTCTTTGCGGTTCAGCAGGGTCCCGTTGGTCAGAAGGAGGCTTGGGAGCCCACTCGTCTCGGCGATGGCCTCGAGGACATCCCCAAAGCCGCTGTGCAGGGTCGGTTCCCCGGAGCCGGACAGGGTCAGGACATCGGCTTGACCGTCCCGGTCAAACCAGTCCCTGAGCTCCTGAATGACCAGTCCGAGGTCAACATAGGGCCTCCGATCCACGGTGTGGACTGTGGTCCGGCCGAGCTGGCAGAAGACGCAGTCCAGGGAGCAGGTCTTGAGCGGTGTCAGGTCGATTCCCAGAGATCTCCCGAAACGTCGGGAAGGGACCGGTCCAAACAGTGTGGCGTAGTGACTCATAGGACAACCAGAGCCGCCGGCATCCCGGAGACTCTCCGGTTGCCGGCGGCTGGACTGGCTCAGGACGACTGATCTTCAAGCTCCTGAATTCTCTGTTCAAGCCTGTTCATGGTCTCTCTGAGGTTTTGGGCCTCCCTCTTGAGCATGTCCTTTTCCTGCTCAACGGACATGGTTGCAGCAGGAACTGATGACGGGTAGGGAGCTGCCGGGGGCCAGGCCCCATACCACCCTCTGCGCCCGAAGCCTCTGCCCGGGCCAAAGCCTCTGCCGCGGCCGCGACCGCCGCCCCAGCCGCGGCCCAGTCCCGGGCCGGCGGCAAAACCAGGCTGTTCACTGCCGCTGCAGTATCCAAAACCTCGACCGGTCATTGGTCCCCAACCCATTGGTCCAGTTCTGTCTCCCCATGGCATGTTCGATGTCCTCCATTGCTTTTCTTGGCTTTCCTGACTGACATTGACAAAGGCCATCACCACCCGGAACGGCCACCGCCGCGGCCCCGGCCCATGCCGGACCCTTGACCCGGGCGGTTTCGCCGAAACCCTCTGGACAATCTGGACCAGAAAGACTGACCCTGATTCCCCTCAGGGGTGCGATTCATCGCCTGCTGCCCGCTTCGGCAGGGCCCCAGTCCCCGTCCTGTTGCCGGCCCCTGACCTGCCGGTCCTGTTCCGTCTCCTCGTGGCATGATTTGATCCTCCTGTGTGGTCTTATCTTCACGTTGATCACCATGATCCGTGTCCTCTGCCTCGCTGCCGCCGACGCTGCCTCCGGCACCCCGGCATCCCGAAACGTTCCGCACTGAGACGGTTCCGGGAGTGAGCCCGGATGATCTCCGTGACCTCACCGGTGACAAAGGGGACAACCTGAATGGATGAAGCCGTGATCATGTTCAGATACAGTCTGGAGATGGCTCCGCAGATCAGGGTCTGCGCCCCAGATTCAAGGGTCTTGAAAACCCGGTTCAGCTCCGGCTCGCCAGGGAGAAAGGCGGCCACGACCTGAACGTCGGCCGGCCAGCGGCCCGTCTCCGCCATCAGGAGCTGCGAGCAGGTTTCAAAGACCGGGGATACACGATGATCCCAGACTGACAGCACGACACGACTCATGGCCATGTTTTGCATAAAGTGTGCAAAAAAAATAATATTCAATCATTCTATGATTTTTAAAGGAGAAGAAGCGGTCAAAGGGTGTGGAGTGGAGGAGAAAAGTGGTGCAGATTCGCGAAGAATCGCGTCAATGAGTTGCAAAAACGCGACGAATTCAATCCTGAGTTGAACGTTCCGGACGAGCATGAAAGGTTCTGCGAGGTCCAAGGATGTCACGGCTGCTTGACGATGAAAACAGGATGGTGAATGGCCTGTCCAGGGGACAGGCCATTCACCGGGAAAGCCCGTAGCGCTTCATTTTCCGGTACAGGGTGGACTTGTGCATCCCAAGCTGGCGGGCTGTCTGGGTCACGTTGCCCAGGTTGCGCTCAAGAGCCTCTTTGATGGTCTGCGTTTCCAGGGTGTCAACCGTCCTCTTGAGTTCATGGCCGGCTGCAGGAGGCGGGACACTGTTTTTCAGGTTCTCGGGGAGGTGCACCTCCTGGATCAGATCCGTGTTGCAGAGGACGAAAGCGTGCTCCAGGATGTTTTCCAGCTCCCTGATGTTGCCGGGAAAATCGTGGCCCATGAGCAGACTCAGGGCGTCCTGGGACAGACCGCGAACGGTTTTTCCGTAGACCGCGTTGAGCTTGTTCACGAAATGCTCCACGAGCAGGGGGATGTCCTCCTTGCGTTCCCGAAGCGGCGGCAGCTCGAGTCGGACCACGTTGATGCGGTAGAAGAGGTCCTGGCGGAACTCTTGCCGGGCGACCATGTCCGCGAGGTCACGATTGGTGGCGGCAATGACCCGGACATCGACCCTGACGGCCGACGACGCCCCGAGAGGCGTGAACTCCCGTTCCTGGAGGACCCTGAGGAGCTTGACCTGGAAAGCCTGGCTGGTCTCGCCGATTTCGTCCAGAAAGACGGTTCCCCCGTCTGCCAGGGCGAATTGCCCCTTCTTGTCCCTGGAGGCATCGGTAAAGGCCCCGGCCTTGTAGCCGAACAGCTCCGACTCCAGGAGGGTGTCCGGAAGGGCGGCACAGTGCACCGGCACAAAGGGCTTGTCCCTGCGGGGGCTCAGATGATGGACCGCCCTGGCCAGAAGCTCCTTACCGGTTCCTGTCTCGCCCTCAATGAGCACGGTGCTCCTGCTTTCGGCGATCCTCGGCAGCACCTTGAAGATCCTGGCCATGGCCCTGCTGCGGCTGACCATGTCGCCGACCTGGAAACGGTCCTGGAGCTGCCGACGCAGATGCTCGACTTCGCTCACGTCCCTGAAGGTTTCAACGCCTCCAAGGAGAGTGCCCTCACTGTCCCTGAGCAGGGCCGTGGAGACCCTTACCGGCTTCTGATCCCCCTCTCCAGTGACGATGTAGCCCGGCACGTTGATGGAGGGCGAGCCGGTGTCCATGGTCTGTTGCAAAGGGCAGCCTGTCTCGCACATGCTCGATCTGAAGACCTCCCAGCAGTATTTGCCCAGGGCTTCCTGCCTTGGAATGGACGTGATGCTCTCGGCCGCCCGGTTGAAGGAGGTGATCTTCCAGGACTCATCAACCGTGAAGACACCATCGGAAATGGACTCCAGAATAATGGAGGTCGCATCTTCAGCAAGAGGCTGTTTTTCCATAAGGTTGCGCTGTCTGGCCGGATCGGCCCAGGTTGTCAGTGGTGGTCAAAAAGGATAATTTCAATCACGCTGTCCGAGGATGTGATGTCGACATATCAGTTCTCATGGAGATTTCCAAGGAGTGTGCCATGCGTTTTGTGGTCATAGGCGGTGATGCTGCCGGCATGAGCGCTGCAAGCAGGGCCAGGAGAAAGGTCACCGACCTTGAGGTGACCGTTTTTGAACAGACCCAGGACGTGTCCTACAGCGCCTGCGGCATGCCCTACAACATTGCCGAGCCCGATCGGCCCATCGAAGATCTGGTGGTCAGGCCGGCTCATGTCTTCAGGGACAAGGCTGGAATTGATCTCCGGCTGGGTCATCGGGTGACCGCCATCGATCGGGAGAACAAGAGGGTCTCCGGGCTGACCACCGACAAGGCTCCATTTCAGGCCGATTATGACAGGCTGCTCATCGCCACCGGGGCGTCACCGAGGGTTCCCGACCTCCCGGGCTTTGACCGCGACGGCGTGCTGGTGCTCAAGAGCCTCGAGCACGGCCGGCAGATCAAGAGCTATCTGGCCGCGAACGAGGTCCGTCAGGTGACCCTCATCGGCATGGGCTACATCGCCATGGAGATGGCCGAAGCTCTGCGGGCCAGAGGCATCGGGGTCGCGATGGTCAAACCCAGACCGGTCCTCCTGCCCTGGATGGACGAAGAACTCTCGGACATGGTCTGGGCCGAGCTGAAGACTCAGGGTGTTGAGATCCATCCCGGGCAGGCCATCGAATCCATTCAGGGAAAGGGCCAGCGTCTCCAGGTGGTCTGTCAGGATATGGTCCTGGACAGCGATGCGGTCATCGTGGCTGTTGGGGTTCAACCCAACAACGAGCTGGCTGTCCAGGCCGGACTGGAGCTTGGGGCTGATGAGGCCATTGCCGTTGACCGGTCCATGCTGACCTCGGATCCTGACATCTTTTCGGCCGGAGACTGCGCAGACGCTTTTCACGTGGTCACCGGGGAGAGGACGTGGGTTCCCCTGGCCCTGCGGGCCAACAGGGCCGGCTGGGCCGTGGCCGATCACCTGTCCGGGCGCGAGGTCAGCATCCAGGGCGTGGCCGGGACAGCGGTCTTCAAGGTCTTTGGCCTTGAAGTGGCCTCAACCGGTCTGAGCGCCCTGGACGCCGAAAAGGCCGGCTTTTCCCCCCGAACGGCCACCATCGAGACCCGGAACAAGGCCCACGGGCACCCTGGGGCTTCGAGCATCAAGGTGCACATGATTGGGGATGCCGACTCCGGGCGGCTTCTCGGGGCCCAGATGGTGGGCAACGAGGGGGTGGCCCACCGAATCAACGCTGCCGCAGTGGCTCTGCACACCCAGATGACCGTGGCCGATTTCGCCCAGTGCGACCTGGCCTACGCCCCGCCTTTCGGGCCGGTCTGGGATCCCCTGCTGACGGCAGCCAACCAGCTGCTCAAACAACTCTGAACCCTGGAGGTTTCATGCAGGCCAATCTGTTGTGCGGACAGGACTCGATCCCGGTCACGGTGCCTGATCAGGCCACCCTGCTGGAAATGAAGCCGGTGTCTCCACTCTCTGACCCGGAAGCCGCGGTTTCTCACTCCCTGGAGCAGCCCGTGGCCAGCCCACCCCTGGCAGAGCTGGCCAGGGGCAAGCATTCGGCCTGCATCGTCATCTCGGACATCACCAGACCGGTCCCGAACAGGCTCATTCTGCCTCCCATGCTCCAGACCCTGGAAGCCGCGGGGATCGAACGGGACAGCATGACCATCCTCATCGCCACCGGCATGCATCGACCCAATGTAGGCCAGGAGCTGGAGTCTCTGGTGGGACCGGAGATCAAGGGTAACTACCGGATCATCAACCATTACTGCCGAAAACCGGAGGAGGTCCGGGAAATCGACCGCATCGAGGGCGCCCCGATCGAGATCAACGTCCACTACCTCGAGGCCGACCTGAAGATCCTGACCGGGCTCATCGAGCCCCATTTCTACGCCGGGTACTCAGGCGGCCGGAAGGCCATTCTGCCGGGGATCTCCAGCTATGAAACCATGAAGTTCATGCACTCCTTTCAGGTCATCGACCATCCCGGGGTGGCCAATTGCGTTCTGGACGGGAACATCTTTCACGACTACGGCCTTCGGGTCACCAGGACCGTTGGCGCGGATTTCATCCTCAACGTGGTCATCAACTCGGACCGGGAGCTCTGCGGGGTGTTCGGGGGGCATTACGACCAGGCCCATCTCAGGGGATGCCAGATGGTCAGGGAGCATTCCGTGGTCGAGGTCGAGGAGGAGGCCGATCTGGTCATCACCTCCGGCGGCGGGGCCCCCCTTGACGCAACCCTGTACCAGGTCTCCAAAGGGTTGACCTGCGCCAAAGACATGCTCAGAAAAGGCGGGACGATCGTCATCGCTGCCGAATGCAGCGAGGGCCTGGGCAGCTCCGAGTTCTGCGGCATCATGCAGTCGGTCTGCTCGCCCCAGGAGTTTTTCGACCACTACTGCGAGCCGGACAACTTTGTCATCGACCAGTGGTGCGCCCAGAACATCTACCAGGCCCTGGACCACGCCGGGGAGGTCTGCATCTATTCACCCGGGCTCTCCCGGGACGATCTGGCCAAAACCGGGATGATCAAGATCGATGACGTCCAGTCCGTTGTGGACAGGCTGCTTCCGGATCACCCCAGGGTCATCGTCTCCCCGGACGGACCCTACGTCGTGGGGAAGGTTGGAAGATGATTCAGCCTGGCCTCTGGCCAGGCTGAATCATCTTCCTGGAGCCCTGATCAGAACGTCGTCCTCCAGCCCACACTGGCAAAGGCGAACCTGTCCTGAAAACGGTGGTGGCAGATGGCGGCGGCTTCCTGCCCTGTGCAGTGAGCCACCCCGATGAGCTGCACCTTGTAATCGTCAAAGGCGTCCATGGCTCTTTCCAGCTGGGGGCCCGGGCCGCCCATGAACCCCAGGTGGGTGCCTCCGATGACGGCGTGAAATGTGGTGTGTCCCGTGTGTTCGGCAAAATGGTTCATGACGTTGACCACCCCGGAATGGGCGCAGCCCAGGAGGATCACCGGCCCTGAATCCGTCTCGATGAGCAGGCTGATGTCGTCCAAAAGGGGATCCTCAACCAGCTGGCCTCCCTGATCGACCTTGAGCCTGGGGTCCGGGTGCTCGAAATCCGTCTTTTTCGGGACTTCCCCGGAAAAGAAGATCCCCGGCCTGATCTCGGTCATCTCCCGGACAAAGGTGAACCTGGCCCCGAGCGAGCCCTCCAGAAACTCCCGCCTGGTCCTGATCCCGATAAACGGGCGCACCATGCCTTGTGGCCCTTCGAACTCGGCGTACTTGGCCGTGAAGATGTCTGGATGGGCAATGACCTCGACCCCTCTTGGGGGATGGAGCACGGCCGGCAGCCCACCAGTGTGGTCGTAGTGGCCGTGGCTGAGAATCACGGTCTGGATGTCCTTGAGATCGACCCCCAGAAGAGGGGCATTGTGGCCAAGGGAGATGGACTGGCCGGTATCGAAGAGGATCGGCCCGTTGTCGCCCTGAATCAGGGCTGAAAAACCGTGCTCGCCAATGAGCCCCATAGGCCCTGCTGCCGTGTTTTCGCAGAGAACGGTGATCGTGGTCTGGCTCATCTCGCTCCTCCTCGTGTCGGTTCCGTGCCTGGCGTCTTGCGAGCCTGGCCTGTTGATGACGACCGCCTGTCGGGAATCCAGAGGGTCTCAGCTCTGCGAGGCCTCCATTTCGGCCGCAATGTGCCGGACCATCTGCCTGTAGACCCCGGTCAAAATGTCCCGGGGCAAAAAGTAATCCGGTCGCTGCTCAAAGGTGTTCTGGACCAGGTGCTCCACGGCCTGATCCACGTCCCCGAGCCGGGCGTAGACTCTTTCCATGAGCTTTCTGAACTCGGCAGCTGCGACCTGGGCATCCTGGATGAAATGTCCGGCCTCGTCGCCAGTCACGAAGCCGCAGTGGTCGGCGCAGAGGAACCGCACCTCCAGGGGGGCCAGCTTGGCCAGGCTCTGCTGAAACTGAGTGTAGTTGGAATTGCCTGAGGGGATGATCTCCTCCTGGTAGGGGATGCCTCCGCCGTCAGAGGGGAAGAGGGCCTTGTGCCTGGGGACGTAGGCTGAAATGGAGCATGAAGAATGCCCCGGAGTTTCAAGGATCTGAACCTCCAGGTTCCCGAGGTCGAGGACATCGCCCTCCCGGACAACGGTTCCGGTAACATCGTCACGCCAGTCCAGATCCAGCCCGTGGGCCTGACGACTCATGCCCAGCTGCTCGTCTGTCATCTGGCTGAAGGCGTTGATGGTTTCGATGACCTTGGTCTTGCTCAACAGCTGCCAGGCCCTGTCCGAAGCGTAGACCTCCATGTGGGGCAGCCGGCGCTTGAAAAAGGGGATGATGCCCACGTGATCGAAGTGGGCGTGCAGGATGAGGCAGGAAGTGATGCGGCTTTCATCCAGGCCGAAGTCCTGAAGCTGCTGGAGGACGTCGGGAACGATCCCGCTCATCCCCCCGCTGATGAGCATCGACCCCTGAGCCCCCTGGAGAAGGTAGACGGATGACTCTGCCCGTCCGAGACACCACAGGCCGTCGCAGACAGGGCCGGGCTGACGAACTCTCATGTCCTGCTCCTCTGTGAAAAATGCGCCATTGCAGGTCAGCGCTGCCGCTGGCAGCGCTCGTATGAAACTTTGCGAGTATATGCGTCTCATCTCCGGGACGCAAGCTGTTGAGGGACAGACGCGATCGTCATGGACAAGCCAGTTTCAGCCGGCATCGCTCAGGGACTGCTCTGCCGGGCTTTTGACCGTGGCCTCGCACGCTTCCGGCTCTTGGCCTCCGGTCAAGAGCAGGCTGCCGATCAGGGCGGTGAAGGGGGCCACTGTGACCAGACCGAAGCTGCCCACGAGGGTCTTCAGGACTTCCGCAGCCACATAGACCAGGTTGAAGGTGTTGGCCAGGGGCACCCCCTGGGCCATGAAGGCCATGAGCAGAGTGATGAAGCCTCCTGAATAGGCCAGGAGCAGGGTCGTGGTCATGGTCCCGACCACAGCCCTTCCGACATTGATCCCGGAGGCAAAGGCCCTTTTCCGGCTGATCCCGGGATGCTGGCAGACGACCTCGTGCATGCTGGCGGCCACGTCCATGGCCAGATCCATGACCGCCCCTGAACAGGCCAGAAAGACGGCAGCCACATAGATCTTGGTCAGGTTCAGGTGCTGAAAGCCGGAGTAGAGCAGGGTTTCGGCAAAGGGCATCACCGCCCCGTGAAGATGAAAGCTCTTGGTGAACACCGCAGCCATGATGCAGCTGGTCAGGACCCCGAGGAAGGCTCCGCAGAAAGCGACCAGACCCTTGCGGTTCACCCCGGCCACGAGAAAGATGATGGCGGCGCTGAGCAGGGCCACAATGCTCAGGGAGGTCAGGATGGGGTCATAGCCCTTGAGCAGGAGCGGGACCAGGACCTTCCAGAGCATGAGGGCGGCAAAGAGGAAAGAGAGCAGGGCCTTGACCCCTGTCCAGCCTCCAAAGGCGATGAGCAGAAGGGCGAACATGGCCAGGAGGATCATCTCCAGGCCAAGCCTGTAATGCTCCTGGGGGTTGACAAAGATGATCTCATCCTGCTGGTCGAGGGTCAGGACCACCAGGGCGGTGTCCCCGGGCTTGAAGATCTTGTCCCTGTCCATCTGCCCCAGGAGAGGGTTGCTGGCCTGGACCACCCGGCCCTCGAAAGGGCCGTTCATGATTTCCAGGGTCACGCCCTGATCTCCGGACTTGACCATGCCCAGGTGCTGGACCTGGCTGTTGTCGACCTCCAGGATCCGTCCCTTGCAGCGGATGGCGTCCTTGTCCACATTGCTCTCAAATCCGGTGGGGATGAGGAAGACCAGGAATGACAGAAGGATGAAAACCGCGACAAGCAGGGTGTCCCGGTTGTAAGGAATGCGTGTGATGAGCATAGGAGAGACCTCTTGAGGTTGGACCATGTCGTCCAAAACATCAGCGCGGCCGAAAGGCCGCGCTGATGGGGGCGGCGCAGCGGGCCGCCCTCTGGGTTCATCTTCCGGTCTGGCTACTGGGCAGCCACGAGCTGCTCGTCATCTTGGGCGGCAAAGTGGACTTTGGCCTCAAAGCCCATGGTGTCCATGATCTTCAGGGCGATGTCCGTGTTGTCGTAGGCGCCGCTGAAGGCCTCGGCCCCAAGGCCGACAGCCGAGGTGGTCACCGGGACACCGGTGTGCTTGTAGGATGTCCAGGCCATGCCCGCCTTCTGGTTCAGGATGTGGGTCAGGGTCACGGTCAGGGGATCGTATCCGCCATAGAGGATGTAGGTCTCGGGATCTTTCGATTTTTCAACGTCTCCGGCCATGCTGCGCTCGAAAGCCTGCATGATCTTGATCACTTCATGGCTCTTCAGGGCCATGGGATCGCTGGCATCCGCATCGAACTTCAGGCCGAAATGCTTGGTGATCAAGGGTTTCATGGCTCCAAAGGTTGTCTGGTCGCCCTGTTTGAAGGCCTCCAGAACCTCGGCCGAGAACTTCTGGAAAGAGACGTTCTGTTTGCCCAGGATATCGAAGTTGGTGGCGTACTTGGTCCCGGCAAAGCCCAGGGTCAACCCGCCGCACTCGTGGTCGCCGGTGACCACGATCAGGGTTTCGTCCGGATGCTGCTCGTAGAAGTCAAATGCTGCCTTGACAACGCGATCAAAGGCCAGGGTGTCCTGGATCGAGGCTTTGCCGTCGTTGGCGTGGCAGGCCCAGTCAATCTTTCCGCCTTCGACCATCATGAAGAAGCCCTTGTCGTTGTCCAGGAGCTCGATCCCTTTTTGAGTGAACTCAGCCAGGGTGATGTCCTGGCTGCGGTTGTCCATGTCATAGGGCAGGGCGCCGCTGTCCTGAAGCCATTCGTTGTAGGCCAGGACCTTGCCGGCCTTGGCATCCAGGGCCATGAACTCGTCCTTGTCCGTGACCACGGTGTAGCCGTTCTTCTTGGCCATCTCCAGGGCATTGCCCTGATAATTGCTGGAGTTGTTCCTCTTGTGTGCCGGGTCCTTGAGTCCGCCGCCGCCGAAGTAGTCGAAATCGCTCTTGGCCAGGGCCACGTCGATGTCGTAGTACTGGCCTCTCTTGGGCACATGGGCGTAAAAGGCGGCCGGGGTGGCGTGATCGATGGACACGCTGGACACGATGCCCACTTTCATGCCCTTGTCCTGAGCCATTTCAGCCAGGGTCTTCACGGCGCGCATCTTGGGGTCCATGCCCACGACCCCGATGTTGGTCTTCAGGCCTGAGGCCATGGCTGTGGCCGATGCGGCAGAACCGGTGATGAACCGGTCAGCGGCATGGGTGGTGGTGATGCCCTGCACCGGCAGGGTGTCCATGAGCAGCTTCTTGCCGATGTACTGCTCGGCTGCAGTGCGCTGGGGAATGCCCATGCCGTCTCCGATCAGCAGGAAGACGTACTTGGCTTCCTTGGCCAGCAGGGGCGTCGCAGCCCAGAGCACCAGAAGCGTCAGGGCCACCAGGGAAACAGACCATCGTTTGAAACATGACGTGCGCATACAGGCCTCCTTGGGTTGGGTTTACGATTGACCAAAACACGAAAAGGTATAGGACTGAAACATGACAGCTGCGTGGCAATCGGGTTACAATTGGGTCACAGGGGCTCATTCATCATCAGCGTCCGGAGATCAGCTGGGGCTCACGTGGCCTGAGGGCGGAAGGAAGAACATGACTCTTGAGTTATACCCCTCAATAATGACGATGTGATGTCGATCTGGTCACGGTTTCATGAAGCTGTCGCCTCATCAGACCTCGCTGATTTCGCCTCGAATCGGTTCTGTGTTCTGGAAGGACGGTGCTGGCGCACGGACAGGACAGAGGGACGCCTTGACTCACAAGAGCTGATGGAGTCATGATAGGATAGTCGGTGGCATCCGAGACAGGGGGGCTGGCCATACCCGGGATCAAGGCCAGGAAACAACAGAGGTGGACTGTGTTTGAGATCGACGTTGTGGACATCGAGACCACGCTGGATCAGCATGAGGAGTGGTTCGTCCTCAGGACGGATCGTGGGGAGGAACGCCTGAGAATCCACGACTATGAAAGGATCTACGAGATACAGGGGCTCTATGAGGAGGTCGTCTACAGGAGGCTTCAATGCCAGTCCCACCGGGTGGTCTGCAGCTTGCTCCTGGATGCTCTCCGGCAGGCGGGGGAGGAGAAGAGGTCCCTCTCGGTCCTGGAGCTCGGGGCAGGCAACGGGGTGGCTGGGGAGTGTCTGCGAAGTCAGCTCCCGTCATGCTCCCTGGTTGGGGTGGACATCATCCCCCAGGCCAGGGAGGCGGCCGTCAGGGACCGGCCCGGACTCTACTGCGACTATCACGTCAGCGACTTCGCCGAGCTCCCCGCTGAGGTGGAAGCGCAGCTGCGTTCCAGGCAGTTCAATGGCCTGCTGACCGTCGGCTCGCTCGGGTTCGACGACATCCCCGTGGAGTCCTTCACCAGGGCTTTGGAGCTTCTGGAGCCGGAATCCTGGCTGGCCTTCAACATCAAGGCCTCTTTTCTGGAGGACGCAGACACGAGCGGGTTCCGGAAGGCCCTCAGATCGATGATCGGGCAGGACCTCGAATTCCTGCAGACCCGGCAGTACCGGCACCGCTTTTCCCTGTCCGGCAGACCGCTCTACTACCGGGCTGTTGCAGGCAGGATCAGGTCGTGATCATGAGGGACGTGGAGGCAGGTTCAGGGATTGAGCCCATGCCCTCATGTCGGCTCAATCCCCCTGGCGCATCGAATCAATCCTGAAAAGCCTCGTCGACTTTCCAGACTTCCCAGACTTTGCCCACGAGATCCGGGCCCGGTTTCAGGGTCTGCTTTCCGGGCCTCCATCCCGACGGCGTGGCTTCAGTGCCCTTGGACTCCCTGACTTTCTGGAAGGCCTGAATCTGGCGGATGGACTCGTTCACGTTGCGTCCCACCGGGGGGGTGAGGACTTCATAGCCCTGAACAACCCCGTCAGGGTCGATGATGAATCGCCCTCTGGTCTCGACCCCGGCCTGCTCATCGTAGATGCCGTAGGTGGTGCCCACCCGTCCGGCAGCGTCGGAGAGCATGGGGAAAGGAATCCCTCCAGGGACCATTTTGGACAGTTCGTGATCCACCCACATCTTGTGCACAAAGACGCTGTCAACGCTCATGGACATGACCTGGACGCCGAGACTGTTGAAGGTCTCGATTTTGGAGGCAACTGCCGCCAGCTCTGTTGCTCAGACAAAGGTGAAGTCCCCTGGGTAGAAACAGAGCAGGGTCCACTTGCCCAGACATTCAGACAGGGTCGTGTTCACAAACTTGCCCTGATAAAACGCCGGGGCAGTGAAATCCGGGGCTTTCTGGCCAACCTTGATCATCTGCGGTACCTCCTGAGCAACGTTCGGCTCTGTTGTGGTTTCTGTGGGTGGTGCATCACCGACTGGTCCTCCAGATGGCCTGGCGCAACCAAGATCGATCTCTTCTTCCATAATCACCTCCTGACAGTGTCTCGTGGTGGATGCATGGCAACAATGCCTGAGCCGTTTCTTATTGAGGAAAAGAATAGAAAGTTTTCAAAACCCTGTCAAAAACCAATGCGTCCGCTGGCCAGCGGACGCATTGGTTTTTGAGCGGTCCCAAGAAAGAGGCTGCTGCCGGGAGCTGAAGCAGTGGGCTGAGCAACGTCGCAGCTCCAGCCCGGACCGCGGTCAGGTCTGGAAAGGGTTCAATGCCGGGCCCAGTAGTTGCGGATGGCCTCCCTGAGGGTCTGGGCAGCGAGGTGGGCGCAGTGCTCCTTGTCCTCAGGCACGGTTTTCAGCACCTTGAGGATATCCTGGCCTTCAAGCCCGGCCGCCTCTTCGAGGTCCTTGTTCATGGCCAGCTCGCAGGCCGTGTTGGCGCAGGCGATGCTCGGACCGCACCCGGTGGTGAAGAACTGGGCATGGGTGATGGTCTCGTTGTCTATCTTGAGCTCGATCTCGATTCGATCGCCGCAGCTGCCTGTCAATGCGGCTGAAACGGTCGGGGTCTCCATTCTGCCCATGAACTGTGGATCCCTCCAGCGCTGAAAAAAATCGGATCCATAGTCCTCAAGGGTCTTCTGGTCAATATCTTCCTGGATTTGAGAAACAAGCGATTCAAGGGTGTCTTTCATGGGGTTCGTCTCCTGGCGGCACAGTTGTCTCTGGTCCCCCCTCTTGAGGAACATCTGACCAAAGATGGGGTCAATCCATATTTGTAGAGCAAATCCAGACAGGAGACAATATTTTTTTCATCATCCGGCAGGCATGATGCGGCTGCAACGACTCAGGAGATGCCGCGCGAATTCGGCCATCAGCACAGCCTCTGGCCGGACTGATGACCCAGGGTTGAAATCCGATTGTTCGGCACAGCCGAGGCCTGTGCCGAACAATCGGACAGAATCAGGACCTGGCCTTTTCGATGATCTCAATGATGGCTTGATACGAGGCCTGGACAGAGTGGGCAAAGTCGGCATCACCGATGAGGTCTTCGATCATGTCCTGACCGTAAACCAGCATCCTGATCTGAAGCGTGCCGTTGTGACTGAAGGTGGTGATGAATTTCGGCATCAGGGCGGCCCGTTCCGGGTTGGTGCTCAGGCTGGCCGCAGCTTTTTCCGGCTTGCAGACCTGGATCATGTGCAGGTCAAAGCCCTCGGCCACCTCAATGCCGTGCCGGCCGAAGGTGTGGCTCATCTCCATCTTGTCTTCGTTGTGAATGACAAAACCCTTTTCTTCTGCGGCCCTGTTCAGGCCCTGGAGAAACTCGGACAGGGGCTTTGCGGTTTCAGTGGCATAGAGGGTCGTGGATCGCATATCTCCTCCTCATTCAAATGCTGGCTTGTTCATGGTCGCCATCCGGCAGCTTGACCGAAAGAACTGGAACCGGACTCTTGCGGATCACGCCATGGGCCACGCCGCCCACGAAGGCTTCCTGAAAGGCTCCATGGCCGTGCGTGCCCAGGATGATCAGGTCAAAGCCCTCCTCCCTGGCCACAGAAACGATCTTGTCAACAGGGTCGCCGACTTCGACCCTGATGTTGTTCGGGGTCATGGGGCAGTAGGGCATTCGCTGGGTGACCTGCCTGGCGGTGGTTTCGATCCGCTTGCGGATGTCTTCCTGGGCCTTTTCTATTCCGAACTCGTTGAACTCTTTCCAGGTCCTCTGGTCCACGCGATCAGAGATGTCGATCCCGGCAGTCTCCGAGAACTCCTCCAGGACATCCGGGATGACATGCATGACCGTGACCTGGCCGTCGTACTTGACGCCGAGGCTGCAGGCGTATTGACCTGCATGCCTGGCGCTCCTGGACAGGTCGGTGACATAGAGGATCTTCCTGAACTCCGGCTCTGATGTGACCTCCTCCAGAACCTCTTCCGCTTCCGGGGCTGGGGCTGGCTTTTCCGCCACCGCTTCTGGCGCAGGGGCCGGTCCGAAGATGGCATCGGAAAACTTGACGTACCAGGCCGCGGACTGGACCTGGACGATGTAGGCGATGGCGATGACCAGGGCGGCGCTTGAGCCTTCCGGGCCAAAGGCGTTGATGGCGATGGCCAGGGCGATGGACAGGTTGCGCATCACCGACCCGTACACCAGGGCTATGGCGTCCCCTCTGGGGAGAAGCCGTTTCCCGACGAAGCTGCTCAGGGCATAGTTGAAAGCGTAAATGATGAGCAGGGGCGCCAGGATGTAGAGGAGCATCTGGGGCGACCCGGCGATGGGCTTGGCCTTCAGGGCCATGGCGATGAAGACGATGCCCACGACGCCGAGGGTGGACAGGGCCGGGAATTTCGGGGCCCATTC
The DNA here is from genome assembly GCA_964573115.1 of uncultured Desulfohalobiaceae bacterium. Lineage (GTDB taxonomy): Bacteria > Desulfobacterota > Desulfovibrionia > Desulfovibrionales > Desulfothermaceae > CAYOID01. The sequence continues at coordinate 24,648 of CAZNIP010000004.1, read as the reverse complement.
CTGCTGAAACCCCTTCTGGCCGTAGCGCTTGATCAGCCCCTGCTGAGTGATGAATCCGGCCAGCATGGGGATGAAGACGATGATCACGATCTGCTTCATGACCGCCAGGACATTGACCTCCAGGCTGGCCCCCATCAAGGCCTGGACATAGAACGGGGTGGCCAGGGACCCCAGGGTCAGCCCGATCACGGTCATCTTCACGGCCGAGGCCATGTTGCCCTTGGCAAAGCCCGTCCAGGAAATGGTCATCCCACTGGTGGGCACCAGGCCTGCCAGGAGCATGCCCAGGGCCATGTAGGGGCTGTCCCTGAAGAAGAGCACGCCCAGGCCAAAGGCGACAAAAGGCACGATCCCGAAGTTGATGATCTGCGTCAGGAGCTGGGCCTTGAGATCACCGCCTTCAAAAACCTTCTTGATCTTCAGGTTGACCATCATGGGGTAGACCATGAGGAAGGTGAAGGGAATGATCAGGCTTTTGAGCGGCGCAGCGTCCACCATGACCCCGAAGACGAACCCCAGGACCATCATCACCGGAATGGCGATGGTCAGGTGCTTGCTGATGGTCGAGAGGAGCTTCCACATAGTTGATCCTTTGGGTGATGTTGTTCGTGTGTCAGCCCTGCTTCTGGCAGGGCTGACACATATCTTTATGATTTCAAAGGATAGAAATGATTTCCCTCTGTTGATGACTCTGGGCTGGTCTTTACCAGGAGTTGAGTTTCATACAAGGGTGCTCGAGTGTCCAGCGGCCGGCTTCACCTCGTCAAGCGAGATCTGCTGCGCAGAGAGGAATGAAGAGCGGCCGCTGGGTGCTCGAGCCACGGTTTTTTTTCAGTTCAGGGCAGCATCCAAAGCCTTTTGCAGGACCGTCTTGTTCTGCATCCCGATGAACCGCTGCTCCTCCTGGCCGTCTTTGAACAGGACCAGGGTGGGCACGCTCTGGATGCCCATTCTGACGGCAAAGTCCCTGTGCTCGTCAATGTCGACCTTTTTGACCACCGCCTGACCGTCATAGCTCTGGGTCAGATGCTCGATGATCGGCTCCTGGGCCTTGCACGGGCCGCACCAGGAGGCGCTGAAGTCGAGCAGGGCCACCCCGCTGCTGATGGCCTCTTCGAGTTCCTGTGAAATCTCTTGCTTGGTCATAGATCCTCTCCTGTATTGATGTTCATGGGCTGTCCGTTGTCCTGCCGATACGCTCTCGTATGGAAGCAAAGAGAGTGCCAGGACTGGAAGACCCCGGCAGACGTCACGCCTGCCGGGGTCTTTGGGCCTTGCGGCCTTAGAGGGAGAAAAGGCCTCCATACCGTTACCAAGATTCCAGAGGAACGCTGAGGAACGTTACCATGAACGTTCTCACTGTTTCGGAGCAGGAACCTCTTTGCGAAACCCGATTTTTTCCAGAAAAGTCATCATCGGGCACCACTCGGTGAAGGCCGACTGGAGAAGGTTTGCCCCGACAAAAGCGGTGAACAGCAGCCACCACATCGAAAAGAAGACCGCCAGAACGAGGCTGAGCAGGATAAAAAATCCGGCAATGCCGCGCAGAAGCCTGTTGATGCCCATATGGTCCTCCCTCACTGTGCTGCCGCCGGCAGCATGGAATCATTGAATTGAGATTGATGCAGTCATGTTTCAGCTTTGCCTCTGGCAAAGTTGAAACATATCTATTTGATTTAAATAGACAAAAATGGATTAAAGCTTTCTATAGCCCTATGCTTAAAGCTGCCAGTTTGATCAGGGCAGAAACTTTCGAGGATGCACCTCTGACTGCTCCCCTTTTCCAAGGGGAGCTGCCCGCAGGGCTGAGGGGTTCTTTCTTTCGAATTTCATACGAGTTATGATCAAACAGGCCGGGTCGAAGCCATGCTCGACATGCCGGGGATCTTTTCTTCCTTCAACCCTCCACCCTCGACCACCGACCTGTCAGCCCAGCCAGAGGCCGGGCTGACATCAGAAAGCGTAGCGCAGGCTGAGATACCAGTTGGAGTTGTCCTCGAACTGACCGAAAAAGGAATTCGGATCTTCCCCCGCAAAGAGGTTGCCTCCGGTGGACACAGTCCAGGCGTCGCTGAGCTCGTACCTGGCTTCGGGGCGCAGGTAGGCGTCCTGGTCCGAAGGGGAGTAGAAGGTGAACAGGGACAGGGTCAGGTCCTGATTCATGAGCAGTTTGGTCAGGCGCAGGGTCAGCAGGTGACGGTCCTCATCCCTGGATTCTGCCCCCTGGGGCAGGTTGTCCCTGTAGTCATCGTAGTCGAGCATGTGCTCCAGATAGTATTGGACGCTCCCGGTGAACTCGGTGGCCAGCTCCTGCTCGTAGCCCACCAGGACCCGAACTTCGCTGTTGTTCACAAAGGGGTCGTCCCCGCCTTGATCCTCCCTGGAATCGTAGTACCCTACCTCGACATTTCCGATGCCCGGTCCCACCGTGCCCTGAACACTGGCCCCGTAGACGTTGAGCCTGGGGAAGACGGCCTTGCCGGATGCCCTGTCCTGGCCGGCCGGGCTCTTCCAGTATCCGAAGGAGCTGTACAGGGCCACTTCGGTGCCGGCGATGTTCCTGTACAGCCGCAGGGCCAGCTCGTCGTCGTCGAACCAGTCGTCGGGTTTCTCTGTCCGGACCTCATTGTCTTCACCGGCAATCCGACCCAGAGCCGGATTCCAGTAGCTGAGCCGCTCGCCTGTGATGAAGCGGTCCGGATCGAATTTCGGGGAATAGACCAGGTTCACATTGACCAGCTCGGTGAACCACCCGATGCGGACCGCATTGCCAGGGGCCTTGAGGTATTCCTCGTCCCGGCCGATCAAGAAGGAGACCCAGTCCTTGGGAAAGAGGTCATTGATGAAGATCAGGTCCCCGGTCCCCCAGGACAGGACCTGCCGCCCGACCCGCACGTCCATCGAGTCCAGGGGGGAAAAGGTCAGCCGGAGCTGGCGCACATCCAGATCGGCCTCCTCGGCCACGCCGTCAAGGACGGCATCGGCCGTGAGGTCCAGCGTGGCCGTGTCCCAGTACTTTTCGCTCTGCAGCTGCAGCCGGACTTCACCCAGGGTGGCGTCCTTGGACTGAACAGGGTCGGACTGGAGCCTCGGCCCCACTCGGCCTTCCAGATACCCATACACCGGCAGGTCCAGGCTGCCCCACCATCCGGCCTCTCTGTCACCTGTTGCGCCCGAGGCTTCATCACTCTCCTGAGACTCCCCGGCCAGACCGGCAGGCAGCTCGGGTTCGGGCTTTGTGGGCGACGAAAGCCCCGAGGGCAGCGACGGCTCCTTTGTCCCTGAACCCTGTTCGAGCCCGGAGGGGAGGGCGGGCTCATCAGTTGCCTCTTCGCCCTTTCCAAGTCCCTGGGGCAGGGCAGGCTCCCGGGGAGCCTCCTGGACCTGATCCTGCACCTGCTGGAGCCCGGCCGGCAAGGCCGGCTCCCTGGCTTGAACACCGGAGGCTGACCCTCCGAAAAGGCACACGGCCAGCAGGAACCCGAGCACAACCCAAGGCCAGGACAGCTGCCAGAGGGGCCCGCCAAAAGGCCAAATGTTCATGAGCGTCCTCGTTGAAGCGCAGTTTATCTCTTTAACCCTCTTTAAAATCTTTGGGGCCGGTCTTCCGGTCCCAAAGATTTTAACGGAGATGCTCCCTCGGAGCCCGGCGCAGGTACCTCTCGGTGAAGATGTCCTCCGGCAGTCCCAGGTCGTAGGCCACATTGCTGAACTCGAGGACCGTGTGGCCGCCGCTTTCCAGATCGCTCATCTTCTGCTTGACAATGGTGGTGTAGCCCTGGATCCCGTCCACTTCGAGCACGGAGAGCTCCCTGTACTTGGTCTCGCCCCGGTAGTACTCGGCTCTGACCGGGATGAAGCTCTGCTTGTGGATGTAGGTGAGGTAGTGGTCGAACTCCACTGCTTCGGGCTTTTTGGGAGTATTTTTGACGACATAGTAATTATCCGTGGTTCGCAGCAGCTCGTGCTCGTCCTCCTGGATCCCCCGCCCGGAGACATCCTCGTAGAAGAAGTGGGAGCCCACGAAGCTGGTGCGCTCATCCGAGGCAGCGATGCGTTTGGTCACGTCCAGGGCCGGAAGGTAGAGCCAGCGGTCGTCGTCACTGCCCACGTGCTTCCAGACCAGGAAGACCGTGCCCCGTTCATCGGCCGGGCGGTGGAAGTAGACGTAGAACCTCTGCTCCCGGTCCTTGTCGTCCATGTTCTTGCGCAGGATGGTCAGGGACTTGTTCCTCGTCCTGCCCTGCTGGTCCGTGATGGTCATGTCCACCCGGGACCTGCCGTCCTGGCCCTGGTAGTAAGACATGTGGTTGGCTCTGGCCACGATCTCGTCCACAGACGGAGCAGCCTCAAGAGAGGCTGCAGACCATCCTGCGGACAGAAGAAGGCATCCCAGGAAAGAAAAGAGCAAGCGTTTCATGATCAAACTCCTCTGTGTTGTCTCATTCATCATTCGCCCCGCATCGACTCGACCCCGCACGTTGACGGAGTCAGGCCGACGACAGAGAGGCCGGACGGCATTCAGGACTCCTCAGGGGCACAGCTCGTGCGCCTGGACATGACGCCGCAGACCAAAAACAGCACGGGCAATGCAGCCAGACTGATCCAGGTCCAGTGGGTCCATCCCAGCCGGAGGAACTGCTGGACATTGACGATCACCAGGGCCAGGGCGGCCACGGCGCTGACGGCACACGTGCCTCTGTTGCAGAACAGGGACACCCTGCGCGTCCTGGGGAAGAGCAGGGGCTCCAGGTGGCGGATCAGGGCCGGCAGGATGAGCAGGGTCGTGGCCCCGGACACGAGCAGGATCGAAGCCATGAACAGGCCCACGGTCACGTATGGCAGCAGCGGGGCCAGCAGCAGCGGGGTGAAGCCCACGGCAATGACCGCGATGTTGCGCATGATCGCCCGGGCCGGCTCCCCGAAAACGCGGGGGATGGCCTTGGTCCACTGGGCATGGTCGGCGTGGATGGATCTGGCGCGGACCAGGAAATGGATGGCAAAGTCCACGGCCAGTCCGATGGTCAGCGAGGACAGGACCGCCACCGGCATGTCGTAGTTCTTGCCCACCAGGCCGATGGTTCCGTAGATCAGGGCGATGGTCACCGTGAGCGGGACCATGGACAGGATGCCCCACAGGGCGGATCTGAAGAGCAGGGTCATCATGAGCATGACAACCAGGAAGCTGCCCAGAAAGGCCTTGAGCATGCCACTGACCATCTTGCCCTGCCAGATGACGTTGATGTAGGTCAGGCCGAACCAGTCCGCCTGCAGGGTGTGCGGGGCCGGATTGGCCTCCATGAAGCGGTCCACAGCCTCGACCACCTGGCTCATGTCCCTGTTGTCCCCGCTCTTGAGCTGAACCCAGAGGCTGGACTGCCTATAGTCGGGGGTCACGAAGTGCCAGAGGTCCTGGGGGCGGTGACTGGACTGGTAGGTGACCAGGGTCTGGGCCACGGCCTTGGCACTGTCCGGGATCCTGAAGGCCTCGGGCTTGCCCTGAAAGAGTTCCCGGTGAACGGTCTTGACGATGTCCGGCAAAGAGTTGCTCTTGCCCACCACCCCGGTCTCCAGGAGGGCCTGCTCCAGTTCGGAGATGTACTCCAGCACGTCAGGGTCTTTGAAGACATGGCTGCGGTTGGCCTCCTGATCCAGGAAGAGGAGGAGCTCCTCCCAGGCGTAGGCCGCGGCCCCGGAAGCCTGGTCCAGCTGCTGACGGACAAACCGGTTGAGGTCTTCGAGCACGGCCTGCATGGACCGGGCATCCTGAGCCAGGCTTTCGGCCCTGTCCCCAAGCCGGTCCGCCAGATCAGGGGTCTTGGGTTCAAAGGCCTCCTCCGCCGCAAAGGACGTCAGCCTGGACTGGAAACCGGCCATGGCCTCGCCCATGGAGACCTCACCGTCTCTGGGCTCGAGGTGGAGGTAGGCCATGTAGGTCCCGCCGAAGTGCTCGTTGAGGACCTTGTCGGCGATACGGATGGGATGGTCTTTCTTGAACCACTTGGTGGGGTTGTCATTGATCACGATCTGGGAAATGCCGTAGCCGGAGACGGCCACCAGGACCACCGTGGCAGCCAAGTAGACCTTGCTCCTGCGATAGGTGGAACTGCCCACAAAGGCCAGAATCCGGCCCATGAGGGAGGTGCTGGCGTAGGTCTCGACCTCTTTGGCCTGCATGCCGAAGTTTTCCAGCCTGGATTCAGGGATGAACATGATGAAGGCCGGAATCAGGGTGATGGTCAACAGCCAGGCAGCCATGATGCCCAGGGCCACAAAGATGCCGAAGACCTGAACAGGGGGGATCGGGGTCAGGGCCAGGGAGGCGAAGCCGGCGGCTGAGGTCACCGAGGTGTAGAGCATGGGCAGGAACAGGGTTTCGATGGTGTGGCGGATGGTGTAGACCCGGTCCCTGGTGCCCTGGTAGCAGTCAAAGAACTCGGACAGGATGTGCACTGAGTCCAGGACCGCGATGGGCATGATGAAGATCGGGATCATGGAGCTCATGATGTGGATGGTGTTGCCGGTGATGACCAGCAGGGACATGGTCAGAAGGACCGAAGCCATGGCCACGAGCAGGGGGGACATGATCAGGATGAGCTTTCGGAAAAAGAAGAACAAGAGCACGAAGATGACCAGCATGGCCAGAGGGGCGGAAATGGCCATCTGCTTGAACATGGCCACCCCAAAGACGTCGTTGGCCACAGGCAGTCCGGTGATGTGCCATTCTTCAGCCCCGTCAAAAGTGGAGATCTTCTGGTTCAGCTTGGACCAGATCTCGTAGCTCAGCTTCTTGGCCGTGATGGGCAGATAGACGGCCAGGGCCCCGCCGTCTTCTGAAACCAGCGTCCCGTTGAGGAAGGGGATGTCCTGTGCCTTGTTCTTGACCTCCAGGGCCTGCTCGTCGTTGGCCGGGGGCTGGCGCATGAGCCATTCAAAGCGCACGGTGCCGACACCGCCCTGCTCAATGTTGTCCACAGTAGAGGGGGCGATGATGTCCGCCCGGACAACGCCCGCGGCCGGATCGTCCCGGCCCACGGCCTCGCCCTGAAGGGTTTGGGCAAACTCGGTCAGCTCGTAGACCCGGCGGAGGGTGTCCTTGTTGAACACCCCCTGGGGATGGGCCTCGTTGACCACGCCGACCACGATCATGTCATGGAGGTTGAAGGTTTCTTTCATCCGGTTGTGAAAGACCCGCACCGGCTCATCCCGGCTGAGCATGTTTTCCGGGTCGGTATCGACCGTGACCCCATGAAGGGCTGAAAAGGCTCCGGGCCAGAGCGTGGGCAGCAGGGCCAGGATGACCAGAGCGAGGGTCAGGGCCCCCACAACGGCAAACACGGCTTGAGGGTGGTGGGTGGAGGTATCGCTCGTGCGGGTGGCCAGACTCATGGACAGACTTCCTTGATGTTCGCAGTGTTGTTGATGTTTGGGGCTGGACGGCGATGTCCTGTTCGACCCGGGCTCAAAGGGTCCTCACCTGAAAGGTGATCACTGGTGTTCAGGTCAGCAGTCAGAGCAACCATCATTGCATGTCTTCGGCCAAAAAGGTCATGCCGTGAAACAAAATCGGCACCTTTCTACTCCAGGGTTCGCTTGACAGCCTCCATGCTGTCCCGGATCTTTTCCAGATGAAAGAGGGCATGGTCCCTGTCTTCCGGGGAGAGCCGGCTCAAGAGGTCTGTGAAGAGCTGCTGCTGAAAGGACTCGATCTCGAGGAGCCTGTCCTGACCGGCCCGGGTCAGGCAGATCAGCTTGTACCGCGTGTCCTGGGGGTCGCTGATCCGCTCCACCAGCTTTTTGTCCAGCAGCCCGCTGATGAGCTTGGTCACTCGGCTCTTGGCCAGGCCCATCCTCCTGGCCAGGCATTTGACCGTCAGGTAACGTTCGTCCTTGAAGAGCAGGAGGCAGCGGGCCTCGGAGCAGGGCAGGCCAAAACGCTGGGTTTCATAGGTCTGTCGGTCTTCGCAGCACTTGACGAGCTCATTGATCAACGTCTGCAGTTTTTCCGCCTGAAAGCAGAGCAGCCCTGCCTGCTCCGATCGATCCTGATGGTTTCGAGAGTTCATGATACGAATTATTCATGGCGTCTGCCGATTGTCAAGGGCCTTGACAGACCATGGTAACGTTACGGTAACGTTTTGTGCTGACTCGCTCGTCGGTGGGCGATGTCCTAGCATGCCCGGCAGATCAAGGAGTGGCCATGTCCGACACAACGCATGCGGTCTGGAACGTCCGCTTTCTGAACCAGATCATGGATTCCATGGCCGAAGGGGTCTTCACCCTGGACACCCAGGGCCGAATCACCTCCTGGAACAGGTCCATGGAACGGATCACCGGCTTCGCCTCCTCGGAAGCCCTGGGCAGATCCTGCGAAATTCTTGGATTCAGCCGCTGCTTCGGCAGGGTCTGCCCTGCCGATGTCCGCAAGTGCGGCATCCTTGAGCGTGAGCGCCCTGAAGCCAGGGAATGCGTCCTTCGCCACCGGGAGGGCCGGGATGTCCCGGTCATCAAACAGGCCAGAGTGGTCAAGGACGATGATGGCCAGGTCATCGGCATTGTGGAGACCGTGACCGATATGACCGAGCTGCACAGAGCGCGGCACAAGGCTGAAGAGGCCAGCCGGCTCCTGGCCGAACACTACAGCTTTGCCAACATCCTGGGCAAGAGCGAGGCCATGCAGGAGGTCTTCTCCAGGGTCAGGGCCGCGGCGGCAAGCAGGGCAACGGTCCTCATTCAGGGGGAAAGCGGAACCGGCAAGGAGCTCATTGCCAGCGCCATTCACTACAACAGCGACCAGGCAGACCAGCCTTTCGTGACCGTGAACTGCTCTGCTTTGACCGAGTCCCTCCTGGAGAGCGAGCTCTTCGGGCACGTCAAGGGGGCCTTCACCGGAGCGGTCAGGGACAGGCGGGGCCGTTTCGAAGAAGCCCACGGCGGCTCCATTTTTCTGGACGAAATCGGGGAGCTCAGTCAGCCCGTTCAGGTCAAGCTCCTGCGTATTCTGCAGGAACGTGAAGTGGAGCGGGTCGGGGAGTCCAGGCCCCGGAAGATCGATATCCGGGTCATCGTGGCCACCCACCGCGACCTGGCATCCCTGGTGGCCCAGGGGATCTTCCGCCAGGACCTGTACTATCGGCTCAAGGTCTTTCCCATCCAGCTGCCTCCCCTGCGTCAGCGCCGGGACGACCTGCCCCTGCTGGTCAGCCATTTCATCGCCAAGCAGAACCAACAGACCGGTCAGCGCATCAAGGGGATGGAGCCCCAGGCCATGCGGCTGATCATGGACTATGACTGGCCCGGCAACGTCCGGGAGCTGGAGAACGCTGTGGAACATGCCTTTGTCCTGGCCTCCCGGGACACGATCCGGGTCAACGACCTGCCTGGAGAGGTCAGGGAAAGAGGCAGGCCGGGCGGCAGACCTGGAAAAAAAGGGGGTTCGCACCCGTCCACAGGCCGCCGGACAGGGGTCAAGATCGAGAAGGAGGGGCTCCTGGAGCTGCTTGAGGAGCACGAATGGAACAAGGCAGAGGTGGCCAGGCAGCTGGGCATCAGCCGGACAGCAGTCTGGAAGCGCATGAAGACGTGGGGCATTCCTCTCAAGCCAGAGCCCGGGTCAGGATGACCTCACGGGGCCGCATCCTGGCTCGGCCCCGTGAAGACAAGGGAATGGCTGGGGACACTAAAAGGAGACGACCTTGTTCTCAGGGTCGCACATCTTTTGGACGATCTCCCCTGCCCCGGCGATGACCGCATTGTCGATGAGCTCGTCCGGGCCGATGTAGCGCTTGTCCGCGCAGGCCTTGCAGACCAGGAGCTTGCCGTTGGCCGCGGCCAGTTTCTGGATCATGTCCAGCATGTGCTCCCCGGTGGAGGCCCGGATCCCTTCGGCCATCCCGATCTGGGCCCAGTGGATGGCATCGTCGATCAAGGCCACCTCGACCTCGCTGCCCTGTTCAGCAGCAAAGGCGGCGAACTGCATGGCCCGGGTAGCCCCGCCGGCCTTTTCAAAGCCTTTGGAGATGATGAAGTACATCTTGGACATGAGCGCGACCTCCTCATTGATGCGGTTTGAGCTTTTCACCTCTGGTCAACGCGGCCGCCGGCTCTCATGAACCGGTTTGATCAAGGCAGAAACTTTCGAGGCTGCTCCTCTTACTGCTCCCCTGTACTCAGGGGAGCTGCCGAAGGCTGAGGGGTTCTCTCTTCCGAAGTTTCATACAAGACCATGACGACCGGATTCACACTCCATTTGTGATCACGGTTTCAAATTCCGGAGGCTCGGTCAAGCTCCTTTTGACCGTGCACAGCCCGGCCGCCTTCTGGACCGCCCGGACGTATCTGTCCGGGAACTCGGCCGGCAGAGTGATGAACAGGGTGATCTTCTCAAACAGCTTGGTCTGGTCGTTCTTTTCCGCGGTCAGCCGCATTTTCAGGTCCTGTGTGGGAATGTTCCTCTCCTGACAGAACGACACAACATAGACCCCGGCACAGGTGGCCAGGGAGGCCACGAAAAGGTCGTACGGCTCGGGTGCCGAGCCGTGGCCGCCTTCGTCCAGGGGTTGATCCGTGCTGACCCTGAAGCCCTTAAACTCGGCATCGACCCGCATTCCTCCGGGAAACGACATCTCCATTTCAAGCATGGCTTGTTCTCCTCAAGGCGTTTTCATGATACAACTGGTTCAGACGTCACGTTCAGGGAGGTCATGCCTGCCTCCGGCGTCTCGCGATGGTCAAGGGCCATGACTCCTGATGGTCTGAAGCAAAAAAAAGGCCAGATCATCGGAGCAGGGCGGAACGAGAAGCGTTTTCAGCCCCTGTTCCAGGCTGCATGAACAAGAATGTGAACATGAGTTCAAAATGTCAGTCATCGAAACACTTCGTGAACAGAGACTCTGATGGACATGCCATAATATAAAATAAATTCAGAATGTTCTATTCATTTTGATGTGGCCCTGTATTTGCTTCATTCCTGAATGACGTGTTGAGCACACCAAGGCCGGAGGTCAAAGACATGCATCAGCCATTCAAAATCGGTGTCCCGCTCGTTGCCAGCCTGCTCATCGTCACAAGCCTTGCGGCGACTGGGGCTGAACGTCCGGTGCAGAGCATGGTGTCCAAGCAGTGTCTGCGCTGTCATGGAGAGTACAAGCAGGAACAGGGGGTTATTGCCGGAAGCTTCGTCAAACGGTCCCAAAAGGCCAGAACCATCCAGGTCAAGGTGGGTCCAGAAACCCACATGGTCAAGTATGACCAGGCCACGACGCTGAACCTGGCTGCTGAGCTGGCCCCGAAGGTGCCCATCAAAATCAGGCTCCGGCAGCAAACCGAGGATCTGCTGGCAGATGAAATCTGGACCATGCCTCCCATTGAAATTCCCAGAGAGCAGCTGGCCACCACAGAAGACGTCGAACGCCTCGTGGCCGGCGAATCTGGGGAGCCTTACCTGCTCGTGGACTCCAGACCCGGGCTTCGCTTTCATGAAGCCCACATCCCCACCTCCGTGTCCATCCCCTTCAGCTCCATGCACACCATGCGCTCCGAACTCCCGGACAGCAAAGATGTGCTCCTCGTTTTCTACTGCGGCGGGAACCACTGCACACTGAGCCCGATGGCCTCCCAGATGGCCGAGCAGTGGGGCTACACCAGGGTGAAAGTCTACCACGACGGCGCCCCGGGGTGGAAAAAGAAGGGGAATGTCCTCCTGACCACCGGGACCTACCTGACGAAGAGGAGAGGCAACTACGTGCTCATCGATACCAGGCAGGCAGGTCAGGGCTACATCCCTGATGCGGTGTCCATCCCTCTGGAGGACATTGCTGACCGGAAAAGCGGGTTCCCCCTGGACCGGGAAGCCCCGATCATCCTCTATTCCACAGCCACTGACCTGAATCGGCTCAAGCCTGCTGTCACCACCATCCGCTCCTGGGGCTACAAAAACGTCTCGATCCTCGAAGACGGCTATCAGGGCTGGGCTGACTCCGGAAGGGAGGTCAAGCAGGGCGCACCAGTGTCGAAGATCGCGTACGCACCCCAGCCTCTGCCGGGAGAGATCTCCACAGGTGAGTTCGCCAGAATCATTGAGGAGAACCCCGAAGACATCCTGATCCTCGATGTTCGGTCCCCGAATGAAGTGGCTGCCGGTTCCCTGCCGCCATCCGTGAACATTCCTCTGGACGAGCTTCAGATGCGCCAAAACGAGCTTCCCGAAAACAAGGAGATCGTCGCCCACTGTGCCACCGGCATGCGGGCTGAAATGGCCTACAACATGCTCAAGAAGGCCGGGCATGATGCCCGCTTTTACAACGACAACATCGATATCGTGGGCAAGCAGGTCTACCTGGGAACCACTGTGGAGCTTGCCGGGGACACAGCTGACCTGGAAACCCTGGCCGAAACCGACATCGAGGTCTCCACCCCGGATTCGGAGCTCTGCGCCAGGATGATCCGTCACGGTCAGACAGCCTTTGAACGCCGAAGGTACCAGGAAGCCAAGAAGCTCTTCTGGAAAGCCATTCTGGCCGACCCGACCTCGAAGCTGGCCTGGCGCTCCTACGACATGGCCGTGGTCTTCGCCCTGGCTGATCGCGCTGAAGACGACCCAAGCTGCATTGGCGCACCTGACGTCCCGGTCACTGAACCCGGAGGACAGGCGACCGGGCTGTTTTCAAAAGAAGACGAGGGCTGCTGAGGAAAGGAGTGCATGATGAGCCAGAACACAAGCGTCTTCATCAAGGTGGTCAAGCAGGCCTGGGACAAGGTCTTTGTCCAGCCGTGGCCCATGATGACCGGCGGGGTCCTGGTGGGGATCCTCTCCGTGATCACTTTTGCCTGGGACAGGCCCTGGGGGGTTGTCGGCGGACTGCGCAACTGGGCGGACTGGTTCTTTTACAGCCTGGGAATGTATGCAGAGCAGCCCTATTCAGCCCTGGTCTCCACGAACTCCATTCTGACGCTCGGCCTGATGGTCGGAGCCCTGGCGGCCGCTCTCCTGGCAGGTCAGTTCGCCATTCGCGTCCCGCCCCTTCTGGAGGGCATCAAGGCGGTGGTGGGGGGACTGCTCCTCGGAACAGGGGCCGCCCTGGCGGGGGGGTGCAATGTCGGTGGGTTCTACACCGCCATCAGCGCCCTGTCCCTGAGCGGCTTCGTGATGATGGCCGGGCTCATGCTCGGTGCCTGGGCAGGGTTGAAATACCTGTACTGGGAAATGGAAAACATCACTCTTGGGAGCGGGAAAACCGACATCCCGAGGCTCAAGCAGTCACGCTTCAACTGGAAGAGAATCCAGCCCTGGATTGGGGCGGCGCTCATCGTCCTGGCCTTCATCGCCTCCGAGGTGTACACGTTTTACGGGTACATCTTCGTTGGCGGCCTGCTGCTTTGCGGCCTGGGCTTCGGCTTTGTCCTGCACCGGTCCAGGCTCTGCTTTGCCCGCTGCTTCAGGGAGCCGTTCATGACTGGCGACGGAGAGGTCACCAGGACGGTCATCGTCAGCATTCTGATCAGCATGCTCGGGTTCGCCACCCTGAAGTGGGTCGGCCTGAGAATGGAAACCACGTACGTGACGGCCAACTTCGGGTTCGGGGCCCTCATCGGCGGCTTCATCTTCGGTTTCGGGATGCTCGTCACCGGCGGCTGCGGCAGCGGGACGGCCTGGCGGGCCGTTGAGGGTCAGGTCAAGCTCATGCTCGCCCTGGTCTTCTTTGCTCTGTCCAACTCCCTGGTCCGTGCCTGGATCGATGCTTCCGAGCTGATGCAGCGGATTGTGGGCTTCGAAGTTTTCCTCCCTGACATTCTCGGCTATCAGGGGACCATCGTGGCCGTGTCCCTGCTCATGGCGATCTGGTACGTGCTGGTGACCTGGAATGAGGAAACGGAACGATTCGTCGTGGAGGTGTGAGACCGTTCTCCAATCAGGTGTCATTCGGGCAGGGCTTCTGCTCCTGACCCTTCTCGCCGCCGGGACAGGCTGTCTGAAGAGCCCGGAGCACGACTTTCAGGATTGCCTGTCCTGCCATCGAGGTGTCGAATCCCCAGGCTCCGGACACACTTTCGGCTGCCCGGTCTGCCATCTCCTTCGCCAGGATCGCGGCCGGCCGCTGGACGATCATTCGCCGATCCTTGAAAACCCTTCGCGGATGGCCTCGGCCGAACAGGTCTGCGGCCAGTGCCACCAGGACGACGTGGAGACGTTTCAGACCAGCCTGCACCTCACCCTGGCTGGAATGATCAACCAGACCAGGTTCCTTTTCGGGGCCCAGGCCTCGGCTGTCCCCGCTGTTTACGGGGCCGGAGGGGCCCTCGAGCCCCTTCCGCACAGTCCTCCAGACCCGGCAGAACCCGAGGACCTGGTGGACGACCTCCTGCGGCGCAAGTGTCTGCAGTGCCACGTCAGTGCGGTGGGTGCTGCAGGGAACCCGCCCTACAGGGCCAGGGGTTGCGCCGCCTGCCACGTGCCGTATGCGGCTGACGGCCGCTATCGCGGGAACGACCAGTCCATCGACCGCTCCAGCGCGGGCCACCCCAGGGTTCATGGCCTGACAGCCGACATTCCTGACGCCCAATGCCTGAAGTGCCATCGCCCCAACTCCATTGGCTCGGATGGCCACGGCCTGTTTGAGCGGGACTACGACTCCTTTTTCCAGGAAGCCGTTTTGGGGGAGGTCCCGGTCCGCGACATGCCGCAGGGGGCCTTTCATGTCCTGGCCAGGGACGTCCATCAGGAAAGGGGCATGAGCTGCCTGGACTGCCACCACAAGCAGGATGTCATGGGGGATGGGCACCGAGCCGCCTTTGCCCTGGACAGTCCGGGTACAACCTGCCAGGACTGCCACGGCGGGTTCTCCGACGCCGGACCGAACCCCGAGGTGGAGGGTCTCCAGAACCGGAACGGAACATGGTCTTTCCAGGACCGCCAGGGCAGGAACAGGCTGCTGCCGATTTTCCGTGCCACGAGCCCCTCTCACGACCCCGCAGTCCATTCACGGCTGCGCTGCAGCAGCTGCCATGCCAGGTGGATCGGCCATGACTACGGGTTGAGCCTGCAGCGACAGGACGGCGGGGATTTTCGCGTCTGGACGTACCTGACCAGACAGGGCGACCCCGGGCTGTTGACCGAACTGAACAGGCTCCTGGCAGATCCGGAAGGTTCACCGACCTCCCGGGACCTCCTCACTGGAGAAACAACGACAGGGCTGTGGCTCAAAGGCTACCGGTTCAGGAGGTGGGAAAACAGGGTCCTGGGAGTTGACCATCAGAATCGCATCAGCCTGATGAGGCCTCTGCACCAGTATCAGGTCTCCTATGTGGATCGAGCAGGCAGGGTGCTCCTGGACAGCGAGATCCCCGTTCGGGGCGACGGGCAAGCCCCTGGATGGGCCTTCATGCCTTCTGTTCCCCACACCACCGGCAGTCAGGGCCGGCCCTGCGAAACCTGCCATCGGAACCCCGTTGCAGCGGGGCTTGGCCTGGCCTGGGACGGGGAGCTCGAGGCCGGGCCGGATTTCGATCTGCTGCGCCCCAGCCCCCCGGCCGTGCCCGGGATGCGGCTTTTGAACCCCCGGGAACGGGATCGGCTCCTGGAACCCGGCTCCGGATACGGACAAAGGTTTTTCAAACAGAAGCAAGGCCTCCTGGAGTCCCTGGGCCCCGGCCTGAAGCAGACCCCGGGTTCGAAAGGCCTGGCCGCCGAACAGGTCCCGCGAGCCCGTTCGAACCGCTTGCAGCAGAGGGAAGACGACTCATGACCAGGCAGCGCTTCCTGCAATGGCTCCTGGGCTCGACCGTCTGGGCTGCCGGGCTGGCTTTCTGGGGCTGGCCCATCCTGCGCTTTGTCACCTGGCAGGAGCGCACCGTCCGCCGGGTCGTGTTCCCCGCCCCGGAGCTGTCTCCCTTCGCCAGTCGGGACGGGGCCATCCTGATTCCCAAGGGGGAATCCCTGCAGGCCCTGTCCGCCAGGTGCACCCACCTGGGATGCTGGGTCCACTTCAATGAGGCTGAAAAAGAGTTTGTCTGCCCCTGCCACGGGAGCGCCTACGACCTGCAGGGCAAGCGCCTCAGGGGCCCGGCCAGGTCCGATCTGGCCGTCCTTGAATCGCAAAGGCTTGACAGTGGTGACCTGGAGGTCATTCTGCCCGTCAGGGGCTCGTATGAAACTTGATTCTGGAGTCAAGTTTCTTGGCTGATCAACCTGGCCGAGTCGAGATCCTGCTGGTCACGTCGGGAACTTTCCCCTCCTCAACCTTGAACCCTGAACCTGTCAGCCCAGGCCAGAGGCAGGGCTGACACCCGAAATCTGAACGCCTGTGATGACATTTCATACCCGTTCTGTCTTTGGCAAAGCAGCAGCCTTGATCAAGGATCACAGGCGGATCAGCCCGGTACTGCCGCGCATGGCCCTGGCCACAGGCATCTTCTGTCTCGGGTCCGGGCTCATTCTGGCCTTTCAGTTTCACCCCTGGGGGGATGTCTTTGCCCGGGTGGAGAGCATCACCACCCGCATCCCCTTCGGGTGGTTCTTTCGAAGGCTCCATTTCCTGTCCGGAGAGGCCTGCGTGGTCCTGACCCTGCTCCATGTCCTGGACCACTTCCTGCGCCGCAACCACCGGGTGGTTTCCCTGACTGAATGGGCCCGTCTCTGGCTGGCTTCGGCCCTGGCCCTGCTTCTCCTGTTCACCGGCTTTGTGCTCAAAGGGGACAAGGAGGGGATCCTGGCCGGCACCATCCTGCAGAATCTCTCCAGCTCCATCCCCCTGGCGGGGGAAACTCTGGCCCGCCTCCTCATCGGGAGCGGCCAGGACTTCTTTTTTCCGCCATACCTCTGGCACTGCTGGCTGCTGCCGCTTCTCCTCCTGGTGCTGCTGAAGAACCATATCCGGTCCTGGCTCCCCCGAGTCCGTTACATGACTGTGGCGCTCCTGGTCTGCGCCCTGGGGGCCATCATGATTCCCATGCCCCTGGCTCTGCCTCCGGAGGCCGAGATTCATGAGGCCTCCGGGCCCTGGTTCTTCCTCGGACTCCAGGAGATGCTCAAGCACCTGCCTCCGCTGTGGGCCGGGGTGGTGCTCCCGGCCTGCGCCGCAGCCCTCTTTCTTGGCCTGCCCTTGATGTCGGGCAGGGCGGAGCAGGCTGCCAGGCTGACCTTTTTGGGATCCCTGGGCGTCTACGCTGCGCTCACCGGTCTGGTCCTCCTTCAGAGAGGGGTTTGACGTGAAGGGGTCCCTTCTGCTCCTGAGCTTCGTCCTTCTGGGGGCGGTGGTCATGGTCCAGGACATGCTCCGGCCCAGGCCCGAAGAGCCCTACCAGGAGGGTTGCCTGGTCTGCCACCCTGAGGTCAGCGACCCCGACCCGTCCCACCCGGTCTCGGCCCTGGGATGCGCGGTCTGCCACCTGGGCAATCCCAGCTCTCTGGACAAGGAGAGGGCCCACGCCGGGATGGTCATCAACCCCGGGGACCTTCACTTCGCCAGGCAAACCTGCGGCCGCGCCGAGTGCCACCCTGAGATCGTGCCCAGGGTCAAGTCGTCGATCATGGCCACGAACAAGGGTATTTTGAACACCCTCTCCTATCACTGGGAAACCGATGGCCAGCTTGCGGCCGCGCCCCGGGATGTGCCCCGGATGCTCGAGGATCCGGCCAGGCTCAGTCTGGCCGAGGATCAGTTCGCCAAGATGTGCGCCTCCTGCCACCTCTGGAAGCCCCGGGAAGGTGAAGGGGAGATCGGCCAGCGGGGCGGGGGGTGCTCGGCCTGCCATGTGGTCGGCAAAGGCGACACCGCGGACGATCCGACCCTGATGACCTTCGATCATGCCCGGCTCTCGGTCAGGGTCCCGGCTGACAACTGCCTGCGCTGTCACAACCGTTCAGCCAGGCAGGGTCTGTCCTATCAGGGCAGGTTCGAGTCGGAAGGGTACGGCACACCCTACGTGCGGGGGGCCCCTGGGACCAGGAGGCTCTCAGGGGGGCGCTACTTCATCCAGGGGCCGGCCGATGTCCACTTTGATCTGGGCCTGACCTGCATCGACTGCCATACCCATCTGGAGATCATGGGCGACGGGCAGACCCATGAGTATATGGAGGAGCAGACCGAAATCAGCTGCGAGATGTGCCATGCCCCGGAGTTCGAGGCTGTCCGGCCCGGGGACGGCCTGGCTGTGACCCTGGCCGGCCTGAACCGGGCCGTGCCCGGGATCAAGGGGGCCAGGATCGCCTATTCTCCGCGATCCGCCCCCCTGTACCACCTGCGCTCCATTGACGGCCGGGCGGTCCTGTTCCGCAAGCTGGACGGGAAGCCGATTTTCATGGAGTCCACTGACCTGTCCCAACCCCACCACAACCTGCCGGGCCACGAACGGCTCAGCTGCCAGGCCTGCCACAGCAGGCTCATGCCCCAGTGCTACGGCTGTCACCTGGAATACAGAAAGGACGAGGTCCAGTTGGACAAGCTGTCCGGCCAGGAGACCAGGGGGCACTGGAACGAGGGCCGTTCCTACATGCGCCTGACCCAACCGATTCTCGGGGTGGACGGGGCAGAGGTGGTTCCTTTTGCCCCCTGCCAGGTCTTCGTCTCGGTCTTCGACCGGCAGGGCCGGCATCAGCCCGAGGCCTCGAAGACCATTCCGGCCATGACCACCTTTGACCCCCACACCACCCAGCCCTCGGCCAGGACCTGCGCTGAATGCCATCTGGACCCCAAGGCCCTGGGCCTGGGGGAGGGGCACCTGCTCACTGGCCCGGAAGGGGTCTCTTTCGATCCCCTGTACGATTCAAGGAGGTCTGGTTTTGGCCTGGATGTCCCGCCCGAGGCCTTTGGCAGCCTCAACGGAACCCGGCTGCACACAGCCTCCAGGCCAGACCGGCGACCCTGGACCCGGGCCGAGCTCGAGGCCATTCTCAGGCCGGGCCCCTGCCTGGCCTGCCATGATCAGTACATCGACCCCGTGTATGACGACTTCGCCCTGAGCCTCCGAAAGCTCAGACAGGGAAAGGCGGAGGGGTGCCCAGTGCGTCTGAGAGGCAAGTGACGCGCTTTCAAGGGGCGCAGCCCGTCAGGCTCAGGCCATCAGCCTGCCGGCTGTGCAGGCCAGACAGGAGCCGGAGCGGAATCTGGCCGCATCGGACAGGGACAGAACGCCGACAATGGAAGGGGAGTCGTCCTGGGCGATGAAGATCCGCCGTGTGTCCCAGAGGAGCATTTTCTGCAGGGCCGTGGTCAAGAGGTCGGACTGGCCGCAGGTCAGCACTGGGGAGCTCATGATCTGCTCAGCCTTTGTGCCCAGGCTGAGCCCGTGGGCATAGGCCAGGACCAGGTCGGTTTTGGAAACCACCCCTTGAGCCATGGCCTGGTCATTTTGCAGCAGAACCGCGCCGAAACGGTTTTCGGACAGGGTCTCGATGACCTGGTCCAGGCTCTGGTCGGTCCGGGACGAGGCCACCCCCCGGGTCATGACCTCCTCAACCCGAAGGGGTCTGGTCCCGCCGCCGTCCTTCTGACCATCTCTGGACTTGTGGAGGTTGCGCCTGCAGGCCCAGCAGGTCCGGTACAAAAGGCCCACGATGTCGGAGTAGGCCAGGAAGCCGACGATCCTCCGGGGCTGCTCTCCCTGAACGTAGACCTGATGCACCAGGTGCTCTTTCATCAGGTCGAGACCGTCTTCCAGGACATCGTCCGGGAAACAGCTCAGGGGAGGGCTGGAGAGGATGTTCTCCAGCTCCATCTCCAGGGGCAGTCCGGCGTAAAATGCGGACATGAGGTCGGTTCCCGTGACCACCCCCTGGGGCTGCCCGCCCTGGTCGGTGACGAGCACGGCATTGACCTTGTACTTGATCAAGGCGTTGATGCCTTTCTTGATGCTGGCTTCCAGACTCAGGGAGACGACCTGCCTGCGCATGACCTCCTGCACCAGGATGCCGCTGAGGACGCTTTTCCTGTTGATGACGACCATAGCCCGGCCCTCTGTGGTCAGGAGTGGGGTTCAACGATCCTGCCCATGAGCTGATAGAAGACATCCGAGACATAGACGATGCCCACCACGCTGTCCCCGTCCACCACGGGCAGGCGCCGGATGTGCTTTTTGAGCATCAGGTCGACGATGAGCAGAACGTGGGTTTCGGGGTGAATGGTCACCACGTCGGTGGTCATGATGTCCCCGACGTGAATGTTCTTGACCTTGCCCAGGAGTTCGTCAAAGAGCGCAGTCGGCTCCAGATCGTCCATTTCACCCCAGATATGGACATGCTTGGGCTGAATGAACAGGAGGATGTCGTACATGGAGAGCATGCCCACAAGCCGCTCTTCGCCGTCCGTGACCATGAGCCCGAACATCTTCCGGCCCAGGGTGCTGCTGACCGCGGAAAACCGCTGCACCGCCTCGGCAACAGTGTTGTCCGGGCGCAGGGTTTCAAAAGTTGTGTCCATGATCTCCCTGGCCCTCATGTCACCTCCCTTGCTTCTTCCGTCATCCAGGCCAGGGCCCGGGTCGGCTTTCAAAGCACCAGGTAGCGGTTGCACTCCTCGAGCATCTCCGCATTGCGGGCCTGGGTCACGAACTCCTTGAACCCCACCCCCGGGACCTCTTTGCCTTCCAGGCCGTTGGCCCGGAAGCTCACGTCGCAGACATAGAGCAGGGCCTTGCCCACCAGCTGCTTGAAATCCTCTTCCTGGGTCAGCAGGACCGATCTGCCGGTGAAGAAGACCTTGACCTGGTGTCCCTGAGCATGGGCTGCCCGAGTGAGGTTGACCACATAGTCCAGGTGCTTGTCCGAACTGACCATGATGCCGAGTAATTGAGCCATTGTCGCTGTCCTGCCTGGTTAAAGGTTTCCCTGAGGCCATCCAGGCTGGCAGTGTTCACCACCAGCTGATCACTTTGTCCGCCTTGAAGATGGCGTCCACGACCTCATTCCAGTCCACGTCCTCCTTGAAGAGGTCCAGGGTCACCGCCTCCGGCCCGGACACTTCGTCAATGAGCGTCGACACGGTTTCGTCCGGTTCGGTGCGACACACATGCAGCACATCCATAGTTCTCCTCCATCAGAAAGGAATGACGATATCCGCTTCTCTCACCTTGCGGCCCAGTTCGGCCATGGTGATGGGCTGAAACCCATACTTGTCCACATTGGCCTGGTGGTTGGAGAACCGTTCCCCTTCCATTTCATCCAGGAACTCCATGTTTTCGCTGTAGGCCTCATCCATGTCGGCCACTTCGTGGTTCAGGACGACCATGGACACCGAGGCCATCTCCAACAGGGCCCCAAGACTCGTTCTCAGGCCCTCGTACTGCTGCTCCGGATCTTTGATGAGCACGATGATTGATTTCATCTTTCTTCTCCTGAAAGCTCAGGTGACTTTGACAAAGTAGCGGGTCCGGCCCCCTTCCTCGTCCACGAAGCCGAGGAACTCAGCATTTCCCTTGTTGCAGTATTCAGGAATGTCATTCTTGGATCCCGGGTCTGTTCCGATGATTTCCAGGACCTGACCAGCAGACATGGTCTTGAGCACTTTCTTGGTCTTGAGCAGGGGCATGGGGCAGCTCAATCCGCTGGTGTCCAGAACCTGGTCGGCTTGAATGCTTTGAACGTCCATGGTTGTCCTCCGTTGTTACAAGGGTGTTGATGTGTTCTTGGTGATTTGCAGCCCGCAGGAGCCTTCCCTTTCCGTAACCGGGCCCAGCTCAAGAGGGTAGTGCTTCAGAATGGCCATGAGGTCGTGGATGGTCTCGGGGTCGATATGCTCGAGATGCAGCGAGTCCCCCGGGTTGAGCTCTTGAACCTGCTGTATGACCTTGAGATGGACAAAAGGGCTCACCAGACCTTTCAAATCGAGACGATGTCCTCCGCATCCGGTCATTCACGCGCTCCTAGGGTGATGTTCGCGAAATGCATGTGAATTCATTTCGCGGAAGATCGCTTCGCTGAAAAACGCGGTTTTCAGCTCGCTTTCGCCGTCATTGGCGGCGTGGACGGCCTGCTGGCCGTTCAGAGCGTCGGGTTTCTGGAACTTTCATGAGCTTATGCTCTGTTCTCGGACGCGACACGAGGGCCTGACCACTCGAGAAGACAAAGACCTGATAACCTGCGAGGTGCTGAAACCTCATGGATGACCTCCTTGCACCCTGAAAGAGCAATATCAATGCCAGCTGAGGAACATCCCGCTCTGGGCGAAAGGGGGGGCGGACATCTGGAAAAGAAACAACAAACCTCTGAAATCTCAGGCTTCCTGTCCAATGCCAGGAGGGTTCGTGGATCAGGTGTTGGCAAGGAGCTGTTCAGATGCTATTCAGAATTGAACACTTGTCCAATTCAAGGCAGATGACGGGTTATGTTTGAACAAGACTTGAACATGTACTGGAAGACCGTGGTGGACACGATCCACGAGGGGGTCATGGTTGTCAGCCCCGACGGAAAAATCGTCTCCGTCAACTCCGGCATGGAACGGCTGACCGGCTACTCCAGGCAGGAGATCCTGGGGAGCTCCTGCCTGATCTTCAACTGCGACATGTGCTGGAAGGTCAGGAAGGAGGAGAAGCATTACTGGTGCTCCCTGTTTCGCACCAGGAAGGTCCGCATGCGCCACTGCACCATCCAGCACAAGGACGGGCGATTCATTCCTGTGCTCAAGAACGCCTCGGTGCTGGCGGGCAAGGACGGGGCCATGATCGGTGCCGTGGAGACGCTGACCGACCTCTCCGAGGTGGTGGAAAAGGAGCAGCAGCTCGAGGCCTGCCGCCAGGAGCTGGGAACGGGGGGCGCCTCGTTCGGGATTCTGGGTCATTCTGCCGCCATACAGAGGGTTTTCGACCTCATTCCCAACGCCGCGCTGTCTGACGCCCCGGTGATCATCACCGGAGAGAGCGGAACCGGCAAGGAGCTCGTGGCCCAGGCCATCCATACGGCAAGCGACAGAAAGGACAAACCCCTGATCAAGGTCAACTGCGCGGCTCTCCCGGAGTCCCTCCTGGAGAGCGAGCTCTTCGGGCACGTCAAGGGGGCGTTCACCGGGGCGATGACCAGCCGGGAAGGTCGATTCGAGGCTGCCCATGGGGGTTCCATCTTCCTGGACGAGATCGGGGACATCCCCCTGTCAACCCAGGTGAAGCTTCTGCGGGTCCTGGAGGAGAGGGTCGTCGAACGGGTCGGGGATCACCGGCCCATCCCGGTGGATGTGCGGATCATCACGGCCACGAACAAGGACCTCCACGAGCTGGTCCAGGCCGGAATGTTCAGGGAGGACTTCTACTACCGGGTCAACGTCATTCCCATCCACCTCCCGCCTCTGAGGGAAAGGCTGGACGACCTTCCCCTCCTGGCGGAGACGTTCTTCCACCGCTTGAAGGCCAAGACCGGCAAGAACGTCCAGGGCATCAGCCGGGAGGCCATGAATATCCTCTATGGATATCAATGGCCTGGAAACATCCGTGAGCTCAAGAGCGTCTTTGAATACGCCTTCGTGGTCTGCAACCAGACTACGATCCAGCCCGAGCATCTCCTGCCGACCGTGGTCAAGCCCAAGCTCCAGGACGAATCACCGGTCCAGTTCCAGCCCATGACCACATCGGAGAAGAAAAAGCAGGAGCTGGTGACCGTCCTGAAGAGGACCGGGGGCAACAGGTCAGAGGCGGCCAGGCTGCTCGGCATCTCCAGGACCACGGTCTGGAACCGCATGCGCAGGTTCGGGATCTCCTGCAGCAGCACGGTGTCTGATGACCAGGAGACCTAGGAGCGGACGTGCAAAAAGATCTCAAGGTCATACAGCTTCCTTCAATGAGTCGGGGCCGCCTGAAGGCGGCCCCGATTGATTGTAGGGTTGAGCCCAAAAAGTGAACGAGCGCGGCTCAGAGCCGCGCGCGTTAACGTCTTGGGGACGAAGTCCGGAGCACTGGCCTTGATCATCCCGAACCCGCCCTGAAGGTTTTTGGTTTTGGTGATGTTGTTGGCCCGGAGCACGAGCTGGGCCTCATAGGACCGGGGACCGGTGTCGCACAAAAGCATCAGCGGTTCGTCCGGATTGATCTCCTTGATTCTGGACCCCAGCTCAGCCTGGGGAATGTTCAGCCAGTGCTCCCCGAAGCGGTCCACAAAAGGCTGGGACTCCCTGGTGCCCCGAACATCCAGGACCCGGCCTTCTCGATGTTCCAGCCGGTGAAGAAACTCGGTCGCGTCGATGGGGTCGTTGAAGCCATTGAGGATGTTCTCCAGGGCGTTGGCCGCATTGTTGACGATATCCATGGCCGAGGCAAAAGGCGGGGCATAGGCCACCTCCAGGCAGGCGATGTCAGCAACAGAAGCCCTGGAATGCATGGCCGCGGCCACGGCGTCCACTCTGGCCTTGACCGCGTCCCCCTGTCCCCCCACGGCCTGGATCCCCAGAACCCTGCGTGAGGTTCGGTCGGCGATGAGGCGCAGGTACATGAGCTGGTTGGTGGGGTAGAAATGAGCCCGGTCGGACTGGACCACCACCGAGGCAACCGGGTCAAAGCCTGCCCTGCGGGCCGAGGCCGATGTCAGGCCGGCCGAGGCCACCCCGATCTCGAACATCTTCAGGCAGAAGTTGCCCACAGCCCCGGGAAAAGTGGCCGATCCCCCGGCCAGGTTGGTGCCGATGACCCGGCCCTGCCGATTGGCCAGGGAGCCCAGGTAAAGCGGCATTCTGT